>JBFFZZ010000059.1:0-13064 GCA_041568335.1 Candidatus Polarisedimenticolaceae bacterium | reverse complement strand
GTTCAGCCGTTCGTTCAGGGCAAGGTCTCGCGTCTGGAGCAGGGTGCGCAGCACAACGATCACGTTTTTGCCGTCCGCATGGTCGAGCTTGAAAGTACGGATCGCCCGAGGCATGTGCTCCTGTCGTTTCTGCCGCGTGTCGGGAGCGATCAGAACCGTTGTCGAATCGCGGAAAACATGGAAAAGATCGTGTGAGCGAACGAAAAACCGGAGCGCATCGCGAACCGAGAGATCCGATAAGGACACCGTTGTCTTCTCGTTCAAGTCGACTTTGGTGTCGAAAACGAACTGGAGCCTCCCCGTCGAACCGATGACGTCGAGAATCTCACCGACCGGAGCATCGGTGAAGTCCAGGGACACAAGAGCGTCCAGATCGGCTTCGAGGACGGGGATTTCCTCTCCAAGAGAGGCGCCGGCGAGCGCCAGGCTCAGGACCATTGCCATCGCGAACCGCGTTCGTCCAGTCTTTTCCTGCCTCACGGGGACCTCCTCGTTTGTCGGGTTTGCCTCCAGATACGGGCGGGCCCTGCGGAGCGTCTAGGTCGCGCATCCGGCCGGGCCGCCCATGGGGGAACGAGGTTGGATGTCCCGCGTTAGACTGCCTCCATGAGAATTTCCAAAGCGTTGCTGTGGACACTCGTCGTGCTTGCCGCCCTGCCCACCTGTGCGGAGGATCCCTTGCCGGAAAACTACCTGCAATTGTTGAAGCTCTTCGAGGAGTGGCGCGCGTTCGAGCGGCCGCCGCTGCTCGATGGGGCGCCGGATTACACCGCCGCGACCTTCGACGAACGGCAACCGGCCTTCGAGAAGCTGCGCGCTCGCTTGCACGCGATCGACCCCTCGGACTGGCCGGTCGACCTGCAGGTCGACTGGCATCTCGTCCGCGCCGAGATGAACGGCTACGATTTCAACGTTCGCGTGCTGCGCCCCTGGGAGCGCGATCCGGCGTTTTACAAGTCGATCTGGACTTACAAGAGCGACGTCCCCGCTCACGAGGGACCGACCCACCACGCGGTCACCGAGCTGTGGTCCTACGATTTTCCCCTCGACGCCGATGAAGAGCGGCGGCTGATCGCCGATCTGGCGGTGATCCCTCCGTTGATGAAGCAGGCGCGGCGAAACCTCAGGGGGAACGCGCGCGACTTGTGGGTCACCGGTATCCGCGACGTCCGGCGACAGCGCGAGACGCTGGACAGGATCGAAACCGGCAGCGCGGCATTAAGAGAAGCGGTTACGGCGGCGCGGGAAGCCACCGAGGAGCTGATCGCCTGGTTGGAACAGGAGGCACCGAAGAGAACAGGACCCTCCGGGATCGGCAAGGAGAACTACACCTGGTACCTGCGGAACGTGCACCTCGTCCCGTTGAGCTGGGAAGACGAGGTGCGGCTGCTCAAGCGTGAGCTCGACCGCGCCTGGTCCTCGCTCAAGCTCGAGGAGCACCGCAACCGGAACCTGCCCCCGCTCGTACCCGCGTCGTCGCCCGAGGAGTACGACCTCATGGCCGACCGAGCGGCGACGCAGATGATGCGTTTCCTGCGTGACCAGGAGGTCCTGACCGTCACGGACTACATGGAGCCCGCACTCCGCGCCCGGTTGGGCAGCTTCGTACCCGAGGAGCGGCGCAACTTCTTCTGGATCGTCACGCACCACGACCCGCGGCCGCTATACTCACACTTTTATCATTGGTTCGAGCTGGCGCGAATGGAAACCGAGCCGCACCCCAGCCCGATCCGTCAGGGTGCGTTGCTCTACAACATCTTCGACAGCCGTAACGAGGGCACCGCGACCGGAGTCG
The DNA here is from genome assembly GCA_041568335.1 of Candidatus Polarisedimenticolaceae bacterium. Lineage (GTDB taxonomy): Bacteria > Acidobacteriota > Polarisedimenticolia > Polarisedimenticolales > Polarisedimenticolaceae > WVWW01. The sequence continues at coordinate 11,269 of JBFFZZ010000059.1, read as the reverse complement.
AGGAGATGTTCATGCACGCGGGGCTTTACGACGACACGCCGCGCGCGCGTGAGCTGGTTTGGATCATGCTGGCGCAGCGCGCCGCGCGCGGGCTCGGATCGCTCTACGCCCACGCCAACGAGATGACGATGGAAGAGGCCGGCGCCGTGCACGTCGAGTGGACGCCGCGTGGCTGGATGAAGACGGAGAAGGACCTGCTGATCTTCGAGCAGCACCTGTACCTGCGCCAGCCCGGCTACGGGACCAGCTACATCACCGGGAAATACCTGCTCGAGCGCACTTTGGCCGACTACTCCAAGCAGCTGGAGGAAAACGGCCGCGAATTCGAGTTGCGCGACTTCTTCGACCGGCTGAATCGCATCGACAGCATCCCGATCTCGCTGGGGCGCTGGGAGATGACCGGCCTCGACGACGAGCTGGGCGTGATCGGCGGCGGACGCTAGTCGACCTTCTTGCGCGCTTTCCTTTCGGCGGCGAAGTAGGCCTTCAAGGCCTGCGCGATCGCCACGGACACCGTGGTGTCCCGCTGCGCGGCGAGTACACGCACCTTCTTGTCGATCGCTTCCGGTAAATAGATCGTCCGCTGGCGCTGGCGCGCCAGACGCGGCGGAGCTTTCTTCTTCATCGACGCCATCATACACGAACAAGTTTTATACATGAAAAGTCTCAAACTTACACACTTTGAAAGTTTGAATTTTTACGAATGAGATCGCAAGATGAATGAAACGCGGTTATTTATCGGCATCTGACTAAAAGGAGGGCCATGTACGAGAAGAAGACGCATCGCAACCGAGAACACCTGGTGGCACGGTTGACCGAAGTTCTCGCCGACACGTTCGTGTTGTTCAACACGACGCAGTTTTGTCATTGGAACGTCGTCGGACGAGCGTTTCATTCGCTGCACCGGATGTTCGAGGCCCAGTACCGCGAGATGTTCGAGGCCGTCGACCTGATCGCGGAACGCATTCGCATCTTGGGCTACTCCACTCCCGGAACGCTCGAGGACTACGTCCGGCTCAGCAACGTGAAGCAGCGGGCCGACCAGCGGACGCCCGAGGACATGTTGCAGACGTTGATCGAGGGGCACGACCTCGTCGCGGTTCGCCTGGAAACGGCGATCGACGCGGCGCAGGCTGCGGGCGACATCGCGACCGAAGATATGCTCGTCGAGCGTCTGCGCGCCCACGAGACGGCCGGCTGGATGCTCCGCGCCCAGATCGGCCACCCGCCCCGGAAGCTCGAGCTGAACCTGCCCGAGCGACCGCTGCGTTCCGCGGAGTCGGCCTAGCCGTGGAACACGCCCGGGCAGGGCGAACCCGCCGCCCAGCGCCCACAAAGACCCCGGAAACCGGCCGTCTGATCGTGGTCGGCGAGTCCGATCGAGCGAACGCGGTCGTGCGGGCCCTCGGTGACCTGGCGGTCGACATGGCTCGCACGAGCGAGGTTCCCGCCGCGGCCGAACCGGGAACCCTCGGTTTCGTGCTCGTGTCGCCTCTTCCCGACGGCAAGTCGGCGGCCCGTGTCACCTGCGATCTGCGTGAGTCGAAAGAGACCGACCCGATCCCGGTTTTTGCCGTCATCGGAGACGACGTCGCCGACAACACGGTCCGGCGCACCTACGTCGCCGGGGCCACCGCCGTATTTCAATGGCCGCGGGAGGCGCTTCTGTTGGCGCGATTGGTCGCCGAACTGCTGGGCGTGGCGCTCGTGCGCGGGCGCGCCGCGAAACCCCAAACGGCCCTGACCCGGACGTTGAACGCGCACCTGCGGCTGATCCCCTGGATCACCTCCGGCATCTCTGTTCGGACCACAGCCGATGGGGAGGCGATCCTGACCGGTCCGGTCGGAACGTACCGGCGCAAGCTGGAGCTGCGGCGCATGACCATGGGCGTTCCGGGTGTGAAGCGAGTCGACGACTCGGGCTTGTGGGTCACTCCGAGCGGGCTCAGCGATCGGAGCGTGGCGACTGCGGTGCGGACGGTTTTACGACACACGACGGCCGTCGACGACGGTACGGTGTCCGTGGCCTCCCACGGTGGCCGGGTGTCGGTCGCGGGTGTCGCCGCGAGCCGGCGCGAAGCACGACGGATCCTCGAATTGGTCGGCCAGGTCAACGGCGTACGTGACATCGACAATTCGCTCGTCGTCTCTCCTCCCGCAAAAAAGAAAAATAGATCGACCGCCTTGCGGTTGAACCGACTTTTGACCCATCGATTCCCGGAAGAGCGGGTGCACGTGTCGGTGTTCGCCAACGTCGCCGTCGCCACAGGAAGCACGACGAGCCTGTCCCGCAAGACGGAGATCGAGGAGCTCATCGAGCGGGATCCCGCGGTCGAGAGGGTCCTCAACAAGCTCGAAGTTGCCGGTGATTGAGGTCAACAACCTCCATGTCCAACGAGCCGGACGCTAGTTCCCCTTGAGAATGTTCCCCAGGATGCCTCCGACGTCTCCACGTCCGCCGGATCCGGTGCGCGCCGTCGGCAAACGCGGCACCAGCCAGTCGAGGAAGGCCTGGTTCGAGCGCGACTGCAACCATACGCTTCCGCGGCCCTGGAACACGCTGACCAATCCCTCACCCGAGATGATGGAAGTGAGCAGACCCGAGACCTTGCGCACGTTCCAGGTCAACGTCGACTCGAAGGCGACGATGTGACCGGTGTCGATGACCATCGGCTGGTTGCCGTCCAGATCGAGCCGGTGGATCGCGCCGAACGAGCTCAGCAACACGGGTCCGGTGCCGCGAAGGTGCAACAGGAACAGCCCTTCGGAACCGAAGAACGAGCGAGCGCCGCCCCACTTGATGTCGGTCTCCACCGAGGGCGAGCCGGCCAGGTAGGATCCGGACTGGACGTAGAGGTCGCCGCGAACCTCGAGGTCGGTGATGTCCCCGGGCAGGCTCGGTGCCACGGTGACCTGCCCCGGTCCCCCGGCCGACGTGAAGGTATTCACGAAGAACGACTCGCCACCGAGCATCTTGCGCATCGCCGACTTGAGCAACCCGCCCTGCATGCCGCTTTCGACCTGGACATTCGAGGTCATCGAAACCATCGCGCCGGTCTCCGCCTTCATCGACTCGCCGCCCTGCAGGTCGATGATCCCGAGGGCGTAGGCCGGACGGTGTTCCACCTTGATCTGCATCGTCTCTCCTTACCGTTCGTTCCGGTCTTCGGTCCTCATCCCCCGGACCGGAGGGCCGGTTCCGGGGCACTTCATCGTCCTGGTCTCCTCGCTTGTTCCAGGATAACCGGGCCCCCGGCGTTTATTCGTGGGGTTTCAGCAGCGGCCATCCTTCTTGCACCACGTAGGTCCGGTGCCCGGTTTTTTGCCAGAGCTCCTCGGCGAGGTGGGGCGCGAACAGGCTGAGCGTGATCAGTTCGGCGTTCACGACTTTCCGCAGTCCCGCAGCGTCGACTTCGGATAACCGTGAGTTCTCGATTCTCGGTTTCGTGTAGGCCCGGGTTCGACCGAAGAGCCGAGCCCACTCGTCGATCGCCGCGTTGGGGCGGTACTCGTCGATGAAGCGCCCGATCCGCCGGACCGATGTCTCGGCTCGTCTCGACAATGCGACGAGCGCCTTCGACCGGAGTGCCGTTCGGCTCGACCGCGGCGGAGTCTCGGCCAGGCGCGAGAGAGCGGGAGACGCGAAGAACCGGTGCACCTCCTCGAGCAACGAGACGGCTCGATCGATCCGCTCCGGTGCCCAGTTGATGGCGGTTCCGGGCGTTGCCGCCCATAGCATGGCCAGGCGCAACGCGTCGGCGCCGTGCTTCCTCATGAGCTTCGTCGGTGAGACCGCGTTGCCCAGGTGCTTGCTCATCTTGTGGCCCTGTGCCAGGACCATCTCGTGCCCGAGATGGGTGCGGATCGGCTCGGCGGTGGCCAGCTCTCCGTGTTCGTGAAAGACGGCGCCGAAGAAGCGGTGGAGATGCAAGTAGGACACGGTGTCAAAACCGCTGTGGAACCGGTCGACGGGCAGCCAAGCGTCGACGCGCGCCGTACGGAAGCCGGGTTCCGATTCGAGATCGACCAGCGGGGATACCTGGCACCAGATGTCATCGAAAAAACAATCCAGTGTGTCCGTTTCTCGCTCCGCCCGCTCGCCACAAACCGGACACTCGACCTCGACGAACTCCCGGTTGGAGGCCAGAGCTTTCGACCCCAGCTCCCAGTCGAGATCGTCCGGGAGCCGGACCGGCAACTGTTCGATCGGAACCGGCACGAAGTCGCAGACGTCGCAGCAAACCATGGGGATCGGCGTCCCCCACGACCGTTGCCGCGAGATCACCCAATCGTCACCCAGCCGCTCGCCGCGACCGTGAACGAGCCCGCGAACCAGATTGCGGACTTGCGGGCTCCACCCGTCGAGCCGATCGAGACCCTCGAGCAATGGACCGTTGTGGCCGGACAGGGTCACGAACCACTGATTGAGTCGACGTGTCTCGACCTCGGATGCGCAACGCCAGCAGCGCTGGCCGACCACCTGCATCCCGGCGAGCGTCGTTTCGCACCGCGAGCAATAAGGCAGCTCGGCCTCGCGGCGGCTGATCAGGCCCCATTCCCGGAAACGCAGGAACAACCACTGCGTCCATCGGTAGTAATCCGGATCGTTCGTCGAACGGATTCGGGACCAGTCGTAACTGATCCCGAGCGTGCGCAGCTGCCGCTCCATCGTGTCGATCCAGCGTTGCGTATGCTCCGCTGGTGAGACGGACGCGCGCAGCGCTTCGAGCTCATTGGGCAGCCCGAACGCGTCCCATTCGGTGCAGTAGAGAACCTCCCTGCCCAGGGCCCGTTGGTATCTCGCGGTGATGTCCCCGAGCAGGTAGGTGCGGACATGACCCATGTGGAGTGGACCGTTCGGGAACGGCCCCGAGTCGTAGTTGAAGAACTTCGGGCCGTCCGGGAGCTCGGGAGCCCGATAGCATCCGTCGCGCTCCCAGAGACGCGACCAACGCGCTTCGAGCGAACGAGCGTCGTAAGAAGCGGCCAAGGCGAACCTCGTTTGGTACGCCCGACGGGAATCGAACCCGCTCCTCCGGCTTAACGGGCCGTCGCTCTACCGGATTCCGGGCTTACCGGACCGCTGTGCTCGGAGCACCTCGTCACGCCGGCGCTGCCGAGCTTCAGTCAGGCGTTCGATTCTGCTTTCACTCGGACGCTCATCCGTGCCGAACGGCCCGGCTCGCGCGACCTCCTGGAGTCACCATTGAGCTACGGGCGCATCGAGTATTTCGAATCATACACGACGGTCTCGAGGACTTAGAATGTTCGCGAGGAGGATTCCGATGAAGCACCGTTTCTCTCTACTTTGCGCGGTCGCCGCGCTCGTTGCCGTCTCGTTTTCCGCGGGGGCGCTGCTGGCCAAGGGCGAAGGGCTGAAACGTCTGAACCTGCCCGGGCGTTCGGATTCGCGGCCGTTTACCCATACGATCGCCGCCGGTGAGACGATCTATATCGCCGGCTCGCTCGGCCTCGATCCGGAGACCGGGCGCGTGCCCGAGGATCCGATGCGTGAGGCGCGGCTCATGATGGACTCGCTGAAGGCCAAGGTCGAGCTGGCCGGAGCCACGATGGGCGACCTGGTCAGCGTCCAGGTCTTTTGCTCCGACGTTTCCCTTTACAACGATTTCAACGAGCTCTACGGGACCTACTTCCCCAAGGGCAGGCACCCCGTACGCGCGTTCATCGGCTCGGGCAAGCTGCTTTTCGACGCGCGGTTCGAGATCAACGGCATCGCGGTGGCCTCGAAGAACTGATCGAGCAGGATCGAGGCTCGCACGGCCTACAGGAACCGCCTCAGCGTGCATAGGGCGGGTTTCGAACCGGTCTTCGCCAGGCGTAAGAGCGTGCCGCCGGAAACACGGCCGAGCAGGGCCCCGGCCACGCCCCCGAGCGCGGCGGCCGTGCCGATCGCGGCGAGCGGGTGCTCTCGGGTCACGCGCTCGATCACCTCGGTCGGGGGCTCGCCGGCGTCTCCGGTCAGCGCGCGGCGGATGCGTTCCTGCGCGGCCGCCTCCTGCCGCTCGAGATAGGTCCGTTCCGTCATGGAGCCTCCGTCGTGGGTCGTCGGGACGACTCGAAGCGTCGCCGCATCCGTTTCAGATTCTTCCGCCGGACACGCGCGCGGACGACCAGGCCGACCGCGGCGGCCAGCACGAGCCCGGCGAGTCCGGTCATCAGGTCGCCGACCCATGGAATGGCCGGGAACAGCTGGTTGAGCAGGCCCGAAAGACCGGCCATGATCTGGATCGTGGCTCGAACGACGAGGGTCAGGATCAACGCCGCGAGCATCACCCAACCGGCGCCCCGGAACGCGCGCTCGCGCAGCTCGACCCGGGCTCGCGCCACTCGCACCTCGACCAGACGCTGGAGGCCATCGACGACATCGGTGAGTCGACCGACGGCGGCCTCCAAGGCGTCGCTATTTGATGCGGATTCGGCCGGTCCCCCGGGCGCCTCCGCCCCGGTCGCGGACGGTCCCGGACTCCGGCGAACGTCACTGCTCAAAGACTAGCGCCTGGACAAGAGGAATCCGAGCAGAACACCGGCTCCTGCCGCGATCATGACGGATTGGAGAGGCTTCTTTCGGATGTAGGTCTCGACCTGATCTTCGACCTCGGTGACCTTCTGCTTGCCCCTCTCGTAGAGTTCGGACGTTTTTTGCTTCCCTTCGTCGACGTACGTCGACGCCTTCTGCTTGGCGTCGCCAAGCTTCTCCTTGGCAACCTTCTTCGCCGTCCGCCCGAGGCCCTGAAGATCTTCCTTGACAACCTTCGCTTGGTGGCGCAGGTCATCGGTCGCCGGTTTGCCGACGAGATCGGTCTCGGTGGTCGTGCTCATGAGCGGTCCTCCTTTTGGTTTTGGGGGTATCGTCCAGGCGAAACTCGCCCTCGATGAGACGCTCGTAAGTAAATGACGTGCCTGACCGGGTACCCTTTTGGAATGAACACTTTAGCACAGGTTGGGATGGATCGCTACCGGCGGGTCGGCGCGCCGTTACGACGACATCTGCGCTCGGGCCGTGAAGCTACAATTCGAAGATGGGGAGACGACGCATGGGACCGCTCGATCTGCCGCGGGCCGGTCCCGTGACCGACGAACGGGTTCCGGCCAAACAGCTGATCCCGCTTGTTTACGATCAGCTACGCGCCCTGGCGCGTCGCAAGCTGGCCGAGGCTCCGGGAGAGATCAGCCTACAGGCGACCGCATTGGTTCACGAGGTCTACCTGCGGCTGGTCGCCAAACCCAACGCCGTCTGGAACGATCGCCAGCATCTGCTCGCCGCCGCGGCCCAGGTCATCCGCTGGATTCTCGTCGACCGGGCGCGTGCGCGAACGGCGGACCGTCGCGGCGGGGGTCGCCGGCCCGAGCTCATCGATGAGACGGCGGTCGAAGGCGTCGCTCCTAAAGATGAGGAGATGCTGGCGCTCGACGCCCAGCTGGAAAAGCTGCGAGCCGAAGATCGAAGAAAATACGAGGTAGTGATGCTGAGGTTTTTTGGAGGCCTATCGATCGAGGAAACGGCGGAGGCGCTGGACATCTCACCGGCAACGGTCAAGCGGGAGTGGAATTTCGCGCGGGCGTGGCTGCTGGTGAACCTGCAGGGCGACGCCGGATAGCGGAGCTTCTCGATGTTTGAAAGTCGTCGGATGGAAGCCTGGTTCGCGGAGGCCGTGGAGCTCGACCCCGCGGGTCGTGAGCGGCTCTACGAACGCGTCGACCACGAGCAGGCGGGGTCCGCGAAGAGGCTCCGCTCGCTCGTCGAGGTGCTGGAGGAGCGGCCCGGTTTCCTCACCACGGCGCCGGAGATCTCGGCCGAGGACCTGCAACACTGGGTGGGAGCGCCGCAAGACGGGCCGGCCGTCAACCGCGATTCTCTCGCGTTCCTGGCCGCGAGCGACCGTGTCGCGGGCTACGAGCTCGTGCGGGTGATCGGTTACGGCGGGATGGGTGTGGTTTACGAGGCGACCCAACGCAGGCCGCGTCGCCGCGTGGCGCTGAAGCTGCTCCGCGCGACCGATGCGAGCCCTTCGGTCCTGCGTCGGTTCGAGGCCGAAGCCGAGATCCTCGCCCGGCTCCGGCACCCCGCGATCGCCCAGGTTTTCGAGGCCGGTGTGGAGACGCTCGAGGGACAGGCGATCCCGTACCTCGCGATGGAGCTGATCCCGCAGGCGCAGACGATCGTCCAGTACGCCGCCGAGCGGAGGCTCGACGAACGGGCGCGGGCGCGTCTGTTCCGGGAAGTTGCCGAGGCGGTCCAGCACGCCCACGAACAGGGGGTGATCCACCGCGATCTCAAGCCCGCGAACATCCTCGTCGGCGAGGACGGTCGACCGAAGATCATCGACTTCGGGATCGCGAGCATCGTCGATGGCGACGAATCGACCAACGCGATCACCCAGACGCGCGGGGTCCTCGGAACGATCAGCTACATGAGCCCCGAGCAGCTCGGTGCCGACGATCAGGCCGTGGACGCGCGTACGGACGTCTACGCGCTCGGGGTCGTCCTGTACGAGCTGCTGTGCGACACGCTGCCCTACGACCTCGAACGCTCGTCCCTGCCCGAGGTCGTCCGGGCGATCGTCCATCAACCACCACCCGTCCCGAGCCGCGTCGGCCACGTGCTGACCGCGGATCTCGAGACGATCGTGCTCAAAGCGTTGCGCAAGACGCGCGAGGAGCGCTACGACTCCGCGGCGGAATTCGCCGCGGACGTCGATCGTTACCTGAACCACGAACCGATCGCGGCACGCCCCCCGAGTCTGACCTATCGGCTGCGATTGCTCTCGCGCCGGAGACCCGGGTTGCTGGCCTCGATCTTGATCTCGCTGGTCGTGGTCGCCGCGGGCATCGGTGTCTCGAGTTGGTTGTGGGTCCGCGCCGAACGGTTGCGGAGCCAGGCGGAAACCGTCCGAACCGAGCTGCGCGAGGTGCGCGCAGCGCTCGGCAGCGTCGACGCGCCGCGTGCCGAGTTCGAGCCCTTCGCCACGGGAATCCTGGCCTCGGTCGAGAGCTCCCTGGCAACCGCGGAAACCGACCAGGAGCGTGCGCGGTTACTCACCTGGGCCGTGGATACGCTCCAGCGTCTCGAGCCACAGGGCGGCGACGACAAAGAATTGCTCACCGCCATCGCCGAGACCTACATCGATCTCGGTGGGGCCTACGGATCCGAATGGGAAGCCGGTCCCGAGAAAGTCGCCGGTAGCGTCGGCGCGTACCGACGTGCCGAGGAGATCCTCGCCGGTCTGGTCGAGCGTGAACCGGAGGAGTTCGACCTGCTCCTTCGACTGGTTCGATCCCAGATGCTGCTTTCGCAGACCCTTCGAAAGCTCGATCGCGACATGGAATCGATGCGCTTGGCGGACAAGTCCGTCGCCAACGCCGAACGGCTGACCGGGCTCCGGCCGCATGACACGTCGGCCCTGGGAGCGCTGGTTGCGGCGCTGTGGGCCCGGGGTGACGCGGCCATCGGCCTGCAAGACGGTCGACGAGGGCTCGAAGATTCGACTCGCGCGACCGAGATCTCGCGCGAGCTTCTCGAGCGTGAGCCGGATTCGGTGCGCGCGATCTGTTACGTCGCCTGGTCCGCTTTCCGGGTCGGTGCGTGGTACCAGCACAACCTGGAACAACCGGTTTTGGCACTCGAGGCGTTTGCGGAAGCGAACGATCAGCGTCTGCGTCTGGTGCGCGTCGACCCGGAAAGGCCCGAAGTGGTATCGGATCTCCTGTGGTACACCGACGGAGAGATCCAGCTGCTCGAGCGTTTCGAGGGCCCTGCGGTCGCGGCCGATCGTCTCGCTCGGTTCCTGGAGGCTGCCGGGGTCGCGGCGCGAGCCTCGACCACGGAAGTCCGTTTCGCTGGGCTGTTCGCGGAAAAAACCGAGCGCCTCGGCGACCTGCTCGTTGCCGCCGGACGTACTGACGAGGCGGTCGTCGCGGGACACGCGTTGATCGCACGGCTCGAGACCCTCGAGGCGGGGGATGACGAGGCCGAACCTCTCGCGCAGGCCATCGTTCAGACCCGCGAATGGGTCGACCAACTGCGCGGTTGAGCCGGTCGCCGATTTTTTTTGCAACGGATGAGCCGGTCGCGCCTCCATTTCCGAGGAATGGGTAGCCGGCCCGACCAGGGGGCTTTCTTGGGAGTTTGGACATGATCAGAAGCGGGAAATCGGGTGTTCTGTTGCTGTGCCTCGCCGTGGCCGTCCCGGCTTTCGCCGAAGCTCCGAGCGACGCGACCGAGCGGCTCTGGCAGGCCGCGCGTGAGGGCGACGTGGCCGAGCTGCGCACGCTCCTCGAAGCGGGTGTGCCCGTCGATGCAAAGACCGAGTTCGACTGCACCGCGCTGTATTTCGCCGTCAACGCGAACCAACCAGCGGCGATGAAGGTATTGCTGGAGGCCGGTGCGGACATCAACGTGCGCGACAACTCGTACGGGTTCACGGCCATCGCGATGGCCGGCTGGCTCGGCTACAGCGAGCCGGTACGGTTGTTGATCGAGGCCGGCGTGCCTCAGGACGACGCGATCGGAGCTTTCTTCGCCGCGGTCGGCAACGGACACGAGAAGGCGGTCGGTACATTTCTCGACAAGATCGAGATCGACAAGCCGATCCTCGACTCCGCCCTCGGCAATGCGGTTCGAGCAGGACATGGCGGAATCGCCACGCTCCTCGAGAAGGCCGGTGGAACGCCGCCCGACGCGCCCGCCGAGGAACGTGCGGCCGACGAATCGGAACGCGAGCCGACCGCCGAGCGAGAGTCCACGCCGGCGAACCCCTTCGACGAGTCCTTGAACAGACCCGTTCGCGTGGAGCGCGCCGCCAACTGGCCGGAGTTCCGTGGGACGTCCCGTACGGGGATCGCCGACGGACAGCACCCGCCGTTGATGTGGGATCTGGACAGCGGCCGCAACGTCGCATGGCGCGTGCCCATCGATGGCCTCGGATTCTCGTCGCCGGTGATCTGGGGGGATCGCGTCTTCATCACCACCGCGACGAGCGCGAAGACGGAGCAGACCATCGACGACAACGGGCTGGGCTGGATCGACGCCGTCCCCGAAGACATCCCCCATGAATGGCAGGTCCGAGCCTACGACCGTCGCAGCGGGCGACTGCTCTGGTCGCGCACGGCGCACTCGGGTGTCCCGAGATCGAAACGCCACTGGAAGGCGAGCCAGGCCAACCCGACATGCGCCACCGACGGGAAGCACGTCGTCGCGTCGTTCGGCTCGGAGGGTCTGTTCGTCTACGACATCGACGGCAAGCTGCTC
>JBFFZZ010000058.1:0-13107 GCA_041568335.1 Candidatus Polarisedimenticolaceae bacterium | reverse complement strand
TCAGCGGCTCGCCGCGATCTTCAGGGAGGCGGGGTTACCCGTCGCCGACATCCTGGAAGCCCGACCGGAACTCGGGTGCCTGCTCCTGGAGGATCTTGGCCACCGAACGCTCGAAGCCGAGCTCGAGTCCGCCAAGGAACGGGGTGAAACGCCGCCACTCTTGCTCGACGCGGCCCGGCTGGCGGGCAGAATCGCCCGCGACGGCACTCGCGTGCTGTCCGAATCTGCGCGCGCGGACGGGCCGGCGCTGGATTCCGAACGCTTTCGGTTCGAGATGGAGTTTTTTCTCGATAACTTCGTGGTCCTTCATCGAAAGATCAGGGGTGACCAGGCACGGTTGAGATCGATCCTGGCGCGGCTGGCCGATACCGCAGCAAGAACCCCGCGAACGGTTCTGTGCCATCGGGACTACCACAGCCGCAACATCATGGTGCGATCGTCGGGATCCCTCGCGATGGTGGACATCCAGGATGCACGGTGGGGCCCCGATACCTACGATCTCGCCTCGTTGATTTTCGACGCCTACGTCGATCGGGCCGATGGCTGGATCGAACCGATGATCGCGGGCTACGTCGAGTCCGCCGGCTTCGACGACGAACCCCTGTTCAGGCAGCGTCTCCACATCGTGGGTGCGCAACGGATGATCAAGGCGCTCGGCACGTTCGGTTATCAGATCGAGGTGGCACACAAAACGCGATACCTGGACGCGATCCCGAGAACTCTGGGCCGATTGGATCGAATGTTGCCGCTGAGCGACGAAACTTCGCCGGTGCATTCCGAGTTTCAGACGCTCGGGTTGTTCTCCGTAGGCCCCTAGTCATCGAATAGCCAGGCGTCGAAGACGAGCGCCGGTGTCCCGAGCCCGTGGTGGCTCGTGCGCGCGGAACCGAGACCACCCAAACAGCTCTCGATCAGTCGTTGCGGCCGTAAGCGTGCCCAACGCGGACGAAAAGAAGAGCCGTCGGGAAACTCACGTCCATGGAGCTCCGCGAGCCAACCGTCGGCGGCCGGGTGCAGGGCGAGGGCGGTCACCCACACGGAGCGCCTGGGTGGGTCGATTCGCGGTGGATCGACCTCGACGCAGACCGGGTTCGACGCGGGTGGATCGCGAAAGGAGCCACGCCGGAAGCTCCCCGGCCCGCCCCAATCGGCCACGACGTGGCGTCCGTCGGCGAGAATCCTGGGAGAAACCGGGTATCCGGCGTCGTCGACAAGAGCGCCGAACAGGCCTCGGGGCGGTTCGCCGTTCGATCGGACCACCCAGCCCGATCCCACGGGGGCGCCCGCCTCCACACCGGGACGGTGCAGGGCCAGCACGAGGGCACGGGCGATCGACGCGCTCGTTTCGGGGGAGAAAACGACCTTGGCGTCGGCCGGCCACTCGGCCTCACGGGGAGGTCCGGGAGCCCGCTCGTCCCAGGTGGCCAGGGCGTCCTGGCGGAGCCAATCTCGCCACGACCGAGCCGCCAGAAACATCGGTTTCGGGTCGTTTTTTGGGGTCCACAGGGCCCAGATGCGGACACGGACGCGCTCCTGATCGGCAGATCCCGTGGTCCAGCGCTCCCGGCTCCGGCTCGCCTCGATCCAGGCCGATTCGACGGTTTCCGGGGTGTTTTCCCTGAGCCAATGCTCCAGCTCCTCGATCCGGGGCACGCCGTGGGGCGTATCCAGGTCCTCGGTGGCCTCGGCCGATGGGTTCCAAGGAACCGCCCCGATCGAAGTCTCGGGGGCTCCGCGCCCGATCGCACGGCAGGCCGTCAGGGACGCGACGACATCGCCGGACGCGGCAACGAACCCCCCGGACTCCCGTCGCGGATCGAGCCAGCGAAGAGCGCCCCCCTCTTCCGTGCCGCACCGCGCCGCGACCCGGTCCGTCGCGCGATCCCATTCCACACGGACCGATCGAGAGCACCGATGGAAGTACTCGACAGGTCCGCCGCCATGATCCCGCGACGTCTTTTCAAGGAGATCGTCGACGGTCATGACCGGGTCGCCGGAGGCTCGTTTCGACTCGCTGAAACCTGACATGAGTACCCTTGTCTCCACCCCTTGACCCATTGTCATCTAGGGTTGCCGCGTCAATTTTTTTTAGACGCGTACCGTCATCAGCCCTGTGCAAATTGTCGGCGCGCCGACGCTCGTGGATAGGGGTTGACCCAGGCGATGACAACTGCCGATGCAACGGTCGAACGCGAGGTCGTTCCCGATCGCCTCGATCGCCGCAAGGGCTTTCCAGGCAACGGTTTCGAGCAAGAAGGGTCTCAAAGGAACGTCGAGCCGACCGTCCACGATCCGATCCGAATCCGTGACGCGAAACAACGCGCGCCCGGTCCGGGCGTCCGTGTGCGCCGACTCCAAGCGTCGCACGTAAACTCCCTCATGGATGTTTTGTAAGATCTCGTCCGGATGTTCGTCGCCATTCGCGATGAACGTGCAACCCATGCGCGGCAAGATCGGTTCACGATAACTGCTTCGGCGACCATGACCGGTTGGTTCCGCACCGGATTCCGAGGCCGTCCGGCAGGACTGCAGGAGCTCCCCGAGACGACCTTCGCGGATGAGCGCGACGGGGCGGGGCGGCACCCCCTCGTCATCGATGCTCCAGGCCGCCCGCGAGCGTCTCGGGTCATCGATGACGGTCAGCCGTTCGTCCAGTCGCCGCTCGAGGTCGGTGGTCCACCACGACCCACCACGCTGCACCACGTCCGCCTCGGCTGCGTGGCCGACCAGCTCATGAACCCAGATTCCGGCGATCGCGGGAGCGAACAGGACCCGGGAGGGCCCGGGAGCCGGGTCGATTGCGTCCAGCCGGGCCGCGATTCTCCCGGAAAGGCCCTCCACCAGAGAAGAAATGTAATTGTCACCGTCCGCGATGGGCCCTTCGACCGCTGCCGCCGCCGTCCGGCCATGGCGTCCCGCCACGGCGTCCAGCCGCAGCCGACGCATCGCCCGGCAATCCTCGAAAAGCGCCGCTCCGCGTCCGATCTTGACCTGTTGCCTGAACTCGACCCAGCGCGCCGAGACGTGCGCTTCGGGGAGCCTCTTCCGGGCCTCGACGAGCGTCCCGCCGACGGCGGCGACGGCCGGTGCGGGATCCAGCCACGGGGTGGGGCCGGGGCGTTCCCCTAAAGCACGTACCGTCTCGCCCGATACGAGATCGGGCAGTTGTTCCGGCTGGAGGTCCGAATGAAACGTCAGGGGTCGGTCGGGTCGCTCAACGCAGGCGCCGGCCCAAAGCGTGTGCCTCGCCTTCGGGTCGTCCGCGGTTTCACCGAAGACGGTCAGATCCTCCCGTCGCTCGACGAAAACGGTTGTCTGTGGAGCCCGTTCGAGGACGTCGCGAATCGCTCCATCCCACTGTCGGTCAAGCACTTGGATCGTCGGTGAGGACGCCGCTTGACTTGCACGGGTCCTGGATGGAGTCTATTCTGCGGAGCGAGAGCACAGACGCGATCGCCCCCACGGGTTCCTTGCCGGAACAAACGAACATAACCGGTTGCCTTTCAAGCGCTTAGAGGCTACGCCAGGGCGAGCATGGCGGATTATACGATACTCATCATCGACTATGAGCCACGTAGCATCGAGCGCATGCGAAAGCCGCTCGAGAACGCCGGCTACCGTGTCGCCGTCGCGAAAGACGGCCAGGCCGGGATCGAAAAGTTCCACGAAATCGAACCCGGTGCCGTGATTATCGAAGCCATGCTGCCCAAGCGCCACGGCTTCGAAGTGTGCCAGGAGCTCAAGCAGACCCCGCACGGAACCCGCTGCCCCGTGATGATCGCCACCTCCGTCTACAAGGGGCGCCGCTACCGTCACCAGGCGATGCACCTGTACGCCTGCGACGCCTACCTCGAGAAACCGTTGACCGACGAGGACCTGCTCTCCACGCTCGAGACGTCGCTCCAGGATTACGCCGAGGCGCGGGCCGCGGCCGCGCAGGACTCGGCTGCCGAGATGGAAATCGACACCGCGCCGCTCGCGGCAGAGGTCGCGGCATCCCAGCCTGCGGCCGAACCACGCCCGGCCCGGCCGGACGCATCCCCCGACCCCGGAGCCACAATGGAGCTCGATCTGAGCAACCTCGGCGAGGAAATCCCGGCCGAGCCCGCCGCCGCGGCCAACCCGGACGCGGCCGCCGAGAGCCCGGGGCCGGCGCCTCAGGCCTCGGCTGCGGACCCGGCTGACGACGATGATTTCGACATCGACGAACGGCTCGACTCCCTGCTGAGCGACGACCCGAGCAAGAGCTCCCCGACCCGGTCCAACAAGTAGGGCTTGGGCGTGCCCCGCATCACCAAGATCTACACGAAGCAGGGCGACTCGGGGTCGACCCGGCTCGGGGGCGGTCAACGGGTCTCCAAGACGGCACCACGGATCGAAGCCTACGGCACGGTCGACGAGCTCAACTCGGTGGTCGGTGTGGCGCTGGCCTCCGGCCTCGACCCCGCGTTGGCCGGACCGCTCTCCACGATCCAGAACGAGCTGTTCCATCTCGGGTCCGATCTGTGCGTCCTCGAGGAGGACAAGGAGAAACTCCCCGTTCCCCGGATCGAGGCGCGGCACGTCGCGACGCTCGAGGCGATCCTGGACCGGCTCACCGCCGAGGTCGGGCCGCTCGAGAACTTCATCCTCCCGGGCGGCTCGATCGGGGCGGCCCACTTGCACGTGGCGCGCACCGTATGCCGCCGCGCCGAACGCCTCGTCGTGGGGTTGGCGGAGAGCGAATCCGTCGGTCCGGAAACCATCCGCTACCTCAACCGGTTGTCGGATGCGTTGTTCGTGATGGCGCGCTTCGAGAACAAACAGAAGGGCGTCGACGACGTCTGCTGGGATTCGAGGAGCTGAAGACGCCTCCGGAAGCAGGAAGAGGGGCAGTATTCTCACTACCGGAGGTCGTCTTCGGAAGGAACGGCTCCTCCCGTTCTAGACTACGCACGAGCCGGAATTTGGTTGCATCGATTGGGCACCGAGCTCAGGATTCGGCGGCGACCGAGGCCGGGGCCATGAACTCCAGGCACTGGATCAGGACGTCGCGCATGCTCGCTCGTTCCACGACCATGTCCAGCATGCCGTGCTCCGCGAGAAACTCGCTGCGCTGGAACCCGTCCGGGAGCTGCTGCTTGATGGTCTGCTCGATCACGCGCGGCCCGGCGAAGCCGATCAGCGCCCGGGGTTCGGCGATGTTGAGGTCGCCGAGCATGGCGAACGACGCGGTGACGCCACCGGTGGTCGGATCGGTCAAGATCGCGATGTAGGGCAATCCCGCCTCGTCGAGGCGCGCCAGGGCGGCGGAGATCTTGGCCATCTGCATCAACGAGAGGGCGCCCTCTTGCATCCGCGCCCCACCGGAGCAACTCACCACGATCAGCGGCGCTCGCTCGTCCAGAGCGCGCTCGGCGCAGCGCGTGACCTTCTCGCCGACGACGCAGCCCATCGACCCGCCCATGAACCCGTATTCCATCACCGCCACGACGACCGTGCGGCCACCGAGCTTGCCCGTGCAGGACACGAGAGCATCCTTCATCCCGGTGCGTTTCTGGTAGTCCTTGATGCGATCCGAGTATTTCTTGGAATCGAAGAACTCGAGCGCGTCCTTCGGTGAGATATCGGCGTCGAACTCGTCGTACTGTCCGTCGTCGAGCAACATGCCCAACCGATCCCGCGCGCTGATGCGGAAATGGTAGTTGCACTTCGGGCAGACGTTGGCGTTGAGGGAGACCTCTTTCTTGTAGACCATCTCCTTGCACGCGAGACACTTGACCCAGAGCCCCTCGGGCATCTTGAGCCGGCGCTCCTTCGCGCGTGGTTTGGGGGTCTTTTCTTTCTTGAACCAGGCCATGGCGTGCGGCCAAAGCTAACCCGGCGGTTCGGCTCCGTCAACTGCGGCCGCGTCACCCTCCTGGATGGTCCGTTGCTCGAACACGAGGTATTTCCCCTGTTCTCCGACGAGTCGAACCCGCCGCGCCAGCCCGGCAGGCGCGCCTGCCCAGTCGCGCTTGTCCACCACGTAGAGCCGACCCTCGTCACGCCGCAGGGCCTGGTCGAGCTGGTCAAGGTGAACTTCGACGGGGATCCGATCCAGATACCAGGTCAAACTGGGGATTTTCATGTCGACCATGGTCACCGGACGGTCCTCGCCGAGCTGCGGGACGGCTTCGATCAGCCACGCCGTGGTGCGCGTCCGCGAAACCTCCGGGGCGACCCAACCGACCACCGCGAGCAGCACGACGACCTGAGCCGCCGCGGCCAGGATCCAGACAGGTAACGGGCGTCGCCGCCACAGCGCCGGCAGCGCGGCGAGGGTGGCGAGGCCGTAGGCGACCGCGGCGACTCCGGCGACCGCGCGCAGTGTCCCCGGCGGCTGCCGCGCCGCCCAAACACCGAAACCGATTGCGAAGGCACCCAGCGTGGCGGCCAGCAGGCTCGCCGCGCGAATGAGTCTCCGTGGCCGCTCGAGCTCCCGCGCGAGCTCCCAGCCGAGCAGCATCGCCATCGCGGGAAGCAACGGCAGCAGGTAGTTGGGGATCTTGCCGCGGCTGATCGAGAAGAGGACGAAGCCGGCCGCGAATGCCGCGGCGAGATAACGGGCGGTGTGTGAGGCCGGATCGCGGGCGAGGCGGACCGTTCGCGCCAAGGCGAAGACGAACGGTGCGATCCAGGGCAAGCAGACCAACGGCAGGACCAGCAGGTAATACCAGAACGGTTCGACGTGAGCGGTGCCCTCGAAGAAGCGGCTCCAGACTTCCTCTCGGAGCATCGTCGCTGTGGTCCCACCGACCCGGGTGACGAACGCGAGCCCCCACGGCAGGACGACGAGGGCAAAGACCGCGATCGTGACGAGTAGGTTGCGCAGGCTCGGTGCGACGGTTCGACCGGCCGCCGTGCGGCCCGCGAGCATCATCAGGACCGGCAGCACGACGCCGACCGGTCCCTTGATCAGGAACGCCAGCCCCGTCAACAAACCGTACGGCCAGACCGGTCTCGTCTCGCCGGCGGACGTCGCGTCGAGGTCGTACGCCACGACCGCCCAGACGTGAAGCGTCAGCAGCGCGTCAAGGGTGCCCTGCCGGCCGATCACGACGAACAGCGGCATCGTCGTCAGGCATAACGTGGTCCACAACGCGCCCTGTTCACCAAACCGCCGGCGCGCCACCCAGCCGGTGATCAACACGGTCGCCAGCGCCGCACCGATCGACGGCAGACGAACCACCCATTCGCCGGTTCCGATGACCGAGAACAGGGCCGCCTGCAACCAGTGCAGCAGCGGTGGTTTGACCAGCCGCGGCTGGCCCTCGAACGTCGGCACGACGAGGTCGCGGCTACGTTGCATCTCCAGCGACGTGCGCGCGAATCGAGCCTCATCCGGATCGAAGAGCGGGAGCGACGCCGCGCCGATGCCCAGAAGCAGCACCGACAACGCGAAAACCGCGGGCACGAGCCGGCGGGAGAGCCGTTCGGAACGATCGTGCATCGTCAATCGAGCCGCTATCATACGCCGAAGCGAGGAGGACCGGCGTGGCCGAGAACATGGTCGACTGGCTGTACGGCTTGCAGCACTTCGGCATCAAGCTGGGGCTGGACAACATCCAGGGGCTGCTCGATGTGCTGGGACGACCCGAGCGAGCCTACCGGACCGTGCACGTCGCCGGCACCAACGGCAAGGGGTCGGTCGCCGCGATGCTCGATTCGATGCTCGCCGCGTCGGGTAAGCGATCGGGGCTGTTCACCTCGCCGCACCTCGTTCGCCCCAACGAGCGGATCCGGCTGAACGGCGAGGACGTCGACGATCAGGAGTTGCACCGCAGCCTCGCGGCGATGCGCGAGGTCATCGAGACGGCCCGTGAGAGGGGCACGCTGGCGGCCCACCCCTCCTTTTTCGAAGTGATCACGGCGACCGCGCTCGAGGCGTTCCGGCGCCACGCGATGGACGCGGCGGTCCTGGAGGTCGGGCTGGGCGGTCGGCTCGATGCGACCAACGCGGTCGACGCCGACGTGGGCGTCGTCGTGAGCATCGGCCTCGATCACCTCAAGACGCTCGGTCCGACGATCGAGAAGATCGCCGCCGAGAAGGCGGGGATCGCCAAGACCGGGAAGCCCGTGATCAGCGGCGTCACCCAGCCCGGTGCCCGCGGTGTTCTCGCGGAAACCTGCGAGCGCGTCGGCGCTCCGTTGATCGATGCTCGCGAGCGCGTTGCGCTCGACCGTCACGACCGCGGCGGTTTCGCGTTGCGCGGCGAGCATGGTGCCTACGACGACCTGCGCGTGGCCCTGGCGGGTCCGCACCAGATCGACAACGCGCGGATCGCCGTCGCCGCGTTCGAGTGTCTGATGGAGCGGTTTGGTGAGGCGGCCGAGCCGGACGCCGTGCGTCGTGGGCTCGCCTCCGTGCGCTGGGCCGGTCGTCTGCAGTGGATCGACCGTGAGGCGGGGCAGCCGCGGATCCTGGTCGACGGCGCACACAACCCCGAAGGGATCCGCTGTATCGTCGAGCATCTCGACGAAAATCCGCTCGAAACGGGTGCGGTCCTCTTGTTCGGTGCGACTCGGGGCAAGGAAATGGCACCGTTGCTCGAACCGCTGTCCCGCCACTGCCGCAAGATCGTCGTCGGCCGCCCGCCGATCGAGCGCGGGTTGGATCCGGCAGAGGTCGCCCGGGACGCGCAACGGTTCTTCGATTGCGTCGAGGTGTCCACGGACAACGCGGATGCGTTGGCTCGCGCGGAGACCCTGGCGGGTCCGGATGGGACGATCTTCGTGACCGGATCGCTCTACCTCGTCGGCGACCTGCTCGGTTTGCTCGAACGGAGGCCGGTTCCCGGCCCGATCGCGATGTAGTGGGTCTCGATCTCCTCCAGATCTGGTGTCTCGGTGTGGGTCTCGGGTGGCTGGGGTACAACCTCCTGACCGCGATCCTGCAGCGTCACGTCGAGCCGTTCGTGAGGGTCCGTGAACGCCTTCCCGACAGCGGTGAGGTGTCGAGCGTGACCGTCGTCGTCCCGGCACGCAACGAACGCGAACGGATCGAGACCGGTGTGCGCCGTCTGCTGGCGCAACGCGGCGTGGATCTCCACCTCGTGGTCGTCGACGATCGATCCGACGACGGGACGACCGAGATCCTAGAACGCATCCGCCGCGAGGACCCGAGGTTACGTGTCGTTCGGGTGGACGAGCTGCCCGAGGGCTGGCTGGGCAAGCCGCACGCCTGCCACCTGGGAGCGCAGGACGCGCGGGGGGAGTGGATCCTGTTCACCGACGCCGATGTCTGGTTGAGCGCCGATTTGATCGCGGACACGATCCGCGCCGCCGATGCGGAACAAGCCGACCTGGTGTGCCTGTTGCCGGCCCAGAAACGGATCAGCCTGTGGGGCCGCGCGGCGATGCTGACCTTTTCCACGATGCTGCTCATCTCCGCCGGGCGCGCCAACAGCAATCAACCCCTCGCACCGGTGGGGATCGGCGCCTATAACCTGGTGCGTGCCTCGGCATACCGCCGTGTCGGCGGTTACGAGGCGCTGCGCATGGAGGTGATCGACGACATGAAGCTCGGGTTGCTGCTGATGCATGACGGCTGCCGGCTGCGCTGCTGGACCGCGGCCGACGACGCGGAGATGGACTGGGCGGCGACGCCTGGCGAGCTCGTGCGTGCGCTGGACAAGAACTTTATCGCACTCGCCGAGATGCATTTCGGGGTGGCCGCGTTCGGAGTCGCCGTCATGGGTGGAGCGTGGCTCACGGCGATCGCCGGTCCACTCACGGGGCACTGGACCGGGTACCTCGCCCTCCTCGGGTTGTTGTCGATGATCCTGCCGTCGGCGATGTTCACCCGGCAATCGAACTGGGGCCTGTTACCGGCGATCCTGGTCCCACTCGCCTTTCCGTTGCTCCCCTGGGCGCTGGCACGGTCGGCGTGGCTCGCCTGGCGACAGGGGGGCATCCGCTGGCGCGAGACCGTTTATCCGATCGCACTGCTGCGCAAGCACCGCGTTTCCCTATTCCTGAAACCGAGGCGCCGCTGATCCGTAGACCGAACCATCGGCGCTCCGCCCCGATCCGCTGTACGATCTTCCTCGAGGAACTTCGAATCGATGCGTTACTCGACGGTGCTCGCGTTTGCTTGGCTCTCGATGCTCGCTCCGACTCATGCCGACGACGATGCGCGCGCCATCATCGAGCAGGCGTTCGAGGCCGCCCGGGCCAACGAGACGATCGCGCGCGACTACGTCTACCACGAGCGCGTCGAAGAGACCCGCTTCAACAAGAAGGGCGGAGTCAAGAAGCATGAGGTGCACACCTGGGACGTGACGCTGCTGGACAACAGCGAGTACCGCCGGCTCATCGCGATCAACGACAAGCCGCTCTTTCCGGAGACCGAGGCGAAGGAGCAGCGCAAGCTCGAGAAACAGCTCGAGAAGATGCGCAACGAAACGCCCAAGAAACGCAAGAAGCGGTTGGCCAAGATCGAGAAGCAGCGCAAAGAGGGCGAGGAGTTCCTGGAGGAGATCACCAAGGCGTTCGATTTTCGACTCGAAAAAGAGGAAGCGGTCGCCGGTGTCGCCACCCACGTCATCTCCTTCACGCCGAAGAGCGGCTACGTTCCGAAAACGCGCGAAGCCAAGGTGCTCCCGAAGGTGCGTGGAACGATCTGGATCGCAAAGGAAGACCACGCCTGGGTGCAGGCGGACATGGAGACGATCGGCAACATCCGCTGGGCCGTGATCTTCAAGCTCAACGAGGGCGCCCGGGTTCGCTTCACCCAGCGCCGGCACAACGAAGAGGTCTGGCTGACCGACAACTGGCACCTGCGGATCAAGGCGCGGGTGGCGTTCGTCAAGTACGACGCCGAGGTCAAGGGCAGCTACAGCAACTTCCGCAAGTTCGAGACCGACTCGACGCCGCTGCTCGGCGAGGCCGGTCGCTGACGGTCGATCCCGCCGTGCGGGTCCTCTAAGATGACCTCGTGCGTCACCAACCGCTCAAGATCGAGGCCCCGGAGCTACGGCTGGACCCCGAGTCGGTCACGAGGCCGTTCGGCTGGGCCGACGTGTTCCCCGTCGAGCGACCGGTCGAGGTCGAGATCGGCATCGGTAAGGGCCGCTTCCTGCTGGACGCCGCGGAGAAACGTCCGGAGATCAACCATCTCGGCGTCGAGTGGGCCAACAAGTACCTCCGCTTCGCCGAGAGCCGCGCGCAGCGCCGCAAGCTGGAGAACATCCGTTTCGTCCGCGTCGACGCGCGCGAGATGATGCCGGCAATCCCCGCTCGATCGGTGCGGACGTTCTACGTGTTCTACCCGGACCCATGGCCCAAGAAGCGCCATCATAAACGCCGTTTCCTGCGCGAGGACATGGCCGCCGAGCTGGCCCGCGTTCTCGTCGACGGCGGCAAGCTTCACGTGGCGACCGATCACGCCGACTACTGGGAGGCGCTCCAGCCGGTCTTCGACGAGCACCCGGAATTCGAACGGCAGGCGTCGTTCGGCGGCCCGGAGTTCCCGCTCGACGAGGGCGAGCCGCTAACGCACTTCGAGATCAAATACGCCGTCGAGGAGCGCCACCGGCATCGCGCCAGCTGGGTGCGGTGTACGCGTGCTTGATCGGCCCGGCCTCGCCGGCGCCGGTTCCATGACCATCGCGGCGAGCTCGCGGAACGAGTGACCTGCGATTACTTGTCGTCCGGGTTGAGCGTCGTGAAGACGACCGCCGCCGTGGCCGCGCCACCGACGGTGCCGACGATGTGGATCCAGATCTGCGAGTAGGAGACCACATCCATCATGCCGAGTGCGATGGCGACGGCGGGATTGAACGCTGCACACGAGATATCGCCGACGGCGAAGATCCCGGCCATCACGGTTGCGCCGATCGCAAGACCATAGAAAGAGTTGCCCTCGGTGTCCTTTGCGGTCGCGACGTTGAGGATGACCCAGGCGAGCGCGAAGGTGAACATGAACTCGGCGATGAGGGCCCGCGGCACGCCTTCGATCGTCATCGGGGTCCCGGGGCCGACGAGATAGCCGGTGATACCGGCCGCCGCCGCCGCACCGGCCACCTGCGCGACCCAGTAGGGCAGGACCTCCTCGGCGTCGCAGCGGCCGCGGATCCAGATCGCGACCGTGATGGCGGGGTTGTAGTGGGCCCCGGAGAGATGTCGACCCGCGTAGACCAGTGCGATCAGAACCGCGCCGATCGCGATCGGCGGGATCCACCCGGGAGGATTCGAGACGACCGTGCAACCGATCGTCAGCACGAGGAAGAACGTCCCGATGAACTCGGTCACGTACCTGCTCACGGCCCCCCCGGAAAACCCCACCGTTCCGGCGGATTCGACCACATCGAGGAACTCGGCGGGAACAGGACCGCACTTCCCGTTGTTGATTCGGGATAATGGCGACGGAAGGATGGAGGTGCCAGCCATGAAGAAGTGGATCGACATCGGCGTCCAGGCCCTGTTGGGGCTGATTTTCTTCGTCTTCGGCTTGAACAAGTTCCTGCAGTTCATCCCGAACCCCGAGCTCGGCGGTGACGCGGGCAGCTACATGGGAGGGTTGGCTGCTGCCGGCTATTTCTTTCCGGTCCTTGGCGGGGTCGAGGTCGTCTCCGGGTTTCTCCTCCTGATCCGCAAGTTCCCCGCCCTCGCGCTGGTGTTGCTGGCTCCGGTCGTGGTGCAAATCGCCCTTTTCCACATCTTCCTCTCCCCCGAGGGCATCCCGGTGGCCGTCGTGATCCTGGGGATCGAGGCCTACCTCGGCTTCGGGGTGTACCGCGAGCGGTTCAAAGATGTCCTGAGGGCCTGATCTTCGGCGAAACCTTCTCCGGCCGGCGCGCGTTATACGGTTGGAAGCCAGGAGGAGGTGTGCCCATGAGAGGAAGTCTCTCGAGAGTCCCGGTCCCGGTCCTGATCGCGTTGCTCGTTTTACCGGCGGCGGCGATGGCCGACACGCGGATCGAGAAAACGCTGGATCTATCGAGCGGTGGCATCTTCCGTCTCGACACGGACAACGGCAGCGTCCGCGTCACGGGTGGGTCTTCCTCCGGTGCCGAGGTCGTCGTGACGTCGAGGCGCAGCGATCTCGAGGATCACTACAAGTTCACGTTCGAGGGCTCGGGCAAC
>JBFFZZ010000057.1:0-13520 GCA_041568335.1 Candidatus Polarisedimenticolaceae bacterium | reverse complement strand
TCTACGACCTCGACCACCTGAAGCAGGCCAAGCGCTGAGCCTGCGCGCCTGGTTGACAGTCGACCCCAGGGACCGGTAGGGTTCCGCCCGACCGGGCGGTCGGATCGCCCGAGAGGACGCGATGGCAGACGCCAAGAAGAAGACGGCCAAGAAGAAGACCGCCAAGAAGAAGCCGGTCAAGAAGAAGGTCGTCAAGAAAAAAGTCGTCAAGAAGAAGATCGCCAAGAAGCCGAAGTCGGCAAAAAAACCGAAGCCGGCAAAGAAGCCGAAGCGGCGTCCGCTGACGGCCGAAGAGAAGAGGGAGCGCGCACGGCAGCGGGCGGCGGAGAGGAAGTTTCTCGCCCAATCCGCGGAGCGACTGGTCGCGCGTCACGCCGCCCTCGTCGCGGCCTACCACAGCGCCAAGGGCAACACGAAGGCCTCCACGGCCGGGGGCACCGAGGACTACATCGACTACGCGGTCAGCTCCTACGAGCGGGACTTCTCGCTTTCCCTGACCGAGCTCGAGCGCAGGCAGCTCCTGCTGGTCGAGGAGGCGCTCCTCCGCATCCGTCGCAACGAATACGGGCGCTGCCTCAACTGCGGCGTCGCCATCCCGCAGCGGCGGCTGGAAGTCGAGGCGTGGGCGCGCTACTGCATCCCGTGTCAGGAGCTCGATGACCAGGGTTTGCTGGAAGAGCCGGTATTCGATACGGAGGTGGAAGACGAAACCAAATCCGCCGACGATGAAGACACCGACGAGGACGGCGAGGATGACGACGCCGACGAGGATGACGACGACGACGTTTGACGGGAAGCTTGCCCGCCGCCGAGAGCCAGGTTTAGGGGGGTTGCGTCCCGGCGGCGGGTCTTGTTAGGGGGGCAGGGTCAGGCCAGAGAGAATCGCATCGCGGCGCGGTGTTCCCTCAGCTGGTTGCGTAGCTTGTCTTTTGCCTCACGCTCGAGTTGACGCACTCGCTCTCGCGAGAGGTTGAGCGTCTTCCCGATTTCCTCGAGCGTCAGCTCCTTCCCACCGAGCAGTCCGAAGCGGTTGCTGATGATGTGGCGCTCGCGATCGTCGAGAAAATGGAGGGCGGAACGGACCATGCGCTTGAGCTCGCTGGAGTAGATCCGGTCTTCCTGGCTCTGGGTCGTGTGGTCGGCTAGCAACGCCGACAAACGGCATCCCTGTTCCGGGTCGACGAATTCGTCGATCGATCGTTCCCGCTGAAGAAGCGGAATGAACATCGGGCACCTCCTCGTTCCCCTCGCCCCCTCCAACAGCAACCCCTGTGCCGGGGATTTCGTTTTGGGCCCCTTTTTCCCCGCTTTTGCGTGCCTTTTACAGCAGAAGGCGAAAAATCCCCGAAAACCGGACGAACCGGCCCGGGCGGCCCGCGCGGGCGGGCGCTGTTCCGGGGGCACCCGGGGCGACGAAACCGTGGGCCGCGGATGCAGATTCGGCACAGCGGCGTGTCATCGCGGCACGATGTTAAGATCCCGGCTCCCCTGGGAGCGCCCCGCACGTGAGCCGCATACGACGCCTGCCCGAGCACCTGATCGATCGCATCGCGGCGGGGGAGGTTGTCGAACGACCGGCGTCGGTCGTCAAGGAGCTGCTCGAGAACAGCCTCGACGCCCAAGCGAACGACATTCGCGTGCAGCTCAAGAACGGGGGCAAATCGAGCATCGTCGTCGATGACGACGGCCACGGCATGAGCGGGGAGGACGCTCGGCTCGCGATCGCCCGCCACGCCACGAGCAAACTGGCCACCGACGCCGACCTCGACCGCATCACCACGTTCGGTTTTCGCGGAGAGGCGTTGAGCAGCATCGCGGCCGTGTCGATCTTTCACCTGCGAACGAAGAGCGAGGGGTTTGCCGGAACGGAGCTCGTCCTGCGCGGCGGAGAGCTCGAGACGGAGCGCGAGGTGTCCGGGCCCGCGGGGACGCGGATCCGGGTCGACCGGTTGTTCTTCAACGTACCCGCGAGGCGAAAATTCCTGCGCACGGATGCCACCGAGCTGGCGCACGTCGTCCGGTTGCTGACGCGAACGGCCCTCGCGCATCCGGGAACCCGGTTGAGGCTCGAGCACGGTGGCCGGACGCTGCTCGACACGCCCGTCGCCGCGGACGCTTTGGAGCGCTTGGCGCAGATCTTCGGCCGCGAGCGCGCGCGAAAGTTGGTGCCGTTCGAGCTGGAATCGGACGGGCTGCGGGTCCACGGGTTCGCCGGCCGGCCCGTCGACAGCCTTCCGCGACGGGATTCCCAGCACGTTTTCGTCAATGGCCGGATCATCAGCGACCGGACGATCCAACATGCGATCCACAGCGCCTATGGCGAGACCATGCCGCGCGGACGCTTTCCCGCGCTCGTGTTGTTCATCGAGGCCGACCCGGAGCTCGTCGACGTCAACGTGCATCCACAAAAGCGCGAGGTGCGCTTCAGCGCCGGTCGACAGGTTCACGAGACCACGCGCCAGGCGATCCGATCGGCGCTGCAGGGCACGGAAGTCGTGCCGTCCGTGGGCGAGCTGCGTCCGGCGGAAGGTGATCGGGCCAACGTTCCGGTTGGCATCGGCGAGGCCACGCTGTCGTACCTGCAGCGGCAGCGCGATGGCGGCTCGGATGCGTCGGCATGGCGGATCGCGGAGCGCACACCCGGCTCGATCGCGCGTCCCTCCACACCGTTGCTCGACCGCCCGCAGCTCCGCGATGACGACCGCGCAGCCACGCCGTTGGGCCAGTACCTCGAAAGCTACATCGTCGCGCAGGACCGCGACGGAATCCTGCTCGTGGACCAGCACGCCGCTCACGAGCGGGTGTTGTTCGAGAGGTACCTCGCCGCTGCGGACGAGGATACGGTCGAGATCCAGACGTTGATGTTCCCGCAGACGCTCGAGCTGTCGGCCGAGGAGTGCTCGTGGCTGCTGTCCGAGCTGGAGGAGTTCGCGCGACTGGGTTTTCGGATCGAGCCGTTCGGGGGCACCACCGTGCGGGTCCGCGCGATCCCCGCGATCGCCTCGGGCTCGGACCCGGCCGAGCTGATCCGGGAGTTGGCGGGCCAGGCGGAAACGGCGGTGAGCGCCAAGCGCGATACGCAGGAGCTACGCCGCAGGATGATCACCACGGCGGCCTGTCACGCCGCGATCAAGGTGAACTACCCGCTGAGCCGGCCCGCGATGCAACGACTGCTCGACGATCTTTTTCGCGTCGAGAACCCCTCCACCTGTCCGCACGGCCGGCCCGCCCTGTTCCGGCTCGGTCTCGACGAGATCGAACGGGCTTTCCGCCGCCGCTAGCGCCGGTTTGACGCGCTTCGGCGCAATCCGTATAAAGAAAGGGATGAGATACGGATCGATCCTCTGCGGCCTCGCGCTGCTGCTCGCCGTCACCCCGCCCGAGGGTGCGAAAGCCGTCGTCACTTTCGTCGACGGACGCAGCCTCGACGTCGAGTCGGTTTCGGTGGAGGGTGACGTGGCGACCCTCGTGCTCGACGGAGGCAGCGAGTTGCACGTACCGGCCGCACGGATCGAGAGCTATCGAAGGTCGACCTCCAGCCCCACGCCGGTGGCCCGACCGGTGCGGAGCGCTCCGAACGACAGCTGGACCCGCCTGGCCGGACCCTATGTCGAGACGATCCGTCGGGCGGCCCGACGGCACGGGGTGGATCCCGCGCTGTTGACGGCGATGATGGAGGTGGAGTCCGGCTTCGATCCGCGGGCGGTCTCGCACAAGGGCGCCGAGGGGTTGTTGCAGCTGATGCCTGCAACGGCGCGTCGCTTCGGCGTGGCCGACAGCTTCGATCCCGATCAGAACGTCGACGGCGGGGCGCGCTACCTCGACTGGTTACTCGAGCGGTTCGCCGGTGACGAGCAGCTGGCGCTGGCGGGCTACAACGCAGGTGAGGCGGCCGTCGAGCGCTACCAGGGGATCCCGCCCTACCCGGAGACGCAGCAGTACGTCGTCAAGGTCCTGGGGCGTGTCGAGACGTTACGCACGGGCGAAATAAGCGCGCGCTAGCGGGAAAACTGCAAGTTCTTTAAATTTTCCACCCCGTCCGCCACGGACGTGACTTCCATTTCGCGATCGTTATATTGTCCGGGAAGGGATTCCCTACAGGTTTAGACCGTGCAATCGCATTTCAGCTCACAGACACTCTCCGAGATCTTCAGGGATCTTTACCTCGGTGAGCGGACCGGTGTCCTCGAGCTCGATCGTGAGGGGAAACAGAAGCGGATCTGGTTCTCGCGCGGCCTGATCCACTACGCCGAGTCGTACGAGGACTTCGAGAAGCTCGGCCGGCGATTGGTGCAGGACAAGCTGCTGTCTCCCGGGGCGCTTCAGGAGGCCGAGTCCGGGCGGACGAGTGGCGTCAGCCTGGCCCAGGGTCTGATCAACCGCGGGCTCATCGCCCGCGAGCCGTTGGCCCAAGCGATCAAGGCCATCATCGAGAGCGTGGTGCGGTCGGTTTTTCGCTGGGAAGGCGGGGCCGCGCGCTTCAAGGACGAGGAAGAATCCGAACCGGTTTTCGAGACCGACGTGCTGATGACCTTCGAGGTCATCCTCCAGGGCATCTTCAACATGACGGATTTCGATCCGATCGGTGAGGCGATGCACGGGCTGGACAACCAGATCCAGCTGCGCACTCCCGCGCCGCTGCCGGTCGAGCGGTTGACGCTCTCCGCGTCGCACGGGTTCATCCTCTCACGTGTCGACGGCAGCTCCACGGCATCCGAGGTGCTCTCGGTGCTGCCCCAGCACGAGGAGGCGCTGGCGCTCCGCTTCCTGTTCGGCCTGCTCGTCATGGGTGTGCTGGAGTACAGGCCTCCGCTCGGCGAGGGCCCGTTCCGTGTCGCGAACATCCTGCGGGATCACGCGGACCGGCGCGCGCTCGAGCGCATGCAGGAGCAGACCATCCGCCAGGCCTACGCGCAGATGCGCACGCAGAACCCTTACGAGGTCCTGGGTGTCACGCCCAGTACGGGCCGCGAAGCGGTGGAGCAGGCCTACGAAGAGGCCAAGGGTCTGTTCAGCCGGGATCGGCTCCTTCCGAGCGTGCGCGACCGGTTCCGGTCGGAGCTTGCCGTCATCGAAAGCCGCCTGATCGAGGCGTTTCTCCGGCTGACGCAAGCGGAGACCGTCGACGCCGTCAAAAGCGCGCCGATCGCCGGCTCCAGGAACGACGACGCCGACGTGGACAACCTGCTGGTCCGCGTCGAGATGGACAAGACCAAGTCGAAGGTCGCTCTCGAAGAGTCGCAGAAGGTGGCGAACAGCTACTACATCAAGGCGGTCAAGGCCCAGCGCGAGGGCGACTTCCACAACGCCATCCAGTACGGCAAGCTCGCGATCTCCTACGACCCGGAAGACGCGAAGCTGTTCTACCTGCTGGCCGAGTGCCAGGTCCGCAACCCGGGCCCGCGCTGGCAGCACCAGGCCGAACAGAACTTCACCCGGGCGACCGAGCTCGACCCATGGAACGCGAGCTACTGGATCAGCCTCGGGCGGTTCTACAAAAAGCGCGGTCTCAAGCTGCGCGCCCGGAAACAGTTCGAGGAGGCGCTCAAGCTCGTTCCCGACCACCCGGAAGCCGAGAGCGAGCTGGCGACTTTGGGCAGCTAGCGGCCCCTCGTGCTACGATCCGGCCACCCAAGGACTGGATCATGTTCCTTGATATCAACGACATAGGCGAAGGGTCGCTCGACTTCGATCAGACCCTCACGCTGAAGCGTGTCCGTGAAGGGCATACCGACCTGCTGGAGCCGCCGGCGATCCGCGTCCGTGGAACGGTGACCGCCGGGCCGACGCGCGGGAGGCCCGCAGAGGGGGCCACGCTCGACGGCCGGGTCGAGGGCCCTCTGCGACTCCGTTGTTGCCGCTGCCTGGAACCGTTCGAACAGCCGCTGGCGGCCGAGTTCCATCTGATCCTGCGCCACGAGCTCCCCGAAGTCGAGGACCCCGACCACCGTGTGGACACCAGCGAGACGGGCTTTTTCGAGATCGAGGGGAGCCGGCTCGAGCTCGATGCCGTTGCGGCGGAGCAGGTCTACCTGAACTTGCCGCAAAAGCCGCTCTGCGAGGCTTCCTGCGCCGGATTGTGCCCGACTTGCGGCATCAACCGAAACCACCTAGAGTGCGACTGCCGTGAGGAGGCGGTGGACCCCAGGCTTCAGGCCCTCCGCCGGATCCGCGACGAAATGGACCCTCAGCGAGGCTGAACCGGCCCGAGACGAGAGCGACACATGGCCAACCCGAAACGACGCCACTCGAAAGCCCGCACGAAGAAGCGTCGGGCGCACGACGCGCTACCCGCCGTCGGTCTTTCCGTTTGCCCCAACTGCCACGAGAAGAAACTGCCGCATCGCGTCTGCCCTCACTGTGGTCAGTACAAGGGCCGCGAGATCGTGACCCCGCCGGAGATCTAACACCGTTCACGGCGCGTCCGAATGGCTCCCCTAGCTAAGGTATGATCTGTCCGCCGACGGCGATGGCCGCGCGCGGTGGAGGCATCCATGTCGATCAGTGCGATCCTGTCCGGAACCGGCCGCAGCGTCCCCGAAAAAATCCTGACCAACGCCGATCTCGAGAAGATCGTCGATACGTCCGACGAGTGGATCACCACGCGGACGGGGATCAAGGAGCGGCGTATCGCGGCCGAACACGAGACACTTTCGACGTTCGCCACCGAAGCGGGACGCCAGGCCCTCGAGGCGGCCGGCGTGTCCCCCAAAGACGTCGGGCTGCTGGTCCTGGCGACCGTCACGCCGGACATGCCGATCCCGGCGACGGCGTGCAAGATCCAAGAGGATCTCGGCTGCGTCAACGCCTGCGCGTTCGACCTGGCCGCGGGCTGCTCCGGGTTCATCTACGCCCAATCCGTCGCCAAGCAGTTCGTCCTGAGCGGTCGCTGCAAACACGCGCTCGTGATCGGCGCGGAGCTGCTCAGCAAGTACGTCGACTGGACCGACCGGACCACCTGCATCCTCTTCGCCGACGGCGCGGGGGCGGTCTTGATGTCCGCCGGCAACCCACCCCGCGGCGTGCTCGCATCCGCGATGCACAGCGACGGCAGCATGGTCGATTTCATCAGCATGCCCGGGGGTGGAACGCTGCACCCGCCGAACCAGAAGATGATCGACGAGCGGCTGAACTTCATCAAGATGAAGGGCAACGAGACGTTCAAGATGGCCGTGCGCAGCATCGACGAGGTGTGTCGCGAAGTCCTCGACCAGGCCGGGCTGACCGCGGCCGACGTGGACTGGTTCATCCCGCACCAGGCCAACGAACGCATCATCTCCGCCGTCGGGAAACGGCTCGGGATGAACGACGACCGCTGCTACGTCAATATCGATCGCTACGGCAACACGTCGTCGGGCTCGATCCCGATCGCGCTCGACGAGGTCGTCCGCGAGGGTAAGCTGACCGAGGGCCAGATCGTCCTGATGGCGGCTTTCGGTGCCGGCTTGACCTGGGCGGCGTCGGTGGCCCGCTGGTAATGAAGACGGCCTTCATCTTCCCGGGACAGGGCGCCCAGGCTCCCGGTATGGGCCGCGACCTGGCCCGAACCCTCCCCGCCAGCCGTGAGATCTTCGATGCCGCGGACCAGGCGCTGGCGTTCGAGATCTCGGCGCTCTGTTTCGAGGGTTCGGCCGCGGACCTGGCCCTCACCGAGAACACCCAGCCGGCGATCCTGACGGTCAGCGTGGCCGCGTGGAAGGCGCTGGCCGAGCGGGGCGTCGAGCCTCAGGCCGCCGCGGGGCACAGCCTGGGAGAGTACTCCGCCCACGTCGCGACGGGGACGCTCCCGTTCGCCGATGCGGTCCGCGCCGTGCGTGCCCGCGGACGCTTCATGCAGGAAGCGGTTCCGGTCGGCCAGGGCACGATGGCCGCCATCCTGGGGCTCGAGCTGGAGCGGGTCCGCGAGGTCTGCGCGGCCGTCGCGGATCATCAGGTCGTCGAGCCGGCCAACATCAACGCGCCGGGGCAGGTGGTTCTGGCGGGCCATACCGCGGCCGTGCAACGCGCCGTCGCCGGCTGCCGCGAGGCCGGCGCCCGAAAAGCGGTCGAGCTGGACGTCAGCGCGCCGTTCCATTCCTCGTTGATGGCCCCGGCGGCCGCGCGGCTCGCTCCGATCCTGGAGGAGATCCCGTTCTCGGACCCTCGTGTCCCTGTCTACACCAACGTGGACGCCTCACCGGTCACCACCGGGGCGGCCGCGCGCGACGCGTTGCTGCGCCAGGTGGCCTCTCCGGTGCGCTGGCACGAGCTGGTGGAGCGCATGGCCGAGGACGGGTTCGATACCTTGGTCGAGATCGGGCCGGGCAAGGTCCTCAGCGGGCTGGCGCGGCGCATCCGCGGGGATCTCCGGACCGTGCAGGTGTCCGATC
Source organism: Candidatus Polarisedimenticolaceae bacterium (assembly GCA_041568335.1). Lineage (GTDB taxonomy): Bacteria > Acidobacteriota > Polarisedimenticolia > Polarisedimenticolales > Polarisedimenticolaceae > WVWW01. The sequence continues at coordinate 5,151 of JBFFZZ010000057.1, read as the reverse complement.
CGTCCGGTGTCGACGCCGCGGTCGAGGTTTTGGGAGCGTTGTCGTGAGCGAAGATCTGACAGGCAAGGTGGCGCTGGTCACGGGCGGCTCGCGCGGCATCGGCGAGGGGATCGCCCGGCATCTGGCGCGGCTCGGTGCCCATGTCGCGCTGACCGCGCGCACCTCCACGGCCGCCGGGGCGGTTGCGGAGGCGATCCGTGACGCCGGCGGGGCGGCGAGCGGCGTGGAGCTGGACGTTTCCGACCCGGTATCCGTCGAGGGTTGTGTCGCCGCCGTGCTCAAGGCCCACGAACGGGTCGACATCCTGGTCAACAACGCCGGGATCACACGCGACAACCTGCTCGTGCGGATGAAACCCGAAGATTGGGAAGCGGTCGTCTCGACGAACCTCGACGGCACCTACCGCATGTGCCGCGCGATCGTCCCGAAGATGATCCGGGCAAGGTCCGGACGGATCGTCAACATCACCTCGGTCGTCGGCACGCTGGGCAACCCCGGCCAAGCCAACTACGCGGCGACCAAGGCGGGAATCGAAGCCTTCTCGCGGAGCCTGGCCCGCGAGCTGGGGTCGCGGAATATCACGGTAAACTGCGTGGCGCCGGGTTTCGTCGACACGGACATGACCCGGGCGCTGGACGCCAAGCAACGCGATGCGCTACTGTCGCAAGTCCCACTGGGGCGGCTGGGCACGCCGCAAGATGTGGCCGACGCGGTCGCCTTCTTGGTCGGGTCCGGTGCGACATACGTGACGGGAATCACGTTACACGTCAACGGTGGGATGCATATGTGACGACCTTGGCCGGGCCAGCATGCCCGGTCGAGTGTACGGAGGACACGACAGATGGCTTCGGTCGAAGAAAAAGTCAAACACATCATCGTCGAGCAGCTCGGCGTCGACGCCGAGGAAGTCAAGCCGGAGGCGTCGTTCGTCGACGATCTCGGCGCCGATTCGTTGGATGTCGTCGAGCTCGTGATGGCGCTCGAGGAAGAGTTCGGTCTCGAGATCAGTGACGAGGACGCGGAGAAGCTCGCGTCCGTTCAGCAGGCCGTGCAATACATCCAGTCCAACGCAAAATAGACAGCTCGGATACCCCTCATGCGCCGACGCGTTGTCATCACCGGCATCGGGTTGTTGACGCCGCTGGGTCTCGATCGAGAGAGCTCCTGGCAAGCGCTGCTTGCCGGTAAAAGCGGCATCGGCCCCATCACGCGGTTCGATGCGAGCGACTTCAGTTGCCGCATCGCGGGAGAGGTGCGCCAGTTCGACCCGTTGTCGGTCATGGAAAAGAAGGACGTCCGCAAGACCGATCCGTTCACGCATTTCGCCGTCGCCGCGACGCGTGAGGCGCTGGACGATGCGGGTTATGCGATCAACGCCGCCAACGCCGAGAAGATCGGCGTCTACATCGGTTCCGGGATCGGCGGGTTGCAGCTGCTCGAAGAGCAGCACGCGATCCTCGCGGAGCGCGGCCCGCGCCGGGTTTCGCCGTTCTTCATCCCCGGAATGATCCTCAACATGGCCGCCGGTCAGGTCTCGATCCTGTTCGGTGCCAAGGGGCCCAACCTGGCCTGCGCGACGGCCTGCGCCACGGGCTCGCATGCGATCGGCGAGTCCGTCCGGCTGATCCAGGACGGCTACGCCGAGGCAATGATCGCGGGCGGTGCGGAGGCGGTGATCACGCCGCTCGCCGTCGCCGGTTTCTGCTCGATGAGAGCGCTGTCGACGCGCAACGACGAGCCCGAGAAGGCCAGCCGCCCGTTCGACTCCGGACGCGACGGCTTCGTCATGGGCGAGGGCGCGGGGATCCTCATCCTCGAGGAACGCGAGGCCGCGCTGGCTCGCGGCGCGAACATCTACGCCGAGATCTCCGGCTACGGGCTCAGCGGCGACGCGTTCCACATCTCCGCGCCGTCCGAGGACGGCGACGGCCCGATCCGCTCGATGAGACGGGCGATCGAGTCCGCGGGGATCGAGCCGGGCGAGGTGGACTACATCAACGCCCACGGCACCTCGACCCCGGCCGGCGACCGCATCGAGATCATGGCGATCCACCAGGTTCTCGGCCCGCACGGCAAGGAAGTCGTCTGCTCGTCGACCAAGTCGATGACCGGCCATCTCCTCGGCGCGGCCGGTGGCCTGGAAACGGCGATCTCCGCGCTCACGATCCGCGACGGCAAGGTGCCCCCGACGATCAACCAGGACGATCCCGACCCCGAATGCGCGATCGACTGCGCACCCAACGAAGCCCGCTCGATGCCGGTCCACGTGGCGCTGAGCAACTCCTTCGGTTTCGGGGGGACCAACGCGACGATCGTCCTCAAGCGACCCTGACAAAGCGCGCGGCCGTTTTTCGGGCGGCTCGCGGTCCAGGAAGATAGGAAAACGACGGACATGAAGTTTCTGGTTTGCATCAAACACGTGCCGGACACGGAGACGAAAGTCGCCGTTCATGCCGACGGCAAGCGGCTCGATCCGCAGGCCGTCAGCAAGTGGGGCGCCTCCCCCTACGACGAGTATGCGCTCGAACAGGCGTTGCTTTTCCGCGATGCCGCGGGTGAGGGCGAGGTCGTCGCCGTCTGCGCCGGGCCACAGACATGCCAGACGACGCTGCGGACGATGTTCGCCACCGGTGCCGACCGCGCGATCCTCGTCGAGCACGACGGGCTGGAGTCCGCCGAATCGCTGACACGCGCCAAGGCGCTGGCCGCGGTGGTCGCCCGGGAGCAGCCCGACATGGTGCTGCTCGGCAAGTACGGTGTCGGGACGGACGAGGGGACCACGGGTCCGATGCTCGCCGAGCTGCTGGACTGGCCGCACGTGGCGGCGATCTCCTCCCTGGATCTCGACGGATCGAGCTTCGCCGCCCGGCGCGCCGTGGAGGGAGCCGTGGAAATCCACGAGGGCTCGCTCCCCGCGGTGTTCACGTGTGACAAGGGACTCAACGAACCGCGGCTTCCGTCGCTACGCGGGATCATGCAGTCCAAGAAGAAGCCGATCGAGACGCTGGCGCCCGGTGACCTCGGCCTGGACGACCCGTCGACCACCGAGCCGAAGCTCCGCTGGGACGCGTTTGCGTTGCCGCCGGGACGCCCCGAGGGACGGGTGATCGAGGGCGATCCCGAGACCGCGGCCAAAGAGCTGGTGCGGCTGCTTCACGTAGAAGCGAAGGTGCTGTGATGGGCGCAACGATCCTCGTGCTCGCCGAATGCCGCGATGGTGCATTCAAACGCTCGACCCACGAGGCCGTCGGGGCGGCCCGCCGGATCGCGGACGACGACGGCGGCAGCGTCGTAGCGGTCGCCCTCGGCGCGCGGGCGACGGCCGCGGCCGCGGGTCTCGGCGCCTACGGCGCGGACCGCGTCCTCTGCTGCGACGACGAATCGCTCGATCTGTACCAGGGCCAGGCCTACGCCGCGACGCTCGCCGCGGCGGCCGAAAGGGAATCCGCGCTCCTCGTGCTCGTGCCGGCCAGCGCTCTGGGCAAGGATGTGGCCGCGCGGCTGGCGGCCCGGCTGGACGCCGCCTCGGCGTGCGATCTGACCGAGATCTCCTGGTCGCCGGACGGCGGTCTGAAGGGCGTGCGTCCGGTCTATTCGGGCAAGGCGCTGGCGACGGTCTCGGTGCCCGCCGGCGTCCGCACGGTGGCCACGCTACGGCCGAACGTGTTCCCCGCTCCGGCCGCGGACGCTTCCCGTGAAGCGACCACGGAAACCCTCGAGTGTCCGCTCGATACGAGCGCTCTGCGCGTCCGCACGGTGCGTGTCGAGCTGCCGGAGGAACAGGAGCTGGACGTCGCCGAGGCGTCGATCGTCGTCTCCGGTGGCCGCGGTCTCAAGGAGGCCGCGAACTTCTCGCTGGTCCGCGATCTCGCCGCCGCGCTGGGCGGCGCCGTCGGGGCGTCCCGCGCCGTCGTCGACGAGGGCTGGATCCCGCACAAGCACCAGGTGGGCCAGACCGGCAAGGTCGTTTCACCGCAGCTTTACATCGCCTGCGGGATCTCCGGCGCGATCCAGCACCTCGCGGGGATGTCGTCGTCGGGCACGATCGTGGCGATCAACAAGGACCCCGAGGCGTCGATCTTCAAGGTCGCCACCTACGGCATCGTCGGTGATCTGTTCGAAGTGGTCCCCGCGCTGACGCAGGCCGTGAAGGATCACACCTCGTCGTAGAAGTACGGCTTGAGGCATTGCACGCGGTCTTCGTAGTCGTTGGGGTAGAGCAGCCAGGTGGCCGCCGACAACGAGGACAGCAGCGAGTTGCCGTCCTGCGGCGTGAAGCAGTAACCGACGATCTCGGTCCCGTTGCGCACGGCCAGCGTCGGCTGGCACACGACGGTGACGTTGAGGATACGGCCGTAATGTCCCTGGTCGCGTCCGAACGAGAACACGGCGTTGGCCGAGCTCTTGTAGGTCAAGGCCATGCGGTCGTTGGCGTTGATGTGCTCGATGAGCTGCTCCGCGGAGGTCTTGTTCTTGACCTTGATGTCGAAGAAGATCGTGTGCATGTACTGGGTGTTGAGCTTGATCGCGGTGGAGAACAGGTTGAGGTCGTAGCCCAACGTGTTGTAGAGCGACCAGGCGTCCCGAGCGTGGTGCGTCCCGAAACGCTCGTCCTTGTGCCGTCCGACCAGCGGGCTGGGGACGAAGCTGCCCTCCTGGGAGATGTCGTTGGCGCGCCGCATGCAGACGAAGCGGCCGTCCAGGAGGTTGTCCGGGCCGCCGTCCTGGAAGGCCAGCGCCTGCACCAGGATCGACAGGTTGTGCGTGTTGCAGGAGACCACCTGGATGAACTTGTCCTCGCCCTGGACGAGCGCCGAGTCGTTGATCCCCCTTGCATAGGGCTTGCCGAAGCCGGCCTCGCTGCCCTGGGCGATGAACCCCAGCGTGTTCTTCGTGAACTCCTCGTAGTATTTGGTCTTGTTGGAGATGCCCACGCCTGACGGGGTGCAGTCGATCACCACCGCGGCGCGGTTGATCGCTTCCTCGAAGACCAGCGTCGGCTCCATGCCCATGTCGATGAAGCCGTCCCACGCTTCGCGATTCACCGCCAGGCGGGCGCCGCGCTTGAGCAGGTTGGTGACCTTCGTCTTGTCGCGCTGCAGCGGCGTCCGCTTGTGGAAGGTGACCTCGTCGATCCCCAGTGGCTCGCGC
>JBFFZZ010000056.1:0-13520 GCA_041568335.1 Candidatus Polarisedimenticolaceae bacterium | reverse complement strand
GTATGTGCAGCGAGCTTGCGGTGTATGTGCAGCGCCGCGCTCAGTTCGGTTCGGTCCAGGTCTTCCGGCTCTCGAACAGGTCGAGCCGGCTCGAGATCTCCGAGGCGTAGTCGGTGCGGCCGGCGTTTGCGGCCAGATCGGCGGCCTTGCGGGCGGCGGCGACGGCCTCCTCGAAACGACCGACGGCGGCATACGCCACGGCAAGCGTGTCCATCAGCTCGGGTACCTGGTGGTCCGTCCCGCGGCACGCCTGCTCGGCCAGCCGCACCGCGGCCTCGACATCGCGCACGTGCGGATCGGCACCGGCGGCCAGCTGCCGGGCGAGCGCGTTGCCCGCGCGACCCCAGCCTGGGCGGAGGGCGAGCGCACGGCGGTAGTGGCCGACCGCCTCACGGGCGCGACCGACCTCGAGCATCGCTCCGGCGACGGCAAAATGGGCGTCGGCGTTCGACTCGTCGACTTCCAGCGCGGCTTCGAAGTGCTCGATCGCGTCCTTCGGCCTGTCGTTGTCCGCGAGCAGGAGCGCGAGGTTGTAGTGCGTCCGCACCGAGCTCGGGTCGAGCGCGAGCGATTCACGGTAGCGGCGTTCGGCTTCCTCCGTGTTTCCGAGCACGGAGAGCGCCGTCGCGAGGAGCTGCCGGGTCTCGGCGTTCCCCCCGGCGCGCATCTCCGCGCGCAGCAGCGGCTCCGCATCCTCGGCGTAGCCGGCGCGCAGGTACTCGCGGGCGAGGAGGGAGCCGTCGAAACCGGTCGGCCGGGTGTACCAGCGACCGGAAAACGGCGCGGCCCAGTCGCGCAGGTCTCGACCCTCGAGCTGCCCGGCATCGGCCAGGAGGTCGTCGACGTCGACCCGCCCCTTGTAGATCACGGCCAGGTCCCCATCTCCGTCGATCAGGAAGCTGACGGGGACGGGAAAAGAGATGTGTCGTCCGAACAAACGGGCGAACAGCAGCTCGAGCTTGTCCACGATCTCGACGGTCGCGACGCCCGAATCGAACGGGAAGTCGAGCTGCCGCAGGAATTCGCGCAACGTTTCGGGCTCGCTCGAACGTTCGTCGCCGAGGCCGTCCACGCTCAACGCCAGCACGTCGACACCGCTTTCGTTCAGGTCGGCCCGTCGCGTCGCCAGCTCACCCAGCTCCTCCGCGCAGGGGCCGCACCAGCTGGCCCACAGGTTGAGCAACAGCCGCCGCCCGGCGCGCTTCTCGACGACCCGTTCCTGCCCGGTCCAGTCGCGGTACCGCAACACGGGCAGCGCGGGCCGCGACGCGAGCCGTACGGCGGCCCGCGCGCTCCCCTGCCCGGTCTCGAGCACCGATGCGTCGAGCGTCACCCGACGCGCACGGTCCGCGACCCGCTCGGCCACGCCCGTCGACTGGACGAGCCGGTAGCGGCGGCCGGCGCGCAGGCCGTCGAACCTCTCGGTGCCGCCACCGGGCCAATGCACGACGAGGCGTCGGATCCGCCGGGCGTCGCCGAGCCCGAAGTGGAGCCACTTCGATCCCTGCGCCAGGAAGCCGTTGCCGGCGACGAGGAGTCGCACCAGCGGTCTTTCGCGGTCGTCGAGAAACAGCTCCACGCGGGCACCGATGGCGTCCCGGTTCACCGTCTTGCCGATCAGTCGGAGGGCGACCGAGGCAGTGGGATCGGCGACATCGTTACGCATGAACCGCAATTGGGGCGCGGTTCGATTCGCGAGCCACAGGTCGAGATCGCCGTCATGATCCCAGTCGACCGGCGCAACGGCACGCGCGTCGTCGTAGAAATCCAACCCGCTCACACCGGAGATGTTGGCGAAACGACCTCCTGCCGTGTTCAGGAACACGCAGTTGCGCTCGTGTCCGCTGTGGGAGTTGCCGGCCTGGACCAAACGGCTCCATTGATCCAAGGCCCTGCCGTAAACCTCGGCCTGCCGGCGATCCCCGGCTTCGAGTGGAGATTGCGACACGACCTGCCGCCAGAAAAAGCTTCACAAATCGCCACTCTCCTCGTTGGTCAGGTACCCGTTGGCCACGACGAGGTCTTCATGACCGTCGTTGTTCACGTCGATGAACGGCGAACACCAGGCCCAGCGGCCCATCGTCACGCCGGCGGATTCGCTGACGTCGCGGAAGGTCCCGTCACCGGCGTTACGGAACAGCGTGTTGCCGCGCGCGAATCGTCGGTAGTCGGACTTGACCTCCGCAGCGGCTCCCGGCTTGAATCCGGGCTGCGGGACGATGCGGTTCCCGGCGGACGAGAACATGTTGGCGACGTACAGGTCGAGCAGGCCGTCGCCGTCGTAATCCCCCCAGGAGACCGACATCCCGGAGGCGCTGTCCTCGACCCCCGCGGCAGCCGCGACATCGATAAATTCCCCGCCATCGTTGCGGTAGAGGTTGTTGCGGCCGAAGTCGTTGGCGACGTACAGGTCCTGATCCCCGTCCGCGTCGTAGTCGGCCCACGCGGCGGCGAAGCTCCAGCGCCGGTTGTTCACGTCGAGACCCGTTTCCCGGGTGACGTCGCGGAACGTCCAGTCGCCGTCGTTGCGAAACAGGCCGTTCGCCGCTCCGTTGTTCGCGTCGTGGTACGGCAACGGTTGCAGACCGAGTCCGCCTTGCCGTTCCCATTCGGGCGGCGCGACGTAGGCGGTCGCGTAGACATCCAAATCCCCGTCCGCGTCGTAGTCCGCGGCGGCCAGCGAGTACGCGCTCATCCCGCCCTCGAAGGCCAGCCTGAACTTCCCTCCGCCATCGTTCTCGAGAAACAGGAGTGAGGTCTGGGTCGATAGCACGAGATCCTGGTCGTGATCGTTGTCGAGATCCAGCAGCAAGGCCGCGTGGGTTCGATCCATGAAATCGACGCCGGCCTCGGCGGCCACCTCACGTGCCGTACCGTCTTCGTTCTGGAGGAACAGGCGGTTCGGCATCCCGCCGGTCTGGCAGACGTACAGATCCTCCAGGCCGTCCCCGTTGACGTCGCCCACCGCGAGACCGTGGTGACCGTAATTGTCGATTCCCAGCACCGTCTGCATCCGACGCATCCAGTACTCGTTGCCGAAGAGCAACTGGTCGCGGAAGGCAGGCTCGGCTCCGAGGACGGACTCGGTAGCGTCGGAGAACATCGTCGTCCGCCCCGGACCGAACTCGACTTGCTCGTAGTCCTCGACGGAGATCGAGGCCACGAGCGGCGTTCCGTCGCCGGGCAGCCAGTCGACGGTCAGGGTGACGTTGAGTTGCAGGCTTCCCGCGGGGCCGCTCCCGACGCCCTCGCAAAGCACCCGGGTGGTCACCTGGCCGGCCTCCGTCGAGCCCGGGGTCACGGCGACCACCTTGAACTTGACGCGCCGCTGCGGCCGGTCCTCGAGCGGATCGAACAGCTGCCGCAGCATCCGCTCAAACCCCTCGATGCCCGCGCCGCGATCGCCTGAAACCGCGCCGTCGACCGCTCGGCGCCGGCCCACACGGAGGGGCCCTCGCTCGAAAACCACCTCGGGCCGCCCGACTCGTGCCGAGGCCGAGAACCGCGGATGCGCGAGCGTGGCGAGGTCGACCTCCTCCTTGGACTCCACCCAGCTCGCCAGCCGCTTCAGCTGCCGCCCGGCCGCTTCGCTGAAGACCTCGCTGACCCAGCCGTCCTGGCCCGGATCGTCGCGCACGTTCATCCAGACCGGAGGAGAGTCTCGCATCCGGTCGAGCCGGTCGGACAAACCGGAATCCGGAAAAAGCGCGAGGGCGAAGACCACGGAGAGAAAGACGCGAGCCATCGGTCTACGACGCTCCGGCCAGCCCGGTCAACGCGAACAGCTCGCGCTCGACGGACGGTGTCCAGCCGGCCCACATCCCTTCGATCGTACCGTCGGCCGCGAGCAGGAACGTGAGCGGCACCCGGATCTCGCCACCGGGGAACAGCAGCTCCACCCCCTGCTCGCGGATGATGAAGCCGGGATAGTCGATCCCCAGCCGCTCGAGGAACGGCGCGACGCTGTCCGTCGCCTGGAAGTCGAGGCTGATCCCGACGAGGTCGATCCCGGCAGCGGCGAACCCCGGCGCCATGCGGTTGAGCTCGGGCATCTCACGGATGCAGGAGGTGCACCACGTCGCCCACAGGTTGACCAGCGTCCGGCGATCGTGTCCGCCGACCTCCTCGAACGTCCGAGGTCCGCCGGGCAGCGGGTCCAGCAGCAACGTCGGGAACGCATCGCCGATCGTCAGCCCGGCGTCGGCAAGGAGCTGCTCGGCGGGATTCCACGGCTCGGGGAACGAGAATGTCGGCAGGTCCAGCGTCTCGTAGGCGTCGCTCCCCTCGACCACGCGGATCGAGCGGTTGGCCGGGATACTCGAGAGTCTCTGCTCGAGACCGCTCGGCCATCGAATCGTCAACGAGTCCACCGTCGTATCCGTGCCCAGACCGAAAAGCAACCGGCCGTCGCTCTGCGACAGGTAACCGGTGCCGCCCATCTTGATCCGCCGCTGCGAGCCGCCGGCGGTCACGATCTCGACCGCCGCGCCGTACGCGTCGGTGCCGGAATTTGTCCCGACCAGCTCCACGCGCAGGTAGTTCGCGTCCTGCCCGATGTTGTTCCGGAACAGGTAGTGCGCCTTGCGCTGCATCGCCGTCAGGAAGATGTCGGGGTCGCCGTCGTTGTCGAAGTCCGCGTAGACGGTCCCGCGCCCGTCCGAAATCGAGTCCGCGCCGCTGATCCCCGAGACATCGATGAACCGTCCGTTGCGGTCGTTCAGCTTGACCAGATCGCGTTCGTAGCCGCTGAACGAGAACCCGTCGCCGAAGATCTCGCTCATGTGCGTCTTGTGGAACTCGACGCTGTCCTCACCCTCGACCTGCTCCGTGGCAGCCACCACGTGGCGCCAGAACAGGCTTCACGTGTCCTTCATCGTCTCACCCGAGACGAAGCCGTTGGGGGTGTGCAGGTCCTCCCAGCCGTCGCAGTCGAAGTCGACGAACCCACCGCCGAAGGCCCAGCCGCCACCGAGACCCCCGATGGCGGCCGTCACGTTCTCGAACGTGCCGTCGCCCCGGTTGGCGTACAGGCTGTTGCCCTCGGCCTGCTTGTCGAGGCTCAGCCGCATCGGGTGATCGGGCGGGTAGAGCAGCTCGAGGATCCGCTTGCCCGCCGTCGAGGACATGTTCGTGACGTGGAGGTCGTAGTCGCCGTCGCGGTCGTAGTCGCCGAACGAGACGCCCATTCCGAAACCGGGATCCACGATCCCCATCTCGGCCGACGTGTCGGTGAACTTGCCGCCGTCGTTGCGATAGAAAGCGTTCTCGCCGAAGTCGTTCGCGACGTAGAGATCCTGATCCCCGTCGTCATCGAGGTCGATGAATTGCGCCGCATAGGACCAGCGCGAGTCGGCCACGCCCCACGCCTCGGCCTCGTTGCGGAACGTGCCATCGCCCCGGTTGACGAGCAACAGGTTGGGCGTCCCGTTCGATGCCGCGGTCCACGAGTCGGGCATGATCGTCCCGTAGCGGTTGTAGGAGCAGACGTAGACGTCCTGCCGGCCGTCGTTGTTGACATCGGCGACGACCGCGCTGAAGCCGATCGCGTTCTGCGCCACACCGGCTTCCTCCGAGACGTCGACGAAGCGCACCACGCCATCGGGGATCCGACGGTTCTCCAGCAGCAATTGGCGGCCGACCGCGGCGAGGAACAGGTCCGGATCGCCGTCGTTGTCGTAATCGAGGAAGGCGGCGCCGGATCCCGGCGGGGTGAACTTGAGCAGCGAGTCGGCGCTGGCGTCGGTGAACGTGCCGTCGCCCGCATTCAGATACAGGAAGTTGCCCAGCACTCCCGTCGCCGCGACGTCGATCAGGCCGTCGGCGTTCACATCGGCGGCGGCCGCGCCGTGGTTGACGAACCCGTCGTTGGCGCCCTGGCCGAACTTGGGAAACTTCTCGTTGAGGCCCGCCGGTCCCGACACGTCGGAGAACCATTCGTGCTCGGTGACCAGCGAGACCATCTCGGTCAGCTCGAAGTGGTCGATCTTCCAGGGCTCTTCCGGCTTGCCCGGGCCGGTCTTGCCTGCGCCCAGCGACGCCAGCCCCTTGATCCACTCGCGGCCCGGGCCGTCGTGGTTGCCGACGAAGAAGAACTTGATCTTGGCTTTGGCGTGCGTGCCGTCCTCGTTGAAGTCGACCTGCTTGACCTTGAAGCGCACGTCCTCGAGCGATTCGTAACGCTCGACCAGCGACCACAGCTCGTCGATGTAGTCGTCGCGCGTGAATTCCGACATCTCACCGAATGACCAGGCCCCCTTGTCGGCGCGGTCGGCGATCGTGTGTCGCTCCGGGTCGGTATCGGGGAGCGGCGTGGCCGAAACCGTGTCGGCCCAGAAATCGTCGAAACGCTGCCGGTCCGCTTTGCGCATCGCCAGCGAGAAGGCCAGCAGGTCGTTGGCCAGCGACTCGCTCAGATTCTCCTGGAGCTCGAGCCGTTCGACGTCGAGCGGGTCGTCGGAGGGCCCCGCGCAACCGCACAGGATCGTGGCCGCAAGCAGGAGTGGAACGGTCGGCGTTCGGCGATTCACGGTTGGGGTCTCTCTCGAGGCGCTGGAGGTTCGATTCTAGCCCGTCGCGGCCGAATCCGACACCTTCGGAAGCTACGTACGGGTTCAACCCAGCGCTGCCTCGAATTCGGCCAGATCCGCGTCGTCGAGGTCGGGCGAAAAGTGGCGCGCCGGCATCAGGATCCGCGTGGTCTCGAAGTACGCCGAAACGCAGCCGGCATGGACGAAGCCGGAGGGCTGGTACCTCCCGTCTTCGTAGAACACGAGCGCCACGCGCCAGGCGTCTTTCTCGATCGGCTCGCGACAGGACCGGCAGCGCGCCCGACCCGTCGGCGATCGTTGGGCCCCGTTGACGCGAGGCACGCGGCGGTGGGCCGCGCCGATCTTGGCCTGCTCGACCAGAGCGTCGCAATCTTCGATCGATCCGGGTTGATCCTCGGCGACCTCCAGGAACGACTCGGGCCGTTTGAACGCCGCGCAGGCCGGGTGGTACCAGTGTGTCATCTCCCCTTCCGCGAACGGGTTGGGGAGCTTCTCCCCGAGCCGGATCTCGTCCTTCTTGATCGCCTGACCGCAGCCACGGCACTTGGCCCTCCCGCTGGTCGCGGGCTCGAGGACGTGCGGCATCTCACGGTCTCCAGGCGAAGAAAGCGGTGCGCAGCAGCGCGACCAGCAGGAACAGACCACCGAGCGGGACGAGGACGATGGCCCATGAGGGATCCCCCTCGTGGTTCAGCACGCCGCCGAGAAAAAAGCCGAGCGGCATCAACACCGCGCCCCAGCGCAACCCGCGCGCGATCGACGCGCGGGCGGTATCGTCGGTGATCGTCTTCCTCGCGACCGCGCAGAAGACGATACAGAGAATCCCCAGGAGGTTGCCGTGGGCGTGCGCCAGCGTCCACATCTCGCGCCGCATCTCGCTGTCGAGGTAGACCGGCAGCTTCAACGCGTGGAGGGCCTCGAGCGTAAGCCCCAGCGGCACGAACAACGCGAGCAACGCCCAACCCACGATCATCGTCCTGCGTGTCGCGTCGTCGTTCATTCGCCGATGTCGATGACCCGGTCTTCCTGGAGGTCCAGCAGACCGAGGATCCGCTCCATGTTGATCGAACCGTTCGGGAGGAGCAAGGTCGAATGGGTGGACTCGAGCTGCGGCGCGTTGGACGCGACGTGGTTCAGCAGATCGCCGGCCATGCGCGCACGGGAGGCGGCGTCGGTGTGATCCCAGGGTTCGAGCAGCCGTCCCAGACCGGTCTCCCACTCGCCCTCGAGCGTCAGCAGGCTGCGACGCGCCGTCCAGCGGATGCTGGGATAGCCGTCCCCCGTCGTGGTCGCCAGCAACAGTCGCAGGTCGGTCTTCTCGGCAGGCTCGAGAGGCACGGTCGAGCGGCCCGCCGCCGCCGCGTAGACCACGCGCTGGACCGCATCGCCCGCCAGCATCGACGCCGTCGCGTCGGGCAGGTCGAGCGGAGCACCGTCCAACCGGTAGCGCGGGTCGCGGTAGGCGTCGCTCCAGATGCGTCGCGACTCCTCCGCCGCCCACAGCGGTGAACGATCGAGATGACACAACGTGCAGGCGTTGGGCCGTCCCGTTTCCGCGTCGCGCGCCGGGTCCGGGCTGTCGATCCGGTGGCTGCGGTGCACGTCGAGGATCCCGTAGACGATCCGCGGCATGTGGCAATCGAGACAGCGGCTGCCGCTGCCGGTCGGTTCGTGCCCGGTGTGGGCCTTGACGTCGCGCGTGATCTCGGCGTGACACGACGTGCACGCCGCGTCCCCGCGCATCACCGGCTCGATCATCCCTTTCGGGTCGCCGCCGTGCATCGTGTGGCAGGAGCCGCACTTCAGCGTCCCTTCCGCATGACAGGCGGACATCGCGATGCCCTGGTACTCGTAGGCGGAGAGCCTGGGCGTCCCGTCGGCCCAGAAGCGCAGCGAGAACAGGTCCGGGACGTGTTCCGCCGGAGAGGGGGTCGTTCTTGTGATCGGGATCACGTGGTCGGTGAGCCGCTCGCCGCTGCGGTAGGTCGGGCCCGTGCGTAGCCACGTGACGAGATGGTCGCGATCGACGGGCAACCGCTGCCCGTGACACTGGCCGCAGATCGCAACCTCACGCTCCGGGTCGAGCTCGGTCGGATCGACGATCGAGTCCGTGTCGCGCCGGCCGGCGTAGGCGGCATAACGGCTGACGGGGTTGCGCTCGCTCTCGACGTGCCCGCGGCCCGGGCCGTGGCACGACTCACAGGCGATCCCGAGCTCCGCGACCTCGGAATCGAACTGGCGCTCGCCCGTCGAGGAGATCTCGAACGTCTCGCCGGGACGCGGGCCCGTATTGTGGCAAAACACGCAGTTGTCGTTCCAGCGCGTGCGCGTCTTGTTCCAGTCGGGGTCGTCGGGTCCGAGAAAGACGGTGTTCATGTGCAGCCAGCGCTGCGCGTCGATGTGCCACAGGAACGGCAACCGCCGGAACGAGAAGCCGGTGTCGTGCTCCTCGCGCTCGAAGTACTGCTGGTAGCGGCGCGAACCGACGGCCAGCACGACCTCGGCTTCGCGCCGTCCCTTGCCGTCCGGCAGCTCGAAGAAGTAGCGCTCATCGCGTCTCAGAACGCGTGCCGTCTGCCCCTCGTAGGTCAGCTCGCGGCCATCGAATGCGCCGCGCACCGTGCCCGGGTCGACCCGCTGGGTCATCGTGCGGTGGAACGTGCGCTCCCAGGAGTCGTGGTGATCCAGGTGGCAGGAACGGCAGGTGTCCGAGCCGACGAAGTCGTCGACACGGTGGATCAGCGGACGGGTCGCCGCGTACTCGACGGGATCGTGGCCGAAGACCAACACGGCAACGGCCGCGACCGGCAACACGAGCGGCAGCAACAGCAGGGGCGATCGAGCGGACGCCATGGGGGGATCGTACCGCGAATCATCCGTGCAGGGCGTAGAGATCCAGGCACTGGCGGCAGGCGCCGTCTCGGGCCACCCAATCGGGAAAGTCCGAACGTATCGCGGCGGCTATCGTCTCCGGTGGGTCCGCTTCGATCAGCTCGCTGCAGGCGAAGCCGCAGAGCGGGCAGACACCGGCGGACGCGCCGGCCTGACCGGCGGCTGCGGCTGCGACCAGATCGGCGTGCATCGGACGCGCCCCTTCGAACCAGCGCCGGAACGCCGCGTCGACATCGGCGCCATGTTCGGGGAACGCCGCCTCGAACTCGCGTTTGCGAGCGGCGACCACGTCGCCGCCGACCCGCCCCCACCGGTGCAGGCGGCCGTCGATCGTGCAGTCCCACAACACCCGATACCGTTCGGTCGCACGGCGCAGCGCAGCGGGTCCGGGCGCCGGCAATCGCTCGTCCGGGCGGTAGCCGAACACCGGGTCCAGCATGTCTTCGACGTGCAACAGGTCGTGATCGAGGAACCGGACGAGGGCCGCCGGGTCGGTCAGCGTCTCCGGACGGATCTGCAGGATCACGGTGGGGCGACGGTCGGTTTCGGTATCGGCTGCGCCCGGATCCAGCGGGAGCTCGTCGCGCAGGTCGGCGCCCTGGTCCCGGGCGCGTGCCGCAGGCATCGCGATGCAACGCCGGGTTCTCTCGGTCAGGGACGGGCAGCGGTCGATGGCGTCCAGCAGTGGCCGCGAAAGTCCCATTCGCTCGAACCAGCGCCGGTAGAAACGCTCGAACCGCTGTTCTCGATCCCCGGCCGCGCCCTCGTAGAGCGTGTCCCTTTCGCGTTGAAAGCGAAGGCGCCGCCGACCGTCTTCGCGGCTCTCGGCCAGGAAGACCGATTGCTCCATCAGGCGTGAATCGAACAAGACCTGGTAGCGGTCGCTGCCGTCGATCATGGCTCGTCGCCTTCGCCGATCGACAGGAGCCGGCGTGGTGCCGCGCGACCCAGGGGGCTCGAGCCCTCGGGCTCGGCTGTCGAGCACTCGGAACCGGCCCCGCAGGCGGCGGGGAACGTCTCCTCCGCATCCGGGCGCAGCGGTAGGGCGCGCGGGCCTTTCTCGATGTCCAGCCGGGTGCACTCCAGGGTCAACATCGCGCGGCACAGGCGTGCCAACGCCCCGTAGAAACCGGTTGCGTCCGCCCGCTCGATCCTCCGGGTCACGGCAATCCCGAAACGGGCCAGGTGGTCGCGGAGGAACCGCCGGTACGCTTCCTGCGCCAGGCCGGCCTGGTCCGTTTCGCCCGCCTCGCGTGCACAGGACTCCTTGAGACAGAGGAACCCGGCAAACTCACACTCGACGCCGAGGTGATCGGGCCGCTCGGATTGGAGCTCGCTACGCACCAAGCCGAACGCCGCATACGTCCCCTGCAGGTCGGCCAGCTCCTGGGTCTGCCGGAACACCGACCCGACCCCGTACTCCGTCTCGTAGGGGCAGATCTCGGCCCGGACGGTGTGTCCGAACAAACGGGTGAAGGCGAGCTCCGTGTCTCCGGCCCACTCGCCGTCGAACGACGGCAGATCGAGCTGCTGCAGTGCGAGCGTCAACGCGTTTCGTGATTCGTTGCCCGTGAACCGGCGGCGCACGGCACCCGCGGGCGGTGACCAACCCAGGGCCAGTTGCTGCCAGACCACAGCACGAGCCAGCACCGAGATTCCGTTCGTCGGGCGCTCAGATGCTGTTGGCATGACGCTCGGGCCTCACGTGCAACGGGTCCTCGATCGTGGTGCGGAAGATCTCCCGGTCGTCGTGGCCATAGGCGATGACGGTGTCGTTGTACAGCGTCACGTCACGGCCGTGGAGCGTGCCCTCGTAGATCTTGGGACCCTCCTCGATCGCGTAGCGGTAGATGATCAGGTTCGACCGGCGGTAGAGCTGCAGCACGGCGAGAAGCTCGCGATCGGGGTGCAGGTAACGCTCGACGGCCTGATCCACGCCGGGCCCGAACATCTGCTGCAGGTAGGGTTTGGGCACCCAGCGCGGCGGGATGTAGTAGCCGTTGGGCGCCGTACCCAGCTGCGGGTAGAGCGGCAGGGCCACCTTGGCCACGTGCACCATGTAGTACAGCGGATTCTGGCGGTCCTCTTTCCACGTCCCGTCTTCGTTCAATGCGACCAGCCCCTGGATGCGGATCTGACCGATGCAGGAGGCCATGCAGCGGGTCTCCATCGGCCGTCCATCGCTTTCGGGATCGGTCCCCTCGACCCGCGGGTAGCAGCCGATGCACTTTTCCGAAACACGGGTGTTGCCGCGGTACATGGACTTCTTGTACGGGCACGCCTCGACGCACTTGCGGTAGCCGCGGCACTGTTCCTGATCGATCAGGACGATCCCGTCCTCGGGTCGTTTGTAGATCGCCTGCCGCGGGCAGGCGGCCAGACACGCCGGGTAGCTGCAGTGGTTGCAGATCCGCGCCAGGTAGAAGAACCAGGTTCTGTGGGTGGGCAGCTCGACGCCTTCCTCGTCCAGCTTGTCGCGCACACCCTTCTTGCCCAGCGGGTTGTCCTCGTAGATGTTGGGGGCATTCCACTCCTCGTCGGTCGGGAGGTAGCCGAGCACCCGGGAGCTGGGCGGATCCAGTGCCCTGTCCGCCTCGAACACCGTGATGCCGTCGAACCGGCCGTAGGGTTGCTGCGGATGGTCGCTCGTCTCGCCACCCCAGCTCTGGCCCCCGGGGTTGGCGCGGTGGAGCCTGTCCAGGATCTTGACGTCCCAGCTCTGCGGGTAACCCCCATAGGGCTTGGTCTCCACGTTGGCCCACCACATGTGCTCCTGCCCTTTGCTGAAGGTCCAGGTCGACTTGCAGGCCATCGTGCAGGTCTGGCAACCGATGCAACGGTTGATGTTGAAGACGAATGCGAACTGTCGTTCGGGGAAGGCCGCTTCGTAGGGGTATTCCATCTCACGACCGAGTTGCCAGTTGTGGACCTTGGCCATCTTCATTCCCTCCCCGAATCGGTGCGCGGCGGCTCGATCTGCAACAGCGGTTCGCGGACGACAACGCGACAGCGGCTCCAGAAATCGACGGCCTCACCGACGAGCTCTCGCACGCGCTCCTCGCCGAGCGAGCTCCAGGCGAGGTAGGGTCCGGCGAACGACGGTTGCCTGAACCAGCTCATGATCCGTTCGTGATCGTGGCCCATCTGCGCAAGCTCGGCCGCAAACGCCGACGCCATCTCGTCGAGCTCATCGATCGAGCACTCGACCTCGTTGCCGACGAGCATCGATGGATCGGTGGGATCGGGATCGCGGTACGGCATCACCACACCTCGCCGATCGTGGTCAGCTCACCGGCCAGATACAGGTTCATGGTTTCGTTCTCGTTGTCCGGAGTAAAACCGGTGGTCGCGACCTTCCACGGCCCCTTGCCGCCGATGCCGCCGTCCTCGGCCTTGGTCACGCGAACGAGCGTCTCCTTGGGCACCGTGTTGACGGCGTGGTTGTCGGCCTCCCCGCCGAACAAGAATCCCATGTACACCTTCTTCTTGTGGAACAACGTGTCCGTCTGGTGCATCGGCATGTGCCAGTTGCGGGTGATGGACTGCTGCGAGCCGTAGCGCAGATTCGCCTGGTAACCGGTGCCCGCCGACAGCGCGCGTCCGTCGGGTCGCGTCTCGTGCGCCTTGACCGACTTCTCCGTCGCGATGAACGGAGCGTGTTTCATCATCACGATGTTGTAGGGGTAGGCGTGGTTGTATTTGACCCGCAACATGCAGCGTGAGACGCGATAGAACGGGTCGGCGGGTTTCGCCCCGATGTAAGGCCGGTCCGCCGGATTGGCGTCGACGAAGACGTAGTCGCCGTCGTCGATCTTCAGATCGCGCGCCGCCTGGGGGTTGATGTGCAGCTGGTGCTCGCCGACACAGGGCGAGCGCTTGTCCAAGCGGTAGGGGTCGCCGAAGTTCGAGTCGTAGAGCATGTGCCAGTCGACGTTGGACCAGCCGCTGTGCACGCGATGCCGCGTCTTGGGCGTCATGCAGTAGAACTGGAATCCCTGCTTCCACAGCGGGTTTTCGGTCTTTTTGGTCTTGTCCCAAGAGAGCTTGACGTTGCGCACCGTCCGTTCGTCCCAGTGCATC
>JBFFZZ010000055.1:0-13620 GCA_041568335.1 Candidatus Polarisedimenticolaceae bacterium | reverse complement strand
GCGTCTTCCGGCGGCATCGCGACTGAAGGCGACGGGTATCCTTATGCGGTGACTCGATTCGTGGCCACCGGCGTGCTCTTCCTGACGGCGATCACCGGCTTCGCCCCCGCACAGCCGTCGACGGACCCGCTCGACGACGACTGGCGCGTCGAACGTTTCGAGGCCGTGGCGGGTGAACGCCTGGCCCGGCTCGCGACCTGGATCGAGTTGCGCGCGGAGGGAGGGCAGCCCGGCCCGCTGCCCGAGGTGTTTACGGAAGACGCGCGCTCCAGCCGGCTGGACGTTCCCGAGGAAACGAGGCAACTGGGCGCGGTCCGGATCCGGCAAGTCCTCGAACCCGCGGAACCCGGCACATCGGCGGCCGGCGACGTCGTGACGGCCTGGGCCGGGTCCCTTCGCGGAAAGGATTCGTCCGTCGTCTTCAAGATCGTGTCGTACGGCGAGACGGATCGGGGTGCGCGAACCACGGTTCGTGTCGAGGCATCATCCAACGGAGATCACGGGGTCGAGTCGTACGTCGCCCACTGGGTTCTCGACTGGCGGTTCGGGGTGGAGGAGTCACCGCCTCGAATCGACCGAATACTCCGCCTGGACGCCCAGCGAACCGGTGTCGAAGCGCCTCTCTTCCAGGATCGAACGATGCTCTTGCTGGGTCACCGGATGGCGCACCCTGCGCTGCTCTGGGGTGCGAACACCTGGTACGGCAGGATCGACGCGCTCGGCGAGCCGAACCTGATGGGTCATCAGGGGATCGCGATCGGGGATCTGAACGGCGACGGGCTCGACGACGTTTACGTCGCGTTGGGAACGGGGCTCCCGAACCAGATGTTGATCCGTCAACCGGACGGCTCGGTCCGCGACGTCGCGGACGATGCCGGTGTCGCCTGGCTGGACGACACCAAAGGCGTGCTGATCGTCGATACCGACAACGACGGCGATCGCGACCTCGTGACGGCAATCGGCAACACGATCGTCATCGCGAAGAATGACGGGAAGGGCGGTTTCGAACGTTTTGTGCAGATGAAGGCCCCGACATCCGCCCCGTTCTATTCCCTTTCGGCGGCCGACTTCGATCTCGACGGTGACCTCGACATCTACGGCGTACGCTATGTCGAGCAGAGCTACGGCGTCAGCGTGCCGTTGCCCTTCCACGACGCCAACAACGGCCCGAGCAACTTCCTGATGCGCAACGACGGGGAGGATCGTTTCGTCGATGTGACCGTGGCCGTCGGGCTCGACCGAAACAACAACCGCTTCAGCTTGATCGGGGCGTGGGCGGATTACGACAACGACGGCGACCCCGACCTCTACGTCGCCAACGACTTCGGCCGCAACAACCTGTATCGCAACGACGGCGGAACGTTCGTCGATGTCGCCGCCGAAACCGGCACCGAGGATCGGGCTGCGGGGATGGGGGTGACGTGGGCCGACTACGACGCCGACGGCGACTTCGATCTGTACGTCACGAACATGTACTCGGCCGCGGGCAAGCGCGTGGCGTATCAACCACGCTTTCATCGCGAAACGGCTCCCGACGAACGCGAAATCATCCAGCGTCACAGCCAGGGCAACACGCTGTTCGTCAACGACGGGGGTCGCTTCCGGGACGCCTCCGACGAGGCGGGTGTGCGGATGGGCCGCTGGGGTTGGGGCTCGATCTTTCTCGACTGGAACAACGACGCCCACCACGATCTGCTCGTTCCCAACGGGTTCGTCACCGGCCCGCTCGAGGACGACTTGTGAAGCTTCTTCTGGCGGCGGGTCGCGTCGCAGACACCGGTTGCGGGCGCGGCCTCGACCGGGCGTGATTACCTTCAGGGTTGGGCCGATCTGACCCGGGCGATCCGCGACGGGTCCTCGTGGAGCGGGCGCGAGGCCAACGGGGCTTTCCTGAACATCGGCAACGGACGCTTCGTCGACGCAGCCGCGATCAGCGGGTTCGATTTCACGGACGATGCGCGGGCGGTGGCCGCGGTGGACTGGGATCTCGATGGACGGCTCGATGTGTTCGTCAAGAACCGAACGGGGCCGCAGCTGCGCTTCCTGCACAACCGGATCCGCGATCGCGGGACGTTCGTCGGCCTCCGGCTCGAAGGGCGCACGTCGAACCGTGACGCCATCGGCGCCGTGGTCGAGCTGACCGCGGGCGGGCGCCGTCGCGTCGGGCAGGTCACCGCGGGAAGCGGCTACCTGGCCCAATCCTCCTCGACGGTGCACTTCGGTCTCGGGGATGCAACGACCATCGAGACGCTGAGGATCCGCTGGCCCGGCGGACAGGTCGAATCGATCGACCCGCCCGCACCGGGCGCGTACTACCGCGTGATCGAGGGCTCGGGGCGGGCCCAGGCGTGGGATGTTCGATCCTTCGTGCCGGAGTCGATCCGAGGACACGTCTTGGCCATGCCGCCGCCGCCGACGACCATGCTCAAGACGCCGTTGCCTCTGCCGCCCTCATTGTTAAAGGCGTTCGGTGTTCGCCGCGACGGGGATCGCGCGACGCTGGTCAACCTGTGGGCCCACTGGTGCGAACCGTGCGCCGAGGAGATCCGCTCGTATGCGACAAGCATTGCGAAGCTCGAAAACGTCTCGATCGACTGGCGTCCGATCTCGCTCGATCGCCTCGAGGACCGCGGAGCGGCATCCGAGTGGCTCGCCGCACAGCTCGGGCTTGCCGGAATCGAAGACTCCCCCTCCCCGGTCTTTCTCGAGGAGGATGCTCTGCGCGGTCTCGAGGTCGTGATCGAACACGTGACCGGCCGCACGAGGGAGCTGCCCATCCCGACAAGCCTGTTGATCGACGCGCGCGGGAACCTGCAGCTGCTCTACCTCGGCCCCGTTTTCCCCGACAGATTTCTGTCCGATGCGGGCCGCGTCCTCGACCCGTCGCTCAAGGCGGCGAGACGAAGTCTGTATCCCGGCCGCTGGTACTACCGATCCCCACGAAACTACGAGGGATTGAGCCGCCTGTTCCTGGACCTCGGGCAGCTCGAGGCCGCGGGTTTTTACGCCGCGCTCGCGATGTCCGATTGAGCTTCCGTGACCCCTCCCGGCGCGGCGGCCGCGGGTTGTGAAAACAGGTTGTGCGGGCAAAGGCGATTAGGTACAAAGAAGAGAATCGGAGAGACGATTTGAAGGGAAGCCGCCGCTTCTTCAGCGTCCCCGTTGTCCTCGTCGCACTGTGTTGCGCCCTCGCGAGCGTGCCGGTCGTGGCGGAATGGGTCGCGTGGATCAACGAGACCTCGACGCGTCTGTCGGGCGACCCCGCCACGCTCCACGACGACACCGAGGAGAAGGACTACGCCTGGGGCGATGTCGATCAGGACGGCGACATCGACCTCGTAGTCGTTCGCAAGGAACCGGTGACGACACCGGGGAAAAGAACGAACGTCCTGTTGATGAACGAAAACGGCGTGCTGGTCGATCGAACCGCCATGTACGCGGTGGACTCGAGTGTTCCCGGCGACATGGGATTCCTGACGCCGACCAACGATCGCGACGTCCAGCTCGCCGACGTCAACAACGACGGTTGGCTCGACATCATCACCGCGGTGACCATCAGCGACGGCGACCCGAAGCACATCGGTCACCCACGGGTCTACATCAACCAGGGGTTGGACGGCGGCGGCCCCAACGCCAACTGGCTCGGTTTCCGCTATGAGGACGCCTGGATTCCCGAGATGCTGACCTACAACGGGATGTCCGGCTTCAACCCGCGCTTCTGCTCCGTCGCGGTCGGGGACGTCACCGGCGACGACCTCCCCGATCTCTACTTCGGCGATTACGACGCCGGGATCGGGAGCCCGCAACCCCCGGATGCCGACTTCAACGACCGTTTGCTGATCAACCAGAACGGGCAGAGCTTTGCCGACGAGACCGACGCCAGTTTCCGCGGCCTGGTCCAGATCCCGAGCAGCCAGAACCAGCCGTTCGTCGTGTCCGCCTTCGGCGCCGCGGTCGCGATCGCCGACGTCAACGGCGACGGCACCAACGACATCGTCAAGCAGACCGCGTTGACTCCCCCGCAATACGTGGGCATCTCCTACAACGACCCGAACGACGAGGGGTTCTTCGATCAGCACAACGTCGTCGCCGAGAACTCCCCCTACTTCGTCTCGGTCGGCAATCTCAACAACGACAATCTGCTCGACCTGGTGATCACCGACGACGGGGACGACCGTTACCTCATCAACGTCGGTGCCGGGATCGGCGGGCATTCCATCTTCCAGGCGCAGACGTTCCAGTTCCAGGACACGTCCGACCAGGGCTTCGGGAGCAACAGCCTGATCGTCGACGTCGACCAGGACGGCTGGAACGACGTCCTGATCGCCGATGTCGATGTCGACGAGGCCGGCTGCAGCCGCCGCATGCAGATCTACCACAACCAGGGCGGGTTTCCCGGCGACATCCCGGTGCTGATCGAGGAGACCGACGGGACGAACTGCGCCAGCCCGGCAAATCTATCCAGCTGTCTCGTCGCCGGGATCCCTGCGAGCGAGCTGACCGGCGTCCATGATGTGGCGGTCTTCGACATCGATGAAGACGGTTTCAACGACATGGTGATCGGACGCTGCGACGGAACGGATGTCTGGATGGGGGCGCCGGCGAGGACGATCCTCTTCACGCCGCCGACACCGCTTCCGACCATCGTCGATCCGCAGGCGACGACGACGATTCAGATCGAGATCGTCCCGGTCAACGACACGCTCGTCCCCGGCAGCGCGAAGCTGTTCGCCTCGGTCGAAGGCGGCCCGTTCGTGGAGTCGGCCCTGACCCCGGTCGGTGGAGACCTCCACGAAGGAACCCTGCCGCCGGTGCAGGCCTGCCTGGACGATCTGAACTTCTACTTCAGCGCCGAGCTGACCAGCGGGCTGATCGTCGAGTTTCCGACCAACGCGCCCGATTCCAACTTCCTGGCGAAGGGAGCGTTCGGGACACAGACGCTGATTTCCGACGGTTTCGAGGGCGACGTGTCAGCCTGGACCGTGACCGACGTCCTGGTCCTCGCGGGCGAGTGGGGGCAGCACGTACCCAACGCCTCGATCGCCGCCGGCGGGGTCCAGGCGGCCCCGGGCGAGGACTCGGAGCCGCTCGGGATCAAGGCTTTCATCACCGGCAACGGCATCCCGGGCGGCGGAGCCGAATCGAGCGATCTCGACGGCGGACCGACGACGTTGACCAGCCCCGTCTTCGACCTGACCGTCGCGGAGGGGGTCGTTTTCTACGACAGCTGGGCCTTCTCGCAGGGTGGCGCGCTCGACGTCCTCGACGTCGAGGTGACCAATGACGGATCCCTCTGGCGCACGATGCAGACCCATGGACCGAACCAGAACTTCTGGGCGTCCGAGGGCATTCGCGTCGCCGATCACGTCACGCCCACCTCGACGATGCAGGTACGTTTCCAGGTCGCGGACTACCCCAACGACTCGATCACCGAGGCCGGTGTGGACGCCTTCCGCGTCGAGGCGTTCGTCTGTACCAACTGCTCGGTTCCGGCGGACTGCGATGACGGCATCTTCTGCAACGGCGTCGAAGTGTGTAACGCCGGGGTCTGCGAAGCCGGTGGCGACCCCTGCCCGGGCCAGGTCTGTGACGAAAGCGGTGATCAGTGCCTCGATTGTTTTGTCGACCCGGATTGCAACGACGGCAACTTCTGCAACGGTGTGGAGTTCTGTTCGGCCAATGTCTGCCTGGCCGGCTCCGATCCCTGCCCCGGTTCCGCGTGCGACGAAACGTTCGATGCCTGTGTCCAGTGCGTGATGGATTCCGAGTGTGACGACGGTCTGTTTTGCAACGGCGCCGAGACTTGTAATGGCGGCGCTTGCGGACCGCCGGGCGACGCGTGCCCGGGTCAGACGTGCGACGAGGCCGCCGATGTCTGTCTCGGCACCGTGACGCTGCAACAGCGGAACGGCGAGCCGCTCAACGGGCTGACGACCGAGCAGCTGAATCGTTTCGAGGCCGGCAAGGTCCTGTTCAGCAAGGTGTTCAGCGTAAGCGAGGGGCTCGGTCCGATCTTCAACCAGGACAGCTGCGCGAGCTGTCACAGCAATCCGATCGGGGGCTCGAGCTCGGTACTGGTGACACGCTTCGGTCTCGACGATCCCAAGGGCGGTGGATTCGACCCGCTTCCGAGCCTGGGCGGATCGCTGCTCCAGCACAGCTCGATCTCGCCTTCGTGCGCCGAGACGATCCCGGCGATGGCCAACGTAACGGCCAACCGGGTCACGCCGACGATCCTGGGGCTCGGACTCGTCGAGGCGATCGACGACGCGGACATTCAGGCCGCCGAGACGAACCCGCCACCCGTCGTCAGCGGTGTCGCGCACATGGTGGAACCGCTGGAGAGTCCCGGGGTGCCACGCGTCGGCCGGTTCGGGTGGAAGTCGCAGGCGGCGACGCTGTTGACCTTCTCGGGCGATGCCGCGCTCAACGAAATGGGATTGACCAACCGGTTGATGCCCAACGAGAACGCACCCAACGGCGACGCCGGGCTGCTCGCCACCTGCGACACGGTGGCCGATCCGGAGGACGGCCCGGATGGCGAGGGCTTCGACTTCATCGATCGCGTGACCGACTTCCAGCGTTTCCTGGCGCCGCCTCCGCAAACGCCTCGCACCGGGATGACCGGTGAGACGGTGTTCAACGACAGCGGCTGCGCCTCGTGCCATACGCCCGCCTTCACCACCAGGGACGACCCCGGTCTCGAGGACGCCCTGCGGAACAAGGTGATCCGACCTTACTCCGATTTCTTGCTACACGACATGGGGCTCAACGCCGACTTCATCGAACAGGGCGGCGCGGGCGTGCGCGAGATCCGCACGGCTCCGTTGTGGGGGGTTCGCGCGCGAGATCCGCTGTGGCACGACGGCCGCGTGGCGGGCGGGGACTTCAACACGCGCATGCGAGACGCCATCGCGCTCCACCATTCGCTCAATTCGGAGGCGCAGGCCTCCAAGCAGGCGTTCGACGCGTTGAGCGCGAGCGAACAGAATTCGGTGATCCTGTTCCTCGACTCGCTCGGTCGAGTCGAGTTCGACCACGACGGCGACGGTGACGTCGACCTGAACGACCACTCGGTGCACCAGTCCTGCTTCACCGGACCGGGTCAGTTCTACACGCCCGACAACTCCTGCTCGATCTCGGACGTCGATCGGGACGGTGACGTCGATGACGACGACTCCCAGTTGTTCCAGACCGTCGTGGATGCGGACTCGGGCGGGGTGACCGGTCTGTTGCTGGACAAGGTCGGCGGGAACCTCCAGCTCGACTGGACCGTGTCGTGCAACCTCACCGACGATGACTATGCGATTTACGAAGGAACGATCGGCGGTACGTTCGATGATCACGCATCGAAGCTCTGCAGCACCGCCGGGGCGACCGGCGAGAGCTTCTCGGCACCCGGCGGGAGCGCATACTACCTCGTGGTCCCGAGGAATCTGTTGCGTGAAGGATCCTACGGTCAGCAGACCGGGGGCGTGGAGCGAACCGCCGGTGCGGGCGCCTGCGTCGCACAGGCCGTCGGCGGGTGTTTGTAGGAAGATCGACGTCGACTCGGTCGTCCCGGCTCAAGACCCGTCGGTGAACTCGACGCCGTGCCCCTTGGCCCACTTTGCGAGCGTTCTGCCATCCGTGGACCGGACTTCCAGACCCGTGTAGTCGTAGCGATCGGCCAGCTGGCTCAGGTCCTTCAGCCAGCCCTGGCGGCGGCGTTCGCTGGATGCGCTCCAGTATCCGTCGGCGACCGTCAACTCGATGCGAGGGTTGCGGTCGCGTACCTGCTCGACCCCGGACAGACCGAGCATCACACTCGCCAGCGGTTCGGTAGTCTCCGCCGGCTCCCTTTCAAAGGTTGCGCCGTAGATCAACGCAGCGAGGAGAATCAGCGCAGAAGCGGCGTACAGCGCGAACACGTAGTGCTCTCGAGATCGTTCGCGTGCCTCCCGCGCAAGCATGGCCGGTTTACGGCGGGCGGACTCCGGCTTGACGTGCTGGCGCGGTCGCTCCGCCCGTTCGTACGGCGCGTCGGCGGAATCGACGGGCGACGACGAACGGTCCTCCACCGACGGCTCCTCTGTTTCCGGTAACAGGCTGCTCGCCAACTGGGCGATCCGTTTCTTCTCGGCCTCGTCCAGCGAGTTGCGTACGTCCTGAACGGCGTTGCGCGTTTCGTGCGCCAGTCGGTTGAGCTCCCGAACTTCTTCGTTGAGTCCGTCCTTGAGCAGCGCGTTGCACTTGTCCTGCAACTCGCGGACCACGACCATACCGACCGCGGCGGCGAGCATCATCTCGGCCTGACGCGTGTAAACGACGTTGAGGTCTTCTTGGTTCTCGATTTGCGAGCGGAGATCGGTGCGACACTTGGCCGTCACCGCGATGCTTCTGGCGACCAGATCTTCGAGCTCCCCGATCGTGGTTTCCGAGTTGCAGAAACGCTGAAGCACCCGTGCAACCCAGGGGCTCACCGCGACCTCCACGTCGTCGAATTGAATCGCGTCACTGTTCGTCGGCATCGACGACCAGAGCGAGATCTGGCTCACGTACGCGTCGAGGACGCGCAACTCGGCTCGTACCGCCTTTTTCTTGGGCGGAACGATCGAAACGACTTTGGGAGGCGCTTCTAGCAAGTCGTGGCCATCTCTCGTTCAACCTCGGATTCGAGCGACGTTTCCTTGTCGATGGTCTGCGTTACGATCACCTGGGATCGACGAACGGCGAGGAACGGGGCCGCGAACTGCAACTCGGGGCCGATGACCGAGACCGAGCTGAGCGCAAAGAACTCGTGCCGGTCCTGATTCAGCCGATCCATCGGATTCGCGCCGGGCGGAAGGTGCAGGAATCCTTCGGCCGCATATTCGCCGACGTTCAGGCGGATCGGGCAGCGCTGGTACTGCGAGGCAGCCACCAGATCGCCGGGCACCGGCTTGTACTCGGAGATTTCCTGCGCAAAAAGCACGGAATTGATCGACAGCGCGAGCGCTCCCTCGGCGACGTTCCAACTCTTCGACGTCTCGATCGGAGGGTGCACCACCACGAAGCTCCGTGACATCGCGGCGACGTTGAGGTAGTGCAGAGTCGACACGTTGGGGTTGGTCCGGATCAGCCCCTCGACATAGCCGTGGACGGTGACCAGCCTCAAGCGCCGTGTGTTGGCTCCGTCAAGTTCTCTCTGCATGCTCCGTCTCCTCAGGGGCACGAAGGCCACCGTGATATCCAAGAATCCGCAGTTCCGTATGTTCGAATTTAGTTTCGAGCCGATGCAGTTGCAAACCGGCCAAAGTGCGAACTTATGGGACTTTTGAAGGTTCCCGCGGGCTGCATCGCGACGTGATCGCCTGGCCGGCCGCGCCCGCGGTGTACTATCGTTGGCACTCACCGGGCCGGCCGGTCCGACGAGGTTCACCGCCGTGAGCGACACCCCGATCTTTCACTTCCATACCGAAGTCCGTGTCCGGCTACCGGAAACGGATGCCATGGGGATCGTCTTCCACGGCAACTTCTTTACGTATCTCGAGGTGGGTCGCGTGGACTACCTGCGCAATCTCGAGCTCTCCGACGGCGCCCGCCCCATCAGGGCGTTTGACAACGTCGTGGTGGCCGCGCACCTGGACTTCAAGTCTCCCGCCCGCCTGGACGATTGCATCACGATCGATGTGTGTACCCGGGAGATCAGGCACAGCAGCTTCACGTTCGCGTTTCGCTTGCGGAACAAGAGCACGAACCGCGTCATCGCGTCCGGGTATACGACTCATTGCGCTATCGACGACGAGTTCAACCCGATCTCCGTGCCCGACACGTTCCGTAAGACGATCACGGCGTTCGAGCAGTGGGATACGCCGTCGAGCTAGACGTCGCGGAGTTTACCGTCGCGCCGCACCCGGGTCACACCGATCGCGATCGCGCCACCCTCACCGACGATTTCGAGATCCAGTTTTCGGCTCGAGGTACGCGTGAGTCCCGCGGAGAGACCGGATGTCAACAGCCGGCCCACGGCCTTGCCGCTACCCGAAAACGTGATGCTCCGATTTCTGCGGCGGCTGCCGATGAATGTGAATTGCTCCGCCTTCAGGACCTTCCAGACGATGTAGTACCGCCCGAAGTCCCAATCCGTTAGTCGAACGACCGCACGACCTACCGCGCCCAGGTTGTCGACGACGACCGAGGAAAGCCTCGGTGTGCGGAGGTAATAGGCGTTATCGCGATCGAAGCGGATCTCCAGGCTCGCATTCGCCTTCGGTTTCAGCGCGTCGATCCCGTCGACCTCGCTACCGGCCTGCAGCAGCGTTTCCGACACACCCTGCGAGTTGAGGGTCAACGCCGCGGCTTTGCCGCGTTTCCGCCGGAAGGAAACACCGAAGTCGAACAGCGCTTCGACCGGGGCGAAGATGCCCCTCCGGAGCGTAACGACATCGCCGAGATCGATCACCGCGCCGGGCTGCCAGACGGCGCGCAGGCCGAGTACCCGGCGGATCCGGCGACCGTACTTCTTGGGTAACGACATGATCTTCCCTCACTATAACTTGTGCTCTGGAACCCGAGACCTTTCCGCGGCAGAATCATGCCTGAGCCCGGACCTTTTGACCCGGCTCGAGGCGCCATGACCGAGAGTTTTCTTCTGCGAGACGTTTTGGAGGACGATCTGCCGATCCTGTTCGAACATCAGCGCGACCCGGAAGCGTGCGCGATGGCTGCTTTCCCGCCGCGTGACCGCGACGCGTTCATGGAACACTGGCGGAAAATTCTCGGCGACCAGACCGTGCAGAGAAAGGCGATCCTCGTCGACGGGCAGGTCGCCGGGTACCTTTGCTGTTTCGAGCGTGGCGGAAAACGACAGGTCGGCTACTGGATCGGCAGGGATTTCTGGGGCCGCGGAATCGCGACGCGCGGGCTCGCGGAGTTCCTCGACCATGTGCGGGAGCGTCCGCTGTTCGCCTATGTCGCCAAGCACAATAAGGCCTCTTTGCGTGTCGCGCAGAAGTGCGGGTTCGAGTTGCATGGAGAGTCTCTTGCTCCATGCGCCGCAGGCCAGCCGGTCGTCGAGGAATTCGTTCTGAGGCTCGGGTGAGGCGAATCGGACCTTTTTTTCTGTTCGTCGTTTCGGGCGCCGCGGCACTCGTCTTCGAGACCGTCTTCCTGAGACAGTTGGCCTGGCTGTTCGGCAACAGCGCCACGGCAACCGCGCTCGTGCTCGCGTCGTTCATGGCCGGTCTGGCGCTGGGGGCAACCGTGTTCGGCCGCATCGCCGATCGCACGCCCCACCCGCTGCGGTTGTTCGGCCAACTCGAGCTCGCCGCAGCCGTTACGGGCTCCCTGCTCGTCATCGGGCTCGGTCCCGGTCGCCAGTGGTTCCTTGCACCGGTGCGGCTCGCCGAAACGGGCGGTCTGCAGCGCGCGATCGAGCTGGTGCTTGCGTTCGGCCTCGTCCTCGTCCCCTCGATGCTGATGGGTGGAACGCTTCCGGCGTTGACGCGGTCCGTCGTTCGAAACCTGTCCCATCTCGCGGGATCGCTGGGCCTGCTCTACGGGTTGAACACGCTGGGAGCGGCGGCCGGCGTGTTCCTTGCCGGGTTCGTCCTGTTCGAGCGGTTCGGGGTGATGGGCAGCGCGTTCCTGGCCGCGGGCGCTCAGGTGTTCGTCGGCGTCACGGCGTTCCTGCTGTCGGCAAGAAACTCCGCGCCGGCCTCCGCCGAGCCGTCGGTCGGCACATCAACGGCCAAAGCGTCGAGCTCGATCCCGCAAGAACGCGCGCGCGCCGCGTGCCTTGTAGCGGCGGCCGGTGGCGGCGCGGCGATGCTCGGTTACGAGGTGGTGTGGACCCGCCTGCTCAGTCTGTTCATGCGCTCGTTCTCCTATTCGTTCAGTCTGATGCTCGCCCTGTTTTTGGTCGGGCTCTGTCTCGGTGCGGTCCTGCTGGCCGCCCTGTCGCCACGGATCCGTTCTCCGATCTCCTGGCTCGCGGCGCTCCAGCTCGCGATGGGTCTGTGGGTCGCGGCGAGCGTGATCTGGTTGCCGGAGTGGCTGGGGAGGATCCCGTCGAAGGGCTTCGTCGATTTTCTCGTTCAGGCCGGGTTGCGCGCGGCCTGGATCGTGCTTCCACCGACGATCCTCTCCGGGATGGCCCTACCGCTTGCAGTGCGCGGGTACGCGGCCAACTTGAAACGGCTCGGCGCCGACGTGGGGCGGGTTTACGCGTTCAACACGGCCGGGGCGATCGTGGGGGCGCTGGGCGCCGGGTTGGTCTTGCTGCCCGCTGTCGGCGTCAGCCGCTCCCTCGTCGTGCTCGCGACGTTGAACGCGGCCGCCGGTATCGCGGTGCTTGTCCTGCTGCGGACGGGAATCTGGCGTCTCGGTGCGGCGACCGCGATGGGGGTCGCCTGTCTGTTACCGATCGCACGCGGGTCGGAACCGTTCCGGCGCGCCTTCCTGGCTGCCAGCCCCGGCGCGCAAACGATGGGCGAAGTCCTTTATTACAGAGAAGGCACGAACGATACCGTCGCCATCGTGCGTCGTGAATACGGGTTTTTCGACGCCGGCGCCAAGAGCCTGATCACCAACGGGATCGCGATGACCGCAACGGTCAAGCCCGTCTGGCGGTACATGAGCGCCGAGGGGCATCTTCCCGTCCTGTTCAGCCGCGACCCTCGAACGGCGCTGGCCGTCGGCGTGGGCACCGGGATCACGCTCAACGCCCTCGTGTCGCACCCGCGTCTCGAGACGATCGTGGCCATCGAGCTGAGCGACGCGGTAGCCGGCGGTCTCGAGTACTTCGAGCACGAGAACGGCGGCAGCCCTCGCGATCCGCGTGTCCGGTTGGTCCAGGATGACGGGCGGCACTGGCTGGAGCTGAACGACACGGAGTTCGATGTGATCACGCTCGAGCCACCGCCGCCGATCGTCGCGGGTTCGGTGCACCTCTACTCGCGCGACTTTTATCGACTCTGCAACCGGCGGTTGGCGCCGGGTGGCGTGGTCGCGCAGTGGCTGCCGCTGCACGCCCAGAGCGAGGCGTCCGCGCGCATGACGGCGCGGACGTTCCTCGAGGCTTACCCCTACGCCATGCTGTGGCTCCCGTCGGTGCGCGACGCGGTGCTGATCGGCTCGCTCGAACCGCTCGGGCTGAGCCTGGACCGTGTGCACGAGGCCTACGCGACGCCCGAGACGCGCGCGAACCTCAGGACCGCGTACCTGGAAACTCCCGAGGCTTTGCTCGCGACTTTTCTGCTCGACCGCGAGGGCATCGCGGCCTGGGCACGCGACTCCCCGGTGATCACGGACGAGCACCCCTGGATGGAGTTCTTTTTGCATCAGGGGGGCAATATGGACGACGCCGACATCGCCCCGCTGCTCGCCATCGAGCAGGCCGGCCTCGAGTGGCTCGATGCGGATGACGCCACACGCGGCCGCATCGAGGAGGAGAACCGCGCCTTGAGGTCCTACGCCGAGGCGATCGTGCTGCGCAATCCTCAGGCCGGGATCGCCGCAGCGCAAAACTCACGCGCGACCGAGTTCTTCCTGTACCCGCACGGGTGCACGTCGATCCAGATCGAAGCGCTGCGCTCCGGGAATCACGGGCTCTCGCCGCAGGAAACCGCAGGTCGCTTGCGAGCCTGCGAAGCGTTGCGG
>JBFFZZ010000054.1:0-13670 GCA_041568335.1 Candidatus Polarisedimenticolaceae bacterium | reverse complement strand
TGCCCGCCGTCGGTGTGATGGACATGCTGCGGTTTCACAAGTTCACGGCGGGACGGTACTGGGTCGACGACTACGGCAGCGCCGACGACCCGGAAGAGTTCGAGGCGCTCTACGCCTACTCGCCGTACCACAACCTCGAACCTGGCGTCCGCTATCCCGCGACCCTGGTCACGACCGCCGATACCGACGATCGCGTGGTGCCGGGGCACAGCTTCAAGTTCGCCGCGGCGTTGCAGAAGGCGCACAAGGGGGACGAGCCGGTGATGATCCGAATCGAAACCCGGGCCGGTCACGGCGGCGGGAAGCCGACGGCGTTGAGGATCGAAGAGGCCGCCGATCAGATGGCCTTCCTGGCCGAGAACCTGGTCATGGATCTGCCGGCGCCGTACCGCGATAAAGCCAAGAAATAAAGGCCCTTCGGCAGGTTGCCTCCCTCCGAGGCGGAACCTAGATTCCGCCTTGGAGAGAGGAGGACCTGCCGATGACCACCCTGAGCCGCACCCGCTCGACCGAGCTCGGTGCATTCATTGTCGACCTGCACGGAACCGTCCTGGCCTTCGACCAGGCGATGGAGCAGCTCACCGGCTGGCCGGCCTGTGAGATCGTCGGCCGCGACAAGGATCACTGCGGTCCGAACAACAACCGCGCGTCGCGAATCGCCCTCTATCGCGGCAGGGTCATCGAGCCGACCATCACCGGGGGCACCGCGCTCACGCTGAACTGCGCGGACGGCCGCCAGATCGAGATCGAGGCGAGCATCGAGCGTCTCGAGGCGCCCGGTGACCGGGTCCTGGTGATCGCGCGTCGCGTGCTGTCGCGCTCCGCGGGCCACGTGCTGCGCGACGGGCTCGAGCGGGTCGATTCCCTCACCGGTCTTCCGCACGCCGATATCCTTTATGAAAACCTGGCCGCCGAGCTGGACAGCGCGGCGGAGACGGCCCAGCCGCTGGCGATCATCCTCGCGGATGTGGATCACCTGCGTCAGGTCAACGACGGTCTCGGCCGCGAGGCCGGCGACGAAGTCCTGCGCAAGATCGCCGACATCCTGCGGGTCACGGTGCCCGACGAGACGCACCTCTGCCGGCTGCACGACGACGACTTCGCGATCCTGCTCTCCAACGCCGGCCGCGGCAACGCACGCCAACTGGCCGCGACGATCCGGTCGACCGTGGAGAGTTATCGCTTCTTCGAAGACGGTCCCGGAAACGACCGGCGGATCACGCTGAGCCTGGGCGCCGCCTCGTTCCCCGCCGACGCGGAGAGCGCGGACTATTTGCTCGACCGCGCACGCGACGCGCTGGACGAAGCCCGTTCGATGGGACGCAACCGTGTCTGGTGCTACCTGCGCCGCCCCCGCGTGCCGCTCGAGGTTCCCGTGTTCTTCGACGGCGCGGAGTCCCTGCTGGTCGGCTACACCCGCGACCTCTCCCCGTCGGGTCTGTTCGTCCAAACCGCCTCGCCGATCGACATCGGCATGCGTTGCGCGCTGGCGTTCCCGCTCCCCGGCCGCGAGGGCAAGGTTCACGTCATCGGCCGGGTCGTGCGGACGGTCCCGCCGGAGTTCACCACCAGCCACAACCTGCGGGTTCCCGGGATGGGGGTCGAGTTCGAGCGCTTCGGCGGCCGTAGCGATCGACGCGCGATCGACTCCTGGGTCCACCGGCACGAAGACGAGACGCTGCGGCCGGAAGAGCCGCCGTTGAGCATCCCCTGACAACCAAGATTGGGTAGACGAAGCAGGGAAGGCCTGCCGGCAACCTCCGCCGCCGGCAGGCCTTTTCTTTTATGAACCGGCGCTTATAATCGCCGCCATGTCGACCCTCACCGGAATCGTGGTCATCGGCTCCTGGTTCGTGCTTCTGGGGCTCACGCTGGCGGCCTACCGCTTCAACCGGGACCGGGGGGACGACTGATGGCCGGTAACTCGGTCTTCGTCGGGCTGATCGCCTACCTCGTGGTGATGGTCGTCATCGGCATCATCTCGTCGCGCTACATGCGCACCCTCGACGACTACGTGCTCGCCGGCCGGCGGCTGGGCCCGTGGGTCGCGGCGATCTCGGAGCGCGCCTCCGGTGAATCGGCCTGGTTCCTGCTCGGGCTGCCGGCCGCGGCGTACGGCGCGGGCTTTCGCGAATACTGGGACGTGATCGGGATCGCCGCCGGGATCCTCGCTTCGTGGACCTTCATCGCGATGCCGCTGCGGCGGGAGACCGCCCGGCTCGGCGCGTTGACGTTGCCCGACTACTTCGAGCTGCGTTTCAAGGACAAGACACGGTTGCTGCGGATCGTCTCGATGGTGGTGATCCTGTTCTTCTACACCGCCTACGTCGCCGCGCAGCTCGTCGGCGCGTCGAAGATCTTCCAGTCGATCCTGGGGCTGCCGGAGGGCAGCGGACAGTTGATCTGCCTCGTCATCGGCCTCGTGATCGTCGTGGCCTACACGATCATGGGCGGCTTTCTTGCCGTCGCCTGGACCGACTTCATCCAGGGTCTGCTGATGACGTCGGTCGCCGTCGTGCTCCCGATCGTCGGGTTGTTCACCATTGGCGGATTCTCGGGTCTGGTCGAGAGGGTCGCCGAGCGCGGCCCGGACTTCATGTCCGTGACGGCGGGCACCACCGGCTCCGCGTTCTTCTTCGGCGTCGTCGTCGGCGGGCTGAGCTGGGGCTTCGGCTATCTCGGGCAGCCGCATCTGCTCGCACGCTACATGGCGATCCGCAAGACGTCGGACCTGCGCCGCGGCGGGATGGTCGCGATGGGGTGGACGCTGATCTCCTACTGGGGCGCGCCGATGATCGGGATCGTCGGCCTCGCCGTCCTCGGCCCCAACCTGGCCGACCCGGAGATGGTCATGCCGCAGCTCGCCGTGACGCTGCTGCCCGGGTGGATCGCGGGGATCATGATCGCGGGAGCGACGGCGGCGATGATGTCGACCGCGGATAGCCAGCTGCTCGTCGCTTCGTCGACGCTGGTCGAGGACATCTACGTGCGATTGTTCCGGCCCGCGGCGCGACCGGAGAGCCTGGTGTTGATCTCACGCGTCTGCACCGTGCTGATCGCAGGGATCGCCTTCGTTCTCGCCTGGAGCGCATTGAACAACCCCGGAACCACGTCGATCATCGACGGCATGGTCTCGTACGCCTGGACCGGGCTCGGGGCCTCCTTCGGCCCGGCGCTGCTGTGCGCCCTGTGGTGGAAGCGGACCACCTGGCACGGCGCGCTCGCCGGGATGTTCGGTGGCATGGTCTCCACGATCGCGTGGAAACAGATCCCCGCGCTGGGCGAGGTGCTGGACATCAAGGCGGCCTGCGTCCTGATCAGCGCGACGCTGGTGGTCGGCGTCAGCCTGGCGACGTCGAAGGAGTAGCCTCCAGCCGGATCGGGCCGAGGTAGAGCTCGAACCCGCCCACGGGGTGCACCGCAAAGACGACGATGCGTTTGATCCGGGCGACGTTCAGCTCGCGTTCGACGGGGCCGGCGGCGATTTCCTCGATCGGGAAGCGCAGCCGGTTGAGCCCCGGCTCGAGCCAGATACGCGCGTTGAACCGGTGACGATAGCGCCGCGGGCGAAGCGAATCGTCGACCCCGATCCCGATCTCGATCTTGTCGGTCCCGGGATGAAACACGTCGACGACCAACGCCGAGTAGTCGCGCCAATCGCCGTAGGGTTCGTTGAGGATCAAAACTCCGCCCTCGTAGCGGCTGTAGCGCAGGTGCAGGACCGGGTCCGGCGGGTCGGCATCCCACGCGGCCGGGGGCGCGACGGGTTCGAAGACGGCCAGGAGGGAGCTCATGAAGCGCTGTTGAGACGGGCTGTCGTACGAGTACAGGATCGGCAGCCGATCTTCCCTTTCGCGGTACGCCTCCCACACCCGGATCAACGGCGAAAGGAACGCCAGAAAAACGACGATCGCGACGATCCGGAGAACGACCCGGCCGGACCGGCGACGCACGGAAGTCCCGTCGAAACGCCGATCGAACGTGACCCACCAGAGGACGGCGAGTGCCGCGCCCACACCGTTGAGAGCCAGATCCGAAAAATCGGCGTCGCGCGGCCCCAGCATCTGGATGAGCTCGGTCAGGAAGCTCAGGAACAGGGCCAACCCGAAGACCCCGGCGTACTGGAATGCGGCGCTCAGCCGCGATCCGAGCCAGCGCCGGGCCAGGACGATCAGCAAGCTCGTGATGAGCGCGAACAGCGGGATGTGTCCGAGGTTGTTGATCGTGCGCGCGAGCAGGGTCCGCCACGGGCTCCAAAAGAAGACCAGCGGGACGATCGCCAGCACGAGCCCCGCGACGAGCCCGATCGTGGTCCAACGTTGCCGTTCCAAAACCCGGGTTGCTCCCGTCCGCGCCCCTGCTAGGCTTGCAGGATGCGGGTACGCACCGGCACCAGCGGCTTTTCCTACAAGGAGTGGAAGGGCGTATTCTACCCCGAGAAGATCAGGAACGAGGCGATGCTCACGTACTACGGGGAGCATTTCGATACCGTCGAGATCAACAACACCTTCCATCGAATGCCCCGCGTCGAGCTACTGGAGGGCTGGGCCGCGAAAGTCCCAGAGGACTTTTCGTTCGTGCTGAAGGCACCACGGCGCATCAGTCACAAGAAGGGTCTCGAGGGCGTGGCCGAGCCGCTCGGGATCTTCGCGAGCAACGCGGCAAAACTGGGGACACGTCTCGGACCGGCGCTGTTCCAGTTCCCCCCGTGGCTGAAGAAGGACTTCGAGGTGCTGGGAGAGCTCACTTCGGGGATCCCAAAGGGGTTTCGCTGCGCGCTGGAATTCCGCAACGCGAGCTGGTTCGATGAGGAGACGTATGCGTTCCTCTCGGAGCGCGGTCTGGCGCTCGTCGTCTCCGATCAAAAGGTGGCCGAACCGCCGGTCGTGCGTACCGCGCCTTACGGCTACGTCCGTTTCCGTCAGGACGCCTATACGGACGACGAGATGTCGGCCTGGGCGGAAAAGCTGAAACAGGCCGGATGGGACGAGCTGTTCGTCTTTTTCAAACACGAGGACTCAGGCGCGGCGCCGAGAATGGCCAAGCGCTTTCGCGAGGTTCTGGGGTGAAGCGGCTCACCCTCCTCCTGCCGGTCGTGTGGGTCGTTCTCGTAGCCTGCGCCCCGACCTACAAGCGTTTGCCGACGCTGGATCATGTCCCCGAGTTCAAGCGGCTCGCCGACGCCGCCGAGGCCCGGCGTGTTCGCGTGTGGACGCTCCCGGTGGGAGAGATCGACGGCGTCCCCTACTCGATCGTCGCCGAGGAAACGGGTGACGGACCGCCGGACACGCTGGTGGTCCTGATCCACGGCCTCGTCTCCGATCGGACGACGTGGCAATTCGTGTCGGGTCATCTCGGCGGGACCCACCGGCTGTGGATCCCCGACCAGCTCGGCTGCGGGGAGTCGGACCGGCCCGACCCGAGAAAAGTCGGTGAAGCGGCCTACTCCCCCACCGGTTCCGCGCGGCAGATCCTCGAAGCGCTGCGGCAACGCAACGAGGAAGCGGGCTGGCCCGAGCGGATCTTCTTCGTCGGTCATTCCCTCGGCGGGGCCGTCGTGCTCCGTGTCCTGGGATCGCCGGAGCTTCGCGAGGCCTACCCGCGGATCTTCGAACGGGTGGACAGCGCCATGCTGATCGCGTCGTTGGGGTTTGCCGTCCACCGCTCGAACGAGACGCTCGACCAGATGAGCCGGATGGGCAGCTTCAAGCTCGGCATCGCGAGAGGGACGCGGATCTTCAAGGAGCGTGTCGCACACGAGCTCGTCTACTCCGCGGAGAATCCCGACTTGGTGTTCAAGCTCGACGTCGACCGTCTGTTGAACGCCTTCGACGGCAAACAGGCCCGCCTCGCGACGCAGGCGATCATCCGACAGGCCGTCCCGTTCGACGAATGGACCCGCCGGCCCGACTGGGACGCGATCGATGCCCTGGTCGAGGACTACGCCAACGTCGATGTCCCCGTCCTGGTGCTGTGGGGCAAACGCGACGAGACCCTGCCTTTATCGATGGGCTACAAGCTGCAGGCCGAGCTACCCGATGCCCGGCTTCGCGTCGTAGAACAGGGAAAACACTCCTTGCAGGCGGACCGGCCCGAGCTGGTGGCGGAGTGGATCGGGCGCTTCCTGGCCGATCGGGGTGACGGATGGGCCGCCGTCGAGACCATCGAATAGCCCCCCTAAATGGGCTTTTTGACTTTCGTGGCCGTTCGCTAGGAGCCCGGCCTCGAGCTGAACTTCCCCGACACCTGCCCTTCCAGGCCGTCGGGGTCCTTGAAATAGACCCGGTCCTCGACGCGGTGGGATTCGAGCCCGGCGTGCTTCAAACGCTCGAGGGCTTCGGCCGGATCGTAGTCGTCGATCGTCACGCAGAAGTGGTCCATGCCCGCCGTCGTGCTGCGAAACAGCGCGAGGAAGTTGTCACCACAGCCGAGGAAGCAGTTGTGCGGCAGGTACTCCTCCAGCACCTCCAGCCCGAAGTGCTCGACGTAGAAATCCCGCGATCGCGCGACGTCGGTCACGCGCAGCGCCAGGTGATTCAACCCCTTCGAGGCGAACGTCGGGCCGTCCTTGTCGGCCAGGGCGGGCGCGCCGGCATAGGCCGCCGCGAAGAAGACGGCCAACCGGCCGAGCGCGGCGCGCCGATCGATCGTGCCGTTGCGGTACTCATCCAGGATCTGGTTGGCGGACATCCTTCCCCCTTTTCCCCTCTAGTTGCGCCGGACGTTGATGTCGTACGTGAACTCCTCGACTTGACTTCCCTTCCATTCGACCTGTCGCCGGGGGATCGAATCGTCGACCAACCGGAAGTTCGCGCGGGTGCTTCGAATCCCGGCTCCGCTGACCTCGAAGTGGATGTGCGGCGCGGGCCCGTAACCCCCGGGACGGCTGGTCTCGAACGCATAACGTCCTTCGCCGTCGGTACGAACGGTGCCCCGAAAGGCGTCCTCGTGGTACTTCCCATCGTGATCGGTGTGGTAGGCAAACACCGTGACGTCGGCCACCGGTTTCGATTCACCGTCGAGGATCCGGCCACGAACGAGGATCGTTTCGTTGCGGGCGTCCTTCGGGGCGAGGCGTGGCAGCTCGGCGGCGATCGCGCTCAACGCGACCACGACGGGCAGGCAACAGACGATCGTTTTTCTCATGCTGTCGAGTCTAGACGCGGCACGGGGTCGAGCCGGGAAACTTTACGATTCTTTACGATCGCGATCGAGCGGTCCCCGTTACGATCGGGTAGACACGTCACGCGATTTGACCGTAGTTCGAGCCAGTTACCTGGAGAAGTGAGACGTGCGTCTGACGCGATGGCAAATCTCGACGGTTTTCCTGCTGTGCGTTTTCGGCCTGCTGCCGACCGTCACACTCGCCGCGACCGTCACGATACGGGTCGTGGACGAGTCCGACCAACCGGTCGCGAGCACCACCGTCGGATTGCGCAGGATCGAGGAGACGACGCGCCGTTCGTTCTTCAGGATGCGCCAGGAAAGCGACCCCGCCGGCCGTGCGTTCTTCAGTTCGATCGAGCCCGGCCGCTATGCCGTCCACGTCTTTACCGAGCGCGGTCAATTCGTGCTGCTCAGGAATCACCCGGCGATCGAGCAGCACTCGATCACGATCGCCGGCGATAACGAGCAGCACGTCTCCACCGTGCGTGTCGTACGAGGAACACCGGTCGTTTTTCGCGTATCGGTCGAGGGGCAGTATCTTCCGGGAGCGCGCGTCTTGCTCCACGACCTCGATCGAGAGTACCGCACCGAGATCGAGATGAACGAACGCCTGGAACGCGAAGTGCGTTTGGTGGCCGGTCGCTGGACCGCGCGAGTCGATCCGGTTCCCGGCTATCTCCTGACCGGTGTGGAGGTGAATCGAACGGTTTTTCCGAACGATGTCGCCGAGTTCGATCTACCGGTCGGCACGCAGGCGTGGTACGTGAACTTCGAGTTCGCCGGACAGGCGCATATCGGTGGTCGCGTGACCTTCGAGCGAGAATCCTTCGGGATGAGCGTCGTCGCCAACCTGGTCGAAGGCGGCCCGTGGCTCGCGGCCGCGCAGACGCGCGGCGGCTCGAAGTACGATCGCGTGTCGGCTCGCCCGATTTACCCGACCTACGAGTACGAGATGGTCGTGCCGTCGGGCTTCTGGACGGTCCGTCCCGAGGCGACCGGGTTGGAGTCCGCGGACCCGCCGGAGGTCCAGGTGCAGCTCGAGGCGGGCGACTACGAGATCATCGATTTCGTCGTCGACGGCACGCACCGGGGAGGCGGCAAGTGGGCCAGGATCCGCGTCGAAGACCCCGATGGCCGGCGGGTGCGCGAGGCGCGGGTCGAAGTCTGGCCCACCGACCCCGATGTTCGCGAGGAGCAGCCCATCGCCGAGGCCGAAACGGGTTGGGGCGACGCCAACGTTTACGGACTCGCCGAAGGTGAGCTTCTGTTCGTTGCCGGAAAACCGGGCTTCGTCGAAGCCGCGGAGACGTTGGAGCCTCCCCATCCGACGAAGGGCCGGGTGCGGTTGCGGCTCGGGCGCGGCGCGACGATTCACGCCGTCGCCGTCGACGAGGACGACGAGCCCGCACCGGACGTGGATGTCGTGCTCGCCCGTGACGACGACTTCGTCTCCCTTCTCGCAAACAGGGAGGTGGCCGGGTGGGCGGCGCATCCGACCGGAAAGACGGACGGCAGCGGCCACCTCTGGCTGCGTGGCGTCTACCCCGGTCGTTACGTGCTGTCGGGTACCTTCGAGAACAGGGACGAGACGATGTTCTTCGCCGAGTTCCGCAACAAGGGCGACACGACGTGGATTCGAGAGATGGAAAAGGAATATCGCGGCACCGAAACGGACGAGATCGAGATCCGGCTCGCGCCCGCGGGGGTGTTGCGCGCGACGCTGCACTGTTCGGATGGAACCGAGCTGCCGCCCGAGGCGGACCTCCTGGTGCTGGACGGTCTCCGAACGTACGAGCCGGAGACCTGGTGGGACGAGGGCGTGCTGAAGATCCGATCGTTCGTGCTCGAGGGCCAGCGTCGCGATTCTTTTCACATCGGGCCGCTCGATCCCGGCGCGTATTCCCTGCTGGTTCGTCCGGACGGGCACAACCGCTGGACCTGGGCCATCGGTACGGAAACAGCCGACGAGGCAACGGTGTTGACGGTTGCCGCCGGGGACCCGACCGATCTCGGCGCCATCGCGATCGACTGCAACCCCGCGATCGCGGTGCGCCCGATCCCGCCGGAAGGCGTCCGTCTCCCGGACCTCGTTGCCACCGGGATCTACGATCCGATCGCGGAGCTGACCGGCGTGCTGAAGATCGACGACGGTGAGCGCGCGCTCGGTCACGGCCGGCTCGTTGCCGAGCCGCCGAGGGTCCAGTTCCGCGACCTTCCCGAGGGGCAGATCCGATCGACGGTCACGGTCTGGAACCCGCTCTTCCTACCCGATCCGGCGCTCTCCGTCGCGATCAACGCGACGCTGGAGCGTGGACGGACGGTCGAGACGTCCGCGGCGGTCGAGGGGATCGGCGGCGCGATCGAGATCG
Organism: Candidatus Polarisedimenticolaceae bacterium; assembly: GCA_041568335.1. Lineage (GTDB taxonomy): Bacteria > Acidobacteriota > Polarisedimenticolia > Polarisedimenticolales > Polarisedimenticolaceae > WVWW01. The sequence goes on along the minus strand of JBFFZZ010000054.1, from coordinate 4,134 downwards.
ATCTCTCCCAGGTGCAAGAACCGGAGCACCCCGTGCGCGCGATCCGTGTCGAGCCGATTCGTGAGAGCGACTCCGAGCCGGTCGAGCCTTGGTTGGTCGGGGTCGACGGGACGAGCGTGATCGTCCCCAGCCTGCCCGAGGGCAGCTATGACTTCGATCTGTGCTTCGACGTCGAGTGCTCGAGCCGGGTCCCGCTGTGGCGGGACGTGCCGATCACGGCCGGCCTGATCCTGACCCCACAGTCCACCCCCTAGAGTGTTTCGGCGGTCGGCTCGCCGTCGCGCCGGTCGGGTCGGAAGACCCACCACAAGAGCGCCACGGCGAGGATCGAGGGAACGAGCAGCGCGGCCAGGGCCGGGAAGACGGTCGCCAGGCCGCTGCTCTTGCTGATCCAGCCTCCGATCACGCCACCGACGGAGCCCGCACCGAAGGTCATCAGGAAATAGACGCCGTAACCGAGGCCACGCAGGCGCGGCGGCGTGAGCTGGGCGACCAGCTTGTTGCCCGCGGGCTGCGTGAAGAAATGGAAGAAGGCGACGCTCATGAACAGCGGGACCAGCGCCGGACCCGCGACCCAGCGGATCGCGACGAGCAGCGGGAGCTGCATCGTCCCGCCGATCAGGAAGACGAACGCCGCGTGATGGCCGCGGTCGACCAGCCGCCCTGCGGCGTACATCCCGGCGAGCCCGACGAGCAACGCCGCCGTGGTCAACACGCCACCGATCGCCGTGCCGCGCGCCAGGTCGTCCGTGTAGCTCACGGCAAAGAACTTGGGCAGGAATGTCGTCATGCCACGGTAGACCATGCCCATGAAGGCGGTGGCGACCAGCAGCAACGCGAACCCCCGCCACTCGCCTTCCCCCGGACGCGAGCGGATCTCGTGCACGGTCGGCGAGGGCAGACGGAGCGCGGTCAGAGCCAGCACGAACCCGAGGATCGCCAGCGATCCGATCGCCCAGCGCCACCCGAGCCACGCGCCGAGCAAACCGGCGAGCGCGCTCGCGGCGGCGACCCCGGTGTTCCCGGCCATCCCGTGCCACGCGAACACACGGCCGGACGCCGGCATCGCGTGCGTGATCAGCGCGGTCCCCGCCGGGTGATAGATGCTCAGGCACAAACCCATCCCCGCGGCCGCGAGCGACAACGCGGCCAGACCCGGGCTGAGCGCCATCCCGACCATGCAGGCCGACGAGCCAGCCAGGCACAGCACGAGCAACGGACGGGATCCGATGCGGTCCACCAGCCAGCCGGCGGGCAACGAACCGACGCCGAAGAGCAACGCGTAGAACGTCGCGATCTCACCCATCCGCAGGTCGTTCGCCCCGAACTCGGTCTGGATCATCCATAGCAGCGCCGGCACGGCGAGCTCGTAGACGTGGATCAATCCATGCGCGAGGCAGGTCGTGGTGAGGACTTGGCGTTGGGTGGAGTTCATTGTGGAACGCGCCGCGACGGGCCCGCGCATTCTAACCCCGGGTCCGGGCGATCCCTTCGCGGGGAGCTTCCTCGGCCGGAAGGACACGGTAGAGCGAGTAGTACAGCGGGCCCTCCTGGAAGATGAACATCTTCTCGAAGGGCAAGCTCATCACCGGGCTCAGCGAGAGATTCGGACCGTTCTTCTCGAGCCACTCGGGATCCGGATCGATGCTGATGATGTACTGCGGCGGGTTCTGCTCGAGGAACGCGTTGATGTTCTTGTCGCGCTTGTAGGGGATCAGCTCCGGCGTCACGAGACCGTTGAGGTCGAGGATCTCACGTTGCGACACGTAGCCGATGGCGCCGATGTCCGGCACCGCGACGACGTCCTGCGGATCGGTGTTCTCACGCAGCCACTCCCCGATGCGGATGTTGACGCGCTTCTCGGATTCCTGGTAGGCGATCGTCGCCGGCCGGATCACGCGAAGATCGAGCACCGTGTTCTGGACCAGCGCGATGGCGCCGACCAGGAGGACGACCGCCTGTCGTCGACCTCCGGCCCGCCACCAGAAGGCGAGCGGTGCGAAACCGCCGATCACCACGAACGGCATGAAGATCAGCAGATAACGCGTGTAAACGGTGACCCCGCGCACGCCGTAGAGACCGATCACGCCGATCGACCAGGCCGTCATCAGCAAGACGAACGTGGGATCGCGACGCTCGAGCAGCCCGCGCCAGCGCCCGCGAGCGAGCCAGGCGAGCGCCGCGATGCCGAAGATCGCCAGCTCCACCGCCGAGGTCGAGGCGAGCACCTTGAGCGTTCGTTCGACCGACGGGACCAGCTTGGCCAACCCGTCGACCATCGAGCCCTTCGCCTGCGCGGTGTTGGGGAAGACGCGGCCGAAGTGCAGGAACAGCCCACCCAGGGAGAGGCCGAGGATCACGGCGGGGTGGACGACCGCGGCGGCCGCGTTGCGCCGTCTGTCCGCTCCACGCGCCGGATCCGTCAACAGCCAGAAGAACGCGAAGAGGATCGTCAGACCGATCATCTCGGGCCGGACGAGGGGCGCAAGACCGGCTGCGATCCCGGCACCCCAGGGCGCGGTGGACCGCTCCCGGGCGCGCATCGCGAGCAACACGACCGCGAGCGCGAGCGTGGCCGATAGCCCCGCCTCCATCCCACTCGCCGACCAGCGCACCAGCCAGGCGTTCCCGGCCCAGACCAGCCCGGCCAGGAACGACAGACCCGTTTCGCCCGTCAGACGGTGCATGATCCGGTAGAGCAGCGCGGGACTGGCGGCGGTCGCGATCAGGCTCAGCACCTTGCCGGTGACCAACGCGTCGCCGGTGATCTTCCCCGCGGTGGCGAGCACCAGCAACCACAGCGCGCTGGTGAACCCGTACGTCGGCTCGCCCGTGTTGAACGACAGCTCGCCGAGCTCGACGAGGTTCTGCGCGAACCGCAGGTAGATGTAGTAGTCGTCCGGGGTAAAAAAGAAATAGGGCCAGGAGCGGACCAGCGCGATGACGGCGAGGGTCCACGGAAGCAAGCGCTCGAGTTGGGCCCGGGGCTTCATCCAGGGGCCCAATCTAAAGAGAAAGGCCCCGACCGGCAAGACCGAAAAAGAGCCGATCGGGGCCGTCGAGAACGCCTGTCGGACCTAGTGGCGACTGGCGTAGCGTTTCAGGCTACCGGCCTTGTCCACCAGCTCCAGGAAGCCGTTGCGATGACCGTGACGGTCGCGACCGAGACCGTTCTCGGCCAGCGCCATCACGTCGCCGAACGTCAGGTCGCCGCTGTGATCGGAGTCGCGGAGCAGCATGCCGAAACCGGCCACCGCGGCGGCGAAACAAAAGTCCTCGCTCGCGGCGCTGAGACCGCGGCCGCGGTCCACGACCGCGAGCTCCTGCAGGCGGCTGCGGTTGCCGTCGGGCTCCTTCCAGCGGATCTTCACCGTCATCAGCTCGCCCGATCCCGCCGCGTCGGTCAGCACGCCGTCCGAGTGCACGCGATCGCGCTGCTCGTAACGTGGTTGCTGGTACTTCAGCGGATCGACCGACGGGCTCGGGTAGCGCAAGCCCTGCGGGACGATCTCGTAAAGCGCCGTCACGGTGTGACCCGCACCGATCTCGCCGGCGTCCTTGGTGTCGTCGTTGAAATCCTCGTCGCGGAGCGCGCGGTTCTCGTAGCCGATCAGCCGGTACGCGGCGACCTCGGCCGGGTTGAACTCGACCTGGATCTTGACGTCCTTGGCAATCGCGACCAGCGTGCTGCCGGCCTCCTCGACGAGCACCTTGCGGGCCTCGCGGATGTCGTCGATGTAGGCGTAGTTCCCGTTGCCGTGATCGGCGAGCTGCTCGAGACGGGAGTCCTTGAGATTACCCATCCCGAAACCGAGCGCGGTCAGGAACACACCGGTCTTGGCTTCCTGCTCGATCAGCCGGATGAGCGAGCTGCGATCGCTGATCCCGACGTTGAAGTCGCCGTCCGTGGCCAGCACGACGCGGTTGACGCCACCCTCGATGAACGAGCGCCGCGCCTGCTGATAGGCCAGCTTGATCCCGGCGCCACCGGCCGTGCTTCCACCGGCGTGGAGCGAATCGATCGCATCGCGGATCGTCACCCGGTCCGATGCCGTGGTCGGAGGCAGGACGAGCCCCGCCGCGCCGGCGTAGACCACGATCGAGACCTGATCGCGGTGGTTCAGCTCGTCGACC
>JBFFZZ010000053.1:0-13752 GCA_041568335.1 Candidatus Polarisedimenticolaceae bacterium | reverse complement strand
CGACGCCGACGCCCGAGCCCTGAAGATGGCCCGGCGCCTCGTCAAGGCCTGGGACCCGCGTACCTGGAGCCGGCAGACCCTGGCCGCGATGCGACGCTACCGTGACAGTCATCCGGGGACCCTGTTCCTGCATCTCCCCGTCGGTAAAACCGCCGGTCCCGATGCGGGTGCGCAGCCCAACGGGCCCGTCGTCGAGCACCTTTCCAACCCGCTGAAGACGATCCTCAAGCGGTTCAACGACTATTCGAACAACGACATCGAACGGCTCGCGTACCACCTCGGCGATCCCGCCGCGATGGCGGACTTCTATCGCGAACGGTGGGGAGACCCGCGTCCGGAGATGCGTTTCGCCACGCTCTCCGGTCTCGGTTCCAATCGCATGTCCCCGAGCCAGATCACGCGCCTGATCGGAGAGCTGAGAGCGGTCGCGGCGTCGCACGGGCTCGCGCTATCGGACCTGCTACCGGCGCTCGACTGCGGCCGCAACACCCTGCAGAACTACCGCGGCTTGCGGCAGACGTTTCCGCCGGGGAGCTTGGTCGGCAAGACCGGAACGCTCGTGCAAACCGATGGCGGCGTCATCACGCTGGCCGGGTCCTTGTCGACCGATCGCGGCGACGTGGATTTCTTCATCGGCGCGCCGCGTAACGGCGCCCGCATGGACACCGCGCGCCGCGCGCAGACACGCTGGTTGCTGGAGCGCGCCAAGGGCTGGAATCCCATCGGCGGGGTCTGCGACGCGGAAGCCCTCTACTCGCACCACGACGCGAGCGCCTCGCACGCTCACCCGCAGGCGACACCGGAATGACGGGCTCGACCGCTATTTGGCGCGCTCGGAATAGCTCGCGTCGGTCGTGTTGATGCGGATGACTTCGCCCTCGTTGATGAAAGAGGGAACCTGAACGACCAGTCCGGTTTCCATCGTCGCCGGCTTACGCTGCGCCGAGGCGGTCGCGTCCTTCACACCGGGTGGGGTTTCGATGACCTTGAGCTCGACCACGGGCGGGAGCTCCACGCCGATCGCGTTGCCCTCGAACCACTCCAGGTTGAGGGTCGAGTCGGGAATCAGGTACTGCACGGCGTCCCCCAAAGTTTCCTTGGGGATCGCGACCTGGTCGTAGGTCGTCGTGTCCATGAAGTGGTACCCGCCGCCGTCGTTGTACAGGTACTGCATCTCCTTCGTTTCGATCACGACCTTTTCGATGTCTTCATCGCTGCGGAATCTCTTTTCCGTCTGCGTTCCCTCGAGGAGGTTGCGTAGCTTGGTCTGGATGTGCGCGCGCCCCTTCCCGGGCGTGACATGATCCATGTTCATGATCTTGTACAACGTCCCATCGACGCGGATGATGTTGCCCTTGCGAATCTGCGTTGCCTTCATGGTCTCCTCGACGGTCTCGTGCTTCGTTCAGTTCTCGACACTCAATTTCGTGTACGAGGGTAGGATCTTTTTGGGTCCGTGATCCGAAAAGTGGATCGTCAGCTTGAGCGTCTTGCCCTTGCCTTCGCGGTCGAGGATTCTACCGCCTCCGAAGCGCGGGTGCATCACCCTCGCCCCGACCGGGAAGCCGTCTCCGGGATCCTCCTGCCGGGCGACCTTCGGCGGTGTCCGGGGGCGCCGCCGGGCCGCCCGGGCCGCCGAGGAGCCCGACCCGTAGCCCCGGTCCGGGGTGCGCACGGCATCGCCGCGACCCGTCCCGCCGAAGAACCCGCCATCGGTCGACGCCACCGCCTTGGTCAGCCCCTCCGGCGTTTCCTCGAGGAAGCGTGACGGCCGGCCGGGGAGGAACGCCCCGTGCGTCCGCCGAAACTGCGCGTAAGTGAGAAACAGACGCTTCTGCGCGCGTGTCATCGCGACGTAGCACAGCCGCCGCTCCTCCTCGACGTCCTCCTCGTCGCCGACGGACATCGCGTGTGGGAACAGGTTCTCTTCCAACCCGACGAGAAAAACGACGGGGTACTCCAGCCCCTTCGCGCAGTGGACCGTCATCAACGTGACGCCCGGCTGGGCCCCGACGTCATCGGCGTCCGAAACGAGCGCGGAGCGATCGAGGAAGCCGAGCACGCCGCCCTCGTCCGCACCGAGGCCCTCTTCCTCGGCGTACTCGACGGCCGCCGAGATCAACCCCTCGACGTTCTCCATCCGCTCGGCGCCCTGGCCGGCGTAGGTCCTTTCGAGGTAATCGGAGTAACCCAGCGTTTCGACCAGATGGTCGAGCAGTGCCGCGACCGGCTGTTCCGCCGCCCGCCGTTGAAGATCGGCCGCCAGCTCCAGGAACCCGGCGAGCTGCTTGGCCGAGCGTTTCGGCAGGATGTCGTCACGAACGGCGTGCCTCGCGGCTTCGAGCAGCGGGAAACCCATCGTGCGTGCCATGTCCTCGACACGGCCGAGGGTGGTCCCACCGATGCCCCGAGGCGGCGTGTTGACGATGCGGCGGAACGATACGTCGTCGCTGGGGTTGACGGAGAGCTTGAGGTACGCCAGCAGGTCCTTGATCTCCTTGCGCTCGTAGAACTGCACCGAGCCGACGATCTGGTAGGGAATGCGATCGCGGCGGAAGATCTCCTCCATCTGGCGCGATTGCGCGTTCGTCCGGTACAGCACCGCGCACTCCTCGAACGGCACGCGATCCTCGAACGCGCGTAGCCGCTGCGCGACCCACACGGCCTCGGCGCGATCGTCCGGCGCGCCGTACACCTCGATCTTGTCGCCGTCCGGGTTCTGGGTCCATAGCGTCTTGCCCTTGCGGTACTTGTTGTTGGCGATGACCGCGCTAGCCGCCTGGATGATCGTTCCCGTCGAGCGGTAGTTCTGCTCCAAACGAATCACCTCGGTCGAGTCGTGGTCGTGCTCGAAGTCGAGGATGTTCTTGATCTCGGCCCCGCGGAAGCGATAGATCGACTGGTCCTCGTCGCCGACGACGAAGACGTTGCCGTGGACTCGCGAGAGCGTCTTGACCAGCAGGTACTGCGGCCGGTTGGTGTCCTGGTACTCGTCCACCAGCAGGTGCTCGCAGCGCGACGAGTAGGCCTCGGCAAGCTCCGGGCTGCCACGGAAAAGCTCCAGCGTGCGGACCAGCAGGTCGTCGAAATCGACGGCGTTGGCCGAGCGCAGGCCGTCCTCGAAACGCCGGTAGACCTCGGCCAGGGCCTGCGCCTCGGGGTTGTAAGCGTGCGCGGCGACCTCGGCGGGACGTTGCATGGCGTTCTTGCAGCGCGAGATGCGCGACAGGAACGAGCGCGGGGTGCCGCTCCCGTCGTCCAGCGCCTCGGACTTGAGGATCCGCTTGACCAGCGCCAGTTGGTCGTCCGTGTCGTAGATGTTGAACCCGGGTCGCAACCCGATTCGTCCGCCGTCACGGCGCAGGATGCGCAGGCAGAGGGCGTGAAACGTCCCGACCCAGGCGTCGAACGAGACCGAACCCAGCAATCCCCGGACGCGTTCGCGCATCTCCGCGGCGGCCTTGTTGGTGAAGGTGACGGCGACGATCCGCTCGGGCGGGACGCCGCATTCGCGAACCAGCCAGGCGATGCGATGGGTGATGACGCGCGTCTTCCCCGAACCGGCCCCCGCCAGGACCAGCGCCGGACCGCCGCCATGGGTGACCGCTTCGCGTTGTCGATCGTTCAGCGCCGCCAACAGATCGGCATGCCCGGCGGCATCCGGCGTGAACAACGATCGGTCCGGTTGTTCCGGTGGCTCCACTCGCTCTCCGTTGGTGTCGACCCCGACCATTCTACCGCGAGAAAGGCGGGGTCAGATCGGTTCGCCCTCGGAGGCACCGTCGCGGTGATCGGATTCCTTCAACCGCTCGATCTCGCGACCGTAGGTCAGGATCAGCTCGCGACGGCTGAGCAAGGCCACGACGTGCTGCGCCTGCATGTCGTCGACGACGATGACGGTGTCGCTGGCCCGATCGGCGAGCAGCTTGGCGGCGACGTTCAGGTTGTCGTCCGGCGTCAACGGGCCGACGACCGGGTGCATCAGATCGCCCGCGACCTCGGGGCGTTCGCCTTCCGTCTCGAGCATGACGCGCCGGATGTCCTCCAGGGTGAGCTCGCCGAGCAGCGTGTCGTCTTCCGCGATGACGGGGAACACCGTCTGTCTCCCCGACCCGGTCAGGTTGATCAGCTGATCGAAAGATGTGTCGGCGCTGATCGTCTTGCCGTGCGGCTCCGAATGATCGAGACAATCGCGCACGGTCAGGTTACGCAGGATGTCGGTCGCGAACGACCCCGTATGGGCGGGGGAGTCGAGCCGGGTGGGTACCTGGCTCTCGTAGAGACGGATCCCCAGGGGAAGACACAGGTAGGCGATCGCGGCCACCAGCAAGCTGGGCACGAGCAGACCGTAGGACCCCGTCATCTCCATCACCATGATGACCGCAGCGAACGGGGTCTTCGCGACCCCGGCGAAGAAGCCGCCCATGCCGACCATGACGCAGGCGGCGGGCTCCGGGGCCCAACCGGGAACCCAGTCGACGAACCCCTGTCCCAGCGCGGCGCCGAGCGCGCCGCCGATGACCAGCGACGGGCCGAACACGCCGCCGCTGCCCCCGGAGGCGACCGTCAACGACGTGGCGACGATCTTGATGGCGACGAACAGCAACAGGAACTGGATCGTGAGGCTGCCCTCGATGGCCTGCTGGACGTAGCCGTAGCCCATCCCCAGGCACTGCGGGAACACGACCGCGATGAGGCCCACGGCGGTCATGCCGATCGCGGGCTTGAGCCAGCGCGGGAGCGGCATGGGCCGGAAGATCTGATCGCGCACGAAGTAGAAGAACTTGGGGTAAAGGGCGCCGAGCAGCGCGCAGGCGACCCCGAGCGCGGCGTAGACCGCCAGCTGCCGCGGTTCGTGGAACGAGAGCTCGGGAACATCGAACAGGAACCCCCAACCGGCGTACGAGGAGTAGATCGAGTAACCCGTGATCGCCGAGATCAGCCCCGGGAGCAGGACCTCGTACTCGAACTCCGGTTTGCTGTAGAGAACCTCCGCCGAAAAGAAAGACGCGCCCAGCGGGGCGCGGAAAATGCTCCCGATGCCGCCGGCCATGCCGGCCATCATCAGGATCCGTCGCTCGTGGTGCGTCAGCTTCAGCAGGCTGCCGAGGAACGAGCCGAAGCTCGCGCCGATCTGCGCGATCGGCCCCTCACGGCCGGCCGACCCGCCGGCGCCGATCGTGATCGCCGAGGCAATCGCTTTCACCGGGGCCACACGCTTGCGTACCTTGCCGAGCTTGTGGTGGAACGCCTTGATCACCGAGTCGGTGCCGGCACCCTCGGCCTCCGGTGCCAGCAAGTAGACCAGCAGGCCCGAAACCAAACCCCCGACGGCCAGTGAGACGGGAAGCAGCCAGACGTTTTCCGGACCAAAGGCATCCACGTTCTCGAGCGGCGCGCCGGGCGGGCTGAACCGGCCGAGCTCCCCCAGTAGCCAGCGTTGCGCGAGGTGGAAGCAAAGGTCGAACAGGATCGCGCCGACCCCGGCGACGATGCCGATCAGGGCCGACAGGAATATCCACCGGCCACGACGCCGCAAGCGCTTGTCACGGAAGGGGAGAAGCATGAAGCGGCGCTATTCCACGGTCACGCTTTTGGCCAGGTTGCGCGGCTGGTCCACGTCGCAACCCCGCAGGTTTGCGATGTGGTACGAGAGCAGCTGCAACGGAAGCACCATCAACAGCGGCGAGAGCAGCTCGTGCGTCGGTGGGACGACGATCACGGCGTCCGCCTTGTCCTCGAGATCCCTGTCCTCACGATCCGTGACGGCGATCACGATCCCCGAGCGCGCTTTCACCTCTTCGATGTTGGAGAGCATCTTCTCGTACACACCGTCGTGGGGGATCACAGCCACGACCGGCATCTCCTCGTCGATCAGGGCGATGGGGCCGTGTTTCATCTCGCCGGCGGGATAGCCTTCGGCGTGGATGTAGGAGATCTCTTTCAGCTTGAGCGCGCCCTCGAGCGCGATCGGGTAATTCACGCCACGACCCAGGAACAGGAAATCACGGTGATTCTGGAACGTCTTCGCCAGGTCGAGCAGCGCCTTGTCGTCTTGGAGGTAGTGCTCCATCTGGGCCGGGATGTGGTACAGCGCCTTGACGAAGTCGAGCAGGTCGTGCTCCGGCATCTTGCCCCGCGCTTGGCTCAGCTTCAGCGCAAGCAGGGTGATCGCGACGAGCTGGCTCGTAAAGGCCTTCGTCGAGGCGACGCCGATCTCCGGGCCCGCGTGCGTGTAGACCGTGCCGTGCGCCTCGCGCGTCATCATCGAACCCTGGACATTACAGATGCACAGAGTCTGGGCTCCCTTCGATTTGGCCTCGCGCAGCGCCGCCAGCGTGTCCGCCGTCTCGCCCGACTGGCTGATGTAGATCGCCAGCGTTTTCTGGTCGACGAGCGGCTTGCGGTAGCGGAACTCCGAGGCGTAGTCGATCTCGACCGGCAGTCCGGCGAGTTGCTCGATGAGGAACTTCCCGACCAGCCCCGCATGCCACGACGTCCCGCAGGCGACGATGCAGGCACGGTCGACGCCGCTCAGCTGCTCGTCGGTCAACGCCATCTCGTCGTCCATCAGGACGCGGGCGGAATCCAGCGAGACCCGTCCGAGCAACGTGTCGCGCGCCGCGCGCGGTTGCTCGTGAATCTCCTTGAGCATGAAGTGCTTGTAGCCGCCCTTCTCGACCATGATCGGATCCCACGGGATCCTCTCGGCTTTCTTCTCGATCGGCGAGCCCTTCAGGTCCGTGAACCGTGGGCCGTCGGAGCCGATCACCACGACCTCGCCGTCTTCCATGAACACCATGTTCTTGGTGTGCATCAGGATCGCCGGGATGTCGGAAGCAACGAACGTCTCGTCGTCGCCGACACCGACGACCAGCGGGGGGCCCTGGCGCGCGGCGACCAGCAGGTGAGGATCGTTCGTGTGCAACGCCACGAGCGAGTAGATCCCGTGGAGCCTGGGCAAAACGGAACGAAAGGCGTCGGGCAGATCGGCGGCGCCATTGTTGTAGGAGTCTTCGATCGCGTGAGCCACGATCTCGGTGTCCGTCTCGGTGACGAACTTGTGGCCCTTGGCTTCGAGATCACGTTTGAGGTCGAGGTAATTCTCGATGATGCCGTTGTGGATCACGACCAGACGGCCGGAGCAGTCGCGGTGCGGGTGGGCGTTCTCTTCGGACGGTCGTCCGTGGGTCGCCCATCGTGTGTGACCCAACCCGTAGGAGCCGCTCAGCGGCTGGGCCGCGATGACCTTCTCGAGGTCGCGCAGCTTGCCCTCGGCGCGCCGGATCGCGATCTCGCCGTTCTCGCCGACGACGGCGACCCCCGCCGAGTCATAGCCACGGTATTCGAGGCGCCGCAGCCCCTCGACGATCACCTCGACCGGATCCTGCGGCCCGATATAGCCGACGATTCCGCACATACGACGGTTCTCCCTCGGCCCTCAATATATGGCCACCGCTCATTCGAGCGCCAACTAACCTTTTTTCTTTTTGTGCTTTCGTTTTTTGGCTTGTTTGGCGGCCCAGCCCTCGATGTTCTTCTGGCGGCTCCGACCGATCGCGAGCGCTCCCTTGGGCACGTCCCGGGTCACGGTGGACCCGGCGGCGACGTAGGCGCCCTCGCCGATCTTGACCGGCGCCACGAGCTGGGTGTTGCTGCCGATGAACACGGACTTGCCGAGCACGGTGGGGAATTTGTTCGTGCCGTCGTAGTTGCAGGTGATCGTGCCCGCGCCGATGTTGCAGCCCTCGGCAATCGTCGCGTCCCCGAGGTAGGTGAGGTGGCTGGCCTTGCTCCCACGGCCGAGCCGGGCTTTCTTCATCTCGACGAAGTTGCCGACCTTCGTGTTGTCCTCGAGGATCGATCCCGGACGCAGGTGTGCGAACGGTCCGACCGCGGCGTCGCGCGCCACCCGGCTCTCGAGCACGATGCTGTAGTCCTTGATCTCCGTCCGCGTGCCGATGCTGGAGTCGACGATCCGGCAACCCGGGCGGATCACGCACTCGGCGCCGATCCGGCAGGGACCCTCCACGATCACCCCGGGATAGATCACCGAGTCGCGGCCGATCGACGCCCGTGGGTCGATCCAGATCCGCTCCGCGTCGAGCAGGGTCACGCCACGATCCTGCAGCCGCTCGGCCTGGCGCTCGAACAGCTTCCGGGACGCCCCTGCGAGCTCTTGCCGCGTGTTGACGCCGAGCACCTCCTCGGCGTCCGAATGACACAACGCACCGACACGCTCGCCGCGGGCCAGGAGCGCGTGAACGGCATCCGTGATGTAGTACTCCCCCTGATTGTTGTCCGGTCGTAGTCTACGCAACACCGGCAGCAGCTTGGAGGGGTTGGCGACGAATACCCCCGTGTTGATCTCGCGCACACGTCGTTGCGCGCGCGAGGCATCGCGATGCTCGACGATGCGCTCGACACGACCCTTGTCGTCGCGGAGGATCCGGCCGTAGCCGCTGGCGTCTGGTAACTCCGCGGTGAGTACGGTCAGCGATGAGCGGCTACGCCGGTGGGCGTTGACGAGCTTCCGCAGGGTCGCGCTGCGCAGCGAGGGGAGGTCGCCGTTGAGGATCAGCAGGGGACCGGCCCCGGAACCGATCGCGCGCGCGGCCTGGAGGACGGCGTGTCCGGTCCCACGTTGCTCCTTTTGCAGCACGAAGGTGCTGCCCGAGTCGGTGAGCGCCGCCTCGACCCGGTCGGCCTGGTAGCCGACGACCGTGATCGTCCGTGAAGGTTTGAGCGGCTTGACGGCATCGAGCACCCAGGCCACCATCGGCCGGCCGGCGACGGGATGCAGCAACTTGATCGTGTTGGAACGCATTCGCGTCCCCTTGCCGGCGGCCAGCACGAGAACGCTGAGGCGTCCGGCGGGCAACGATCAGGCCCCTGTGGATGTCGGTTCGATGATGTCGATGAAACCCGGCTCTTCGCGGATGCGCTCGAAATCCGAGTCGTTGACCGCCTGGAACCGCAAGGCCGGATCCAGGCCGATCGCCTGGCGCAAATCGCTGACCGCGGACTCCGCATTCGCGGACAGCGCCCACGCCGACGCGCGGGCGTACAACAGCTTTGCCGAATTGGGCGCCTGCTGCAGCGCCTGATCGAGCAGCCGGATCGCTTTCGTCACGTCGCCGCCGTTCGATGCCAACACGGCACGGTAGTACAAGTCGTCGGTCGACGTGCCCTGTTCGGGGGCCGGCGACATTCGCTGGTCGCACACTCCCATGTACATCCGGCAGCGTTCCATCAACACCGGCTCGTCCTTCAGCGACCCGAGGATCCCACTGAAGACCTCCTTCGCCTTGGCATAGTCACCGGTTCGCAACAGCTCGATACCGTTGCCGAAGCTGGCGACCGCCTGCTCATACATCGTCGACTCGTTGGTCTTGGCCGTCATGCCGATTCGCCTCCAACCGGGACGCCCGCACCGATCGGGGCGTCAACGGGGCCTTTGATTGTGATCCGCGAGGAAAGTTGATCCACTCAAGTCAAGAGGCCGGTCATGATACCCGCCGGGTTCTGGGGTTTCAACCACGCTACAATCGGTGGCTCATGACGGGGTACATCGCACTGGGAAGCAATCTCGGCGACCGCGGCGCCTACCTGAGGTCCGGGCTGGACGGGTTGGCCGGGGCCGGTCTGCGCCTGGTACGGATCTCGTCGGTCTGGGAAACGGAGCCGGTCGGCCTGTCCGGCGGACGATGGTTCTGGAACATGGCCGTCGAGATCGAGACGACCGAACCACCCCACCGGGTCCTCGAGCGGTTGCTGGAGATCGAGCGCGCCGCGGGGCGAGAGCGCGACGGCCGGAACCGGTCACGCACGTTGGATGTCGATTTGTTGATGCTGGGGGATCTTTTGATCGCCGACGAGCGACTCCGGTTACCGCACCCGAGGATGTGGGAGCGCAGTTTCGTGCTCGCACCGCTGGCGGAGATCGCGCCCCGGCTCCGCAACCCGAACAACGGGCGCACGGTGCAGGACGAACTCGCCCGTATCGCCCATCCCACCCGCATTCGCAGCCTCGGCGCGCTTGATCGCTGTCCGACCGTCCTCTTATAATCGAGCGGGTTCAAGCACGAACACTGGGGTCGCCTGCCACTGGGGAGTTCGCCCGCGCATGAAGTTCAGATCGATCGCTGTCGAAGGCCCGATCGGCGTGGGAAAGACCTCGTTCGTCGAGTTGCTGGTCAAGAAGTTCGATGCCCACAAGGTGCTCGAGGAGATCGGCAACCCGTTCCTCGCCGATTTCTATGAAGACAAGCCGGGCGCGGCTTTTCAGACGCAACTGTTCTTCATGATGTCGCGCTTCCGCCAGTTGCAGGATCTCAACCAGCGCGATCTGTTTCACCAGGTCACGGTGTGCGACTACATCTTTCCGAAGGACAAGATCTTCGCCTATCTCAACCTCGACGACAGCGAGCTGCTGATCTACAACAAGCTCTACGAGATGCTCGAGGAGCAGACACCGCTTCCCGACATGGTGATCTACCTGCAAGCCGAGACGCGGACACTCGTCGATCGGATCAAGAAGCGGTCGAGGTCGTACGAGACGGGCATCTCCGAGGCTTACGTCAACGAGGTCAACAAAGCCTACAACTACTTCATCTTCCACTACACGCAGACGCCGTTGCTGGTCATCGACACGACCGAGATCGATTTCGTGCATCACGAGGAGCACCTCGACGAGCTGGTCGATCAGATCGAGAAAATGGACCGCGGCGTCCAGTACTACCGCCCCCTGGGGGTCAAGCTCTGACCTTCGCCGCGCCGCTCGGCGGCCCCTGAACGGCGCCAAAACTCCCGGAAAGAGGCACGAGGTGGAAGGGCCGCCCCCCGATTCGTTATGCTTGGCCTCGAGTCCGAAAACGACTTCCCCATCCCTCGACCCTCCGTGGCGGGGAGAGAAAGGAGGCCGGGAACGTGGTCACCGTCCCCAAATTCACCCAACGAAAAGCCGCCGGTCCACCGCTCGTGGTGTTGACCGCCTACGACGCTCCGACGGCGCAAGCCGCCGAGGCCGCCGGTGTCGATGCCCTCCTCGTGGGCGATTCCCTCGGCAACGTGATCCTCGGCGAGCGCGACACGATGCGTGTCACGGTCGAGGACATGGTGCACCACACCCGCGCGGTTTCGCGCGTCCGGGAGCGCGCCTTGCTGATCGCCGACATGCCGTGGATGAGCTACCACCTTGCACCCACCGATGCGGCGAGCAACGCCGCACGGCTGGTCCGCGACGGCGGCGCCGATGCCGTAAAGCTCGAGGGTGGGAGGAATCGGGTCGACGCGATCCGCGCGATCCTCCATTGCGAGATCCCGGTCATGGGGCACGTCGGGCTGACGCCGCAATCCGTGCTGGCGATGGGCGGGTTCAAGGTTCAGGGGCGTGACGAAGAGCAGGCCGACCGGATCGTCGAAGATGCGCGTGCGCTGGACGAGGCCGGGGTCTTCTCGATCGTGCTCGAGGGCATCCCCGTCGACGTCGCGCGCCGCGTCACCGATGCCGTCCGCGTGCCGACGATCGGGATCGGCGCGGGGCAGGCGTGTGACGGCCAGGTCCTCGTCTACCACGACCTGCTCGGGTTGTCGCCGGGCAAATCACCCAAGTTCGTTCGCCGCTACGCCCAGCTGTTCGAGGCTTCGGTGGACGCGATCCGTCACTGGGCCACGGACGTCCGTGACGGGACTTTCCCCGGCCGGGACGAGACTTACTGACCTTGGATATCGTACGTCGAGCGCAGTCGATCCACGACATCGTGCGCCGCGCGCGCGAGTCCGGCCTTCGTGTGGGTTTCGTGCCCACGATGGGCGCGCTCCACGAGGGACACCGCAGCCTGATACGCGCGATCAACGAGTCCACCGACGTCAGTGTCGTGTCGGTATTCGTCAACCCGACCCAGTTCGGCCCGGAAGAAGACCTGGACACTTACCCCAGGGATCACGCCGCCGACGTCGACGTCTGCGTCGCCGAGGGGGTGGACTACCTGTTCCTGCCCACCGTCGAGGAGATCTACCCCGACGGCGCCCTGACGTTCGTCGAGGTCGACGGGCTCTCCGATCGGTTCGAGGGGGCCAGCCGGCCGGGCCATTTCCGCGGCGTCGCCACCGTGGTGACCAAACTGCTCAACATCGTCGGTCCGCACGTCGCCGCGTTCGGTCAGAAGGACGCGCAGCAGGCCGCGATCGTGCAGCGCGTGGTGGACGACCTGTTCATCGACGTCGAAATCCACGTTCACCCGACCATCCGCGAGGAAGACGGTCTGGCCATGTCGAGCCGCAATCGATACCTGTCCGAGGAGGAGCGCGCCGCCGCCGGCGCCGTGCCACGGGCGATCGAGGCCGCAAGACGACGCGTCGAGGAGGGCGAAACAGCGGTCGAGAAGATCGTCGAGGCCGCTCGCACCGTGATCGAAAGCGAACCGTTGCTGCGGGTGGACTACGTCGAGCTGGTCGATCGCCGCGCCTTCAACCCGATCGAGCAGCTCGAAGGGGAAGCCCTGCTGGTGCTCGCGATCCACTGCGGCACCGTCCGATTGCTCGACAACGCAACGGTGTCACCCACTGCAAGACCCGAATGAAACTCAGGAGTAACCGAATGAACCGCCAGATGCTGCGTTCCAAGATTCACCGCATCGCAGTCACCGAGTGTAACGTCGAGTACGAGGGCAGCCTGACGCTCGACACCACGATCATGCGCGAGGCGGGGATGGTGCCGTACGAGCGCATCGACGTCTATGACGTGGACAACGCCAACCGTTTTTCGACCTACCTGATCGAGGGCCGGCCCGGGAGCGGTGAGTGCTGCGTCAACGGCGCCGCGGCGCGTCTCGTGAGCATGGGGGACAAGTTGATCCTCGCGTCCTACTGCACGGTCTATGACGGGGACTTGGCCGACCACGAACCGCAGATCGTCGTCGTCGGTGAGACCAACCGCATCAAGGAAGTCAAGCGCGCCGAGGGCGCGGGCGTCCGCGCCTAACCGGCTGCCAGCAGGGCATCCCAGACCACGCGCGCGCGCGCCTCGGTCTGCTCGAGCGTGCCGTCCGTGTCGATCACGTGGTCGGCCAGCGCGATCTTCCTTTCCGGCGGGTACTGCGAGGCGAGGCGTTTGCGCGCATCGTCTTCCGTGATCCCATCGCGCTCGATGAGACGCGCGATCTGTGTTTCCTGCGTACAGGCGACGACGATGAGACCGTCGAGCTCTTCGTGGGCGCCCGTCTCGACGAGCAGCGAGGCCTCGTAGATCCCGAGCGGCGCATCGCCCGAGTCCTCGGCAAAACGACGCAGGCTTTCGGCGCGGATGGCGGGATGCAAGATTGCCTCGAGCGCCGCGCGCTCGGTGTCCCGATCGAACACGATCCGCCCCAGCTCGATCCGATCGATCGATCCGTCCTCCGCGACGATCGACCGGCCGAAGCGCTCGACCACCGCGGCGTACGCCGGTCCGCCCGGTACCACCACATCGCGGGCGACCCGGTCGGCGTCGACGACATAGGCACCCCAGCCGGCGAACCAGCGGGCGACGGTCGACTTTCCGGACGCGATGCCGCCGGTCAGACCGACGACGCGAAGGGCGCGCGCCGCCAACTCAGTCGAGACCGACCGATCGCCGCGCCGCATCGAGCGTGTTCCGCAGCAGCATCGCGATCGTCAGGGGACCGACACCCCCGGGGACCGGGGTCAGCCAACCGGCCTTACGTCGGGCGTCGAGCGGGTGAACGTCGCCGGCCACCGTCGAGCCCTTCT
>JBFFZZ010000052.1:0-14424 GCA_041568335.1 Candidatus Polarisedimenticolaceae bacterium | reverse complement strand
TTCGATTCATGGGGAAACGGGCCCCATGGGGCCCGAACGCAACTTTTGACGCCGCGGAACGTCCTTCCAGGGGGCCATGAGAGACACCGACTACGAAGGCGTGGTGGCCATGCACAAGGACCGGATTCATTCGTACGCGATGACCATCCTGCGCAACCCCGCGGAAGCCCAGGATGCAGCCCAGGAGGCGTTGATCCGCCTGTGGGAGCACCGCGCCGATGTGCCGGTCGCCGGAGCCCGTCCCTGGCTCATGCGCACGACCCACAACCTCTGTATCGATCACATCCGGCGCGGCAAGGTGCGGTCCGAGATCGGCAACGGCGACGAGGTCGTCGACGCCCGTCCGGACAGGGGTCCCGGCCCGCAACGGTTGGCCGAAGCGGGGGACCTGCGGCGTCAGCTCGATCGCGCGCTCGACGCGTTGTCGCCGGACGATCGCGCCGTGATCGTGATGCGCGAGATCCAGAGTTTGCCTTACGACGAAATCGCCACGGCGCTCGACGTGCCGTTGGGAACGCTCAAGGCGCGACTGCACCGCGCTCGCGAGCGGCTTCGCACCAAGCTGTACCGTGCAGGAGTGACACCATGGATGAGAAACACGGGATGATCTGTTCCGCAGCGATGGAGCTGTTCCACCGCGTGCTCGACGGCGATCTGATGGAGGCGCGAGAGCGCCGGCGGATGGACGCCCACCTCGAGGCCTGCCCGGCGTGCGCCGAGAAGGCCGCCCAGCTTCGCGAGATGCAGGACCTGCTACGCGCGATGGCCGAGCGGCCGATGCCCGACGACGCGATCGACGACGTCCGGGACCGTACGGTCCGCGCGCCCAAGACGCGGACACGACCGCGCTGGCTGGACTGGCGGTTCGCCGCCGCCGCCGCGGTCGTCGTCTTCGCGACGTGGGTCGGCGTTCAGGTCTGGGATCCTCCACAACGGGGTCTCGTTCCCCAGGCGACGACCGAGCCGTCCGTCGATCCCGAACAGGCGGCGCAGGAAGTTCGAATGGTCCTCCGACTGGCAGCCAACGCAATCAGAAAGAGCGAGGAGGTCGCCTTTCGCGAGGTCTTTGCCGAAGAAGTCTCGCCTGCGCTGGAGAAAGTCGGCATCCTATGGCCGTCGACCACGCGCAAGCCGAACGCCGACGAGGGTTCCATCTGATGACATCCACGATCCGTAGCGGCGGCTTCCTGGGAGTGGCGGTGCTCTGTGCCGTGCTCGCGGCGGCACCGGTGTGGGCCCAGGCCAAGGACTACAGCAAGGTCCGCGGCTTCGTCGACAAGGAGCTCTTCACCGATCTCGTGGGTGAGGACGACGTCCAGATCGAGGTCTGGCTTCCCGGATCCCTGCTGCAAATCGTCAAGGCGGTCGACCCCGAGCTCGGTGACCTCGTGGAGGGTCTCGAGCTGGCCCAGGCGCTCGTGGTCGAGACGGAGGACGAGGAGACGGCTCGGCGGTTGGCGGAACGGTTTCGCGCGACCGAAACGTCCCTGCTCAGGAAGAACTGGATCCGACTGGCCAAGGTCAAGGACGGCAGCGAGCAGGTCAGCGTCCTGATCCTCAACGACGAAGAGACCATCCGTGGCCTGACGGTCATGGTCATCGATTCGGGCGACTTCGTCTTCGCCAACGTGGCGGGAATCATCGATCTGGCGGCGATTCAAAGGCTCGGCGAACAGATGGATATCCCGGGGCTCGACCAGCTCGACAAGGAGAAACCATGAGACGTCTCGCCATCCTCGCCGTCGCGGTCGCGTTGACGGTCCCGGGTTGCATTCGTCTGGGCGGGCCGGACAACGTCAGCCGCCATCTCAGCCGGGAGGCGGGCGTCGATCTCCAACAGGAGATCGGCATCACCGTGACCCGCTCCGGGATCTGGCTGGCCAAGAAGGGTCTCAAGTGGGCCGACGATGTCGACATCTCCCTCGACGGGCTAAAGCGGGTCGAAGTGGGGGTCTACACCGTCGAGGGCACACGCGGCGACGCGGCGGAGGCGCTGGACATCCAGGTCTTCCCCACCGAATGGGACAGCTGGGTCGAAGTCCACGACGGCGGCGAGCGTGTCTTCGTCCTGGTGCGCTCCGGCGACGAGCCCGAGGAGATCCGCGGGATGCTGGTGGTCGTCGCGGAGGACGAGGAATGGGTCGTGGTGCGCCTCTACGGCGATCTCGACCGGATCCTCGAGGAGACGATGCGCTTCGCGTTCGATCAGGCCGATCGGCCTGACCTCTACGACCGGACACGGGAAGAACGTGACCTGCCGCCGCTGGGCGATCGGGTGGATACCGACGACCTGGCGGATGGAGTCACGGATGGGGTCGGCGACTAATCCCAGTCCATCGGATTGTGCGGCTTCTCGTCGGGATCCGCGTCCTTGGCCTTCTTGCGCGCTTCCTCGAACTTTTTCTCGAGCAGGGAATCGAGCTTCTGCGTCTTCTCGAACGCTTTCGAGAACGCCTCCTCGCGACGGCTCTCACCGGACTTCACTCTTTTCATCGCCTCGCTGAAGCTCTTGTCCACGTCCTTCTTCGGGCGCACCTCGGACAGGATCTCGCCCGTTTCCACATCGGCGACCAGACGCGTGTCGCAGCACGGGCAGACGATCTCGACTCGGTCGGACATGCAGGCATTGTGGCTCCGGGGCAGGGGAGCCGTCAATCGCCGCGCCGTTTAAGTCGCGCGACCGTCGCACCCCAGCCGCCGCGCTCCGGCGGGGCATCCCGGAACTCGGCAACCGACGGGTGTCTCGACAGCACGGACCGCACCGCGTCGCGTTGCACGCCGATCCCCCGTCCGTGGATCAGGCGCACCTCGGTCATCCCGAGCTTCACGGCTTCCTCGAGGTAGCTCTCCACGACCGAGCGGATCTCACGAGGCTGAAAGTAGTGCAGATCGATGAAGTCCTCGATCGGCAGGACGAACTCTTCGGGGGGCTCGAACGCGTCGTCACTCATCGACGGGCCAACCCTGGAAGCGAATGGCCGCGCCGTCGCCGGGGATCTCGATCCCGCAGCTCACGGAGCCGACCCGGGAGCCGGTTTCCTCGAAGCGGATCTCCCACGTCGTGTCGGTCCGCCGCACGCGTAGCGCGCTGCAGGCGTCGAGTCCGGGGCGGGGCCCGATCGCGACGAAGCGATGGGCGGGCGTCTCGCTCTCTCGGGCTTGCGCGTGCAGCTCGGTACGGCTCTCCTTCTTCTTGTTACCGAGGGCGGCCTGGAGCGCCGGGTCCCCTGCGTCCAGTACCTGGATCTCTCCCGCGCCAGCGAGATCGACCGGGAGCTCGACAGCAGCCGGCATCGAGACGGTGAAGTAACCGGCATCGACCGGCGAGTCGGCATCGGCCACCTTGTCGAGCTCGCTTCGATCGAGGCGTTGCTCATCGGACTTCACGTTCGGCTCCTCGAGCTCGCCCTCGGCACGCAGTTTGGCCACCGGCTCTCTCGCAAGCGCCGGGTCCGCCTCCGGTTTAGGAGCGGATAGGGGTTCTCGTTCGGGGGTGACCAGCGGCCCGTTTGCAGCCGTTTGCCGCGTGCGCTCGTCGGCCCCACCGGCGACGTTCTTGAATCGCGGTTCCGCTTCGGCACCGGCGTCGCGACCGAGCGCGTCCTTGCTCGGCTCGGAGCGGAGCTCGTCATCGGCCGCCGCTGCGGTCTTCGCGGTTGCGTGTTCCTTCTTTTCGGCCCGGTCCTCCCCGAAGGTGGAGAGGCGTTCCTCGACCGGCGCCGGGTTCTCGGGCATCCCCGGCACAGCGTCGCGGAGGATCGTCGGGATGAAGATCGCGGCCGCGGCGATCGTCGCCACCGCGAGCCCGGCCGTGGACCAGCTCAACCCGAACGGCAGCCGCCGTCGCCGCGCGCTCGAAAAATGCGCCACCGCGCGGGTGTAAAAGGCTTCGGACAGCGGCGCCTCCTCGGCGCGCAGCTCGGCGCGCAGCTGCAGCGCCAGCGCGAGCTCTCGCGCCAGGCCATCGTCGGTGGCCAGCCGCTCCTCGAACCGTCGGCGTTCGGCCGACTCGAGCCGGTCGTCGAGGTAGTCGTCGAGGGCGCGCCGGAGTCGTTCGTCGCTCACAGCTTGCCCTCCAGGAGCCGCCGCAGATCGTCGCGGGCGCGCGCGAGACGCGAGCGGACGGTCCCGACCGCGACCCCCGTGGTCTCCGCGATTTCCTCGTACGACATCTCGTTTACCTCGCGCAACAGCAGGGCCAGACGGCGATTCGGCTCGAGCTGCTCGATCGCGGCGCGCACGAGCGCCCCGCGTTGCTCGCCCTCGATGCGTTGCTCGGCGCTCGGGGCGGGATCGATCGCCGTCGCTTCGGGGCCGTCCGATTCATCTTCGTCTTCCCGTCTCCCGCGAAACCAATCCACCAACCGGGAGCGTTTGCGGGAACGCAGCCGGTTCTTCCAGATGTTGGTCAGGGCCCGGATGAGGTACGTGGACAGCCGTGCCCGACCTTCAAACCGACGTAACGCCGGCAAGGCCCGAACCAGCGTCTCCTGAACGAGGTCCTCGGCGTCCTCGCGCCGGCCGCAGAGCTTCAGGGCCAACCGGAACAACCGAGGAGCCTGTTCCCGCGCGACCCGTTCGAAGGCGCCCGCGTCCCCCTGGCGGATGCGTTCCAACAGCCGGGCGGTCGAGTCGTCGGTCCGCTCCTCATCGGAATGGACACCCGAGCGCTGCCGGAGTTCCCCTGCGCCGTCCATGCCTATCAATCCAACCTTTTCAGGGCCGGAACGTCAAGCAGCCTGGTTGCGGGGCTAGCGCGGCTCCGGGATGCGGACCGGGTCGCCGATCTCCGTCTCGTCCTGGATCCGGTAGATCAGGTAGCCGTCGTACTTGCGAATCGAGGCCCGGGTCTGGACGACCTTCTGCGGCGCGACGGCGCGGAACGTGTCGTAGCGCAGCTCCGTCGGAAACGTCAGGCCTTCCTTGCGGTGCCGGAACTGCACTTGCGCTTTGTGGCCCAGGGGCTTGGGCCCGGTTCGCATGCCGAGCACGTTGAAGGAGTTGCTCCACCTGCGGTACATCGCTTCGATCTTCTCGCTCTGGCCGACCGGCTCGGCGACGATCTCGAGCGGCGTCTTGCTCACGGCGTCGAGGATGACGCGGCCCTGCCACTGCCGGATGTCCTTGCCCGTCGTGAACGGCAGGCTTCCGCGGAACTCGAACTCGAGGACCCAGTCGAAACCGTCGAACCGATCGTCGAGCAACCGGAACGAGAAGTAGGGCTCGTTGAAGCGGCTGAACAGGAAGACCCAGGCGTAAGCCGCCGGGAAAGGATCCTCGTCGTCGATCGCGCCCGGCCGCACCGAGCCGTCCTTGGCGAACTCCTGCCGGATCTCGTGGACGCCGAAACCGGAGGGGAGCGTCGTGAGCAGGTAGCCGTACCGGCGGATCTTCTCGCTGGACACGCTACCGTTGTCGTAGCGCGCCAACCTCGCGGTTTCGTTGCAGGTGAATCGCTTGGTGTAGCTCTCGTAGACCGCGGCCCTGGCGTAGAGCTCCTCGATCAAGTCCTGTTCCAGCCCCCACGGTTTTTCGCTGGGTTCGAGCACCGGGCGGTAGTTCCCGGAGGCCTTCGGAAGCCGCGGTTTGGGGAGCGGGGGCGGGACGGGATCGCCCCCGGGAACGCCGTGATCCGGTGGGCTCTGGGCGTGCCCGGCCGGGCCGCCGAGCAACAGCCCGAACGCGACCACGAGAGTCCAAACGGCCCCGACGCGTCTCTTCACCTTTCCCTCAAAAACCCTTGTTTTCCCGGCAAACCAGGTTAACACGCCTTGACAGCCCCGTCGCGCGATCTTAACCCCCGACGGTAACCGCCAACGGTGGAGCCGGATTCCTGCGCGGCAAGATAGGCTGCCAGGGTTTCCTGCGGCCCGAGGGATTCCTCGATGAGCGTGACCAAGAAGGACTACTACGAGATTCTCGGCGTCTCCCGTGACGTCGGTGAGAAGGAGCTCAAGGCCGCCTACCGCAGGCTCGCCCGCCGACACCACCCCGACGTCAACAAGGGGGACCCACAGGCCGAGGAGCGATTCAAGGAGATCTCCGAGGCGTTCGCGGTCCTGTCCGATCCGGCCAAACGTGCGCAGTACGATCGCGGGGGACACGAGGCGTTCGGCGCGGGGTTCGATCCGTTCGCCGGCTTCGACGTCCGTGCGGCCGGGCTCGGCGATCTCGCCGATCTCTTCGGCGGGATGTTCGGCTTCGGCTCCTCGGCCGGCCGTCCGGCGAGTCGCGCCGCGCGCGGGAACGATCTCAAGCTCGAGCTTTCGATCGACTTCATGGAGGCCGTGCACGGGACGACCCTGAATCTGCGGGTTCCCCGCCAGCTCGCCTGCACCTCGTGCGGCGGACGGGGCGAGCACGCGAGCACGGGGAGCGCGGTGTGTCCGGAGTGCTCGGGCCAGGGGCACCGAACCCAGCCGGGGCTTCCGTTTGCCCTCCCGTGCTCCCGCTGCAACGGACGCGGACGGTTGGCCGGTCCGCCGTGCGGAGCCTGTCGCGGCACCGGGCGGTCCCGCGGGGAGGAGAACGTCAAGGTCCGGGTGCCCGTGGGCATCAAGGACTCAACCACCGTGCGGGTCGCCGGCAAAGGAGACGCGGGCACGGCGGGTGGCCCGGCGGGAAACCTGTACCTCAAGATCCGCGTCAAGGATCACCCGTTGTTCCGCCGGGAGGGCGACGACCTGGTCTGCGACCTCCCGATCGGGATCGCGGATGCCGCGCTGGGATCGACCGCGGAGGTGCCGACGTTGGACGGCAAGACCACCATCCAGGTGCCCGCGGGGACGCGCAGCGGCCAGCGGATGCGGTTGGCGGGCCACGGAGTCCCGGCAACGGCGGGACGCCGCGCCGGGGACCTTTACGCGGTCATCCAGATCCACCCACCGGCCAAGCTCGATCGCCGTTCGAAGGAGCTGCTCGAGGAGTTCCGCGAACGGAACAAGAAGACATAGCCCTGCTACCATCGCGGCGTGCTGCATCTCGTCCATCCCGCGCTGGTGCATTTCGGTGTCGCGTTCGTGCTCACCGGCGCCCTCCTCGAAAGTTACGGACTGTTCGCCGACCGTGAGGACCCTCGCCGCTGGGGCGGGCTGTTGTGGGGGGTCGGAACGATCGTGATCGTGGCGGTGATCGCCAGCGGCTACGTCGCGGCCAACAGCGTCGAGCTTCCCGCCGCCGCCGTCGAGACGCTGAACGACCACGAGCGCCAGGGATGGATCCTTCTCGCGGTTCTGGTGCTGTTGCAGTTCTGGAAGGGTTGGTACCGTGGCCGGCTTCCGCAGGGCCAGCGCCGATGGTTCGCGCTTGCTCTCTGGGTCGCCGTGGCGCTCGTCCTCTATAGCGCGTTGCTGGGAGGGCGGTTGGTCTACCGGTTCGGGGTCGGGGTCGGCCTCCAGTAGCGGCTCACTCCCTGAGCGGACGCCCCTGCTCGAACAGCGCCAACCGCTGTTGAATCCGTTGCCGCAGCCGCTCCGAATCCGCTCGTTGCAGTGCCTGGCGGGCCGCCTCCACCGCCTCGTCGAACGAACCCACGGCGGCGTAGGCCACCGCCAACGTATCCAGGCTTCGAGGATGCTCCGGGTTGGCCTCGACCGCCGCGGTGGCGAGACGAACGGCTTCCTGAGCCGCCGCGTCCCCCGGACGCGCGTTCACCGCGAGAATCCAGGCCAGCGAACAGGTCAAGGACCAGTCGCCGGGAACCGCAACCAGCGATTCGCGAAGCGACGCGATCGCCTCGTCACGCTGCCCGAAGGCGAGGTGCGACTGCCAGCGGGCCTCGTGCGCCTCGAGGTTCTGCGGATCGAGTGCCAGGATCCCGTCGATCGCGGTACGGGCATCGTCGAACAGACGCAGGCTCTTGGCGGCTTGGAGCAGGTTGCGGTGCGCCAGCAGAGAGCCGGGATTGATCTCGACGTGAAGCCGGGCATGCTCGAGGGCCTGTTCCCAGCGCCCCAGGGCCGAATACGCCAGCGTCAACCCCAGGTGCACCTCGCCGAACCGTGGCCGTTTCTCGAGCGCCAGCTCATAGACGCGGATCGCATCGTTCAGCTTGTTCTGCCGCCGCAAGGCCTCGCCCAGCCCCCACAGCCGTTCGGAATGCTCGGGCAAGTTGGTCAGGCTTTTCTCGTAAGCCAGCTGTGCGTCGTGATGACGTCCCAGGCTAAGGTAGGCCCAACCGAGGTTCTCGTAGAGATCGATCGATTCCGGACTCATGGATGCGAGTCTCTCGAGCAGCGTCGCGGCTTCGGCGTTCTGGCCGCGCTTGATCAACGACACCGCGCGCGAGTGCTCCCGAAAGACCTCGATCATCGCCTTGGGGTCGCGAAGAGCGTCGGTGTCCCGATAGAGATCGTCGGAGGTCGCAGAGCCGGCGCCGACGTAACCCAGGGACTGCAGCTTGGCCAGCGCATCGGAGTCCAGGTCGGTTGCCTCGGCCGTGTGGGGTTTCCACCGCTTCTCGATCCTGAGCAGCCGTTCGCGCAGATCCCGCGCCACGTCGGGATTCCGCTCGATCACGTTTTCGAGCTCGTCCGGGTCGTTCCGGCGATCGTAAAGCTCGGGCTCGGGGGCTTCGATGTACTTGTACGGTCCCTGGGCCACGAAGCGCAGCGGCGCCCACCCGTAGCCCACCTGACCGTAACGGCTCTCGCCGTAAGCCATGCGCGTGGTGTCGGTTTTCCCTCGCAGCAGCGGTGTCAGGCTGACCCCCGCCGTTTTCGACTCCTTCCCGGCTCCGCTCAATTCCAGGATCGTCGGATACAGATCGACCAGTTGAACCGTTTCGTCGGCCACGTGACCCGCGGAAACGTGTGTCGGCCAGGAGACGATCAGCGGGACGAGAATCGTCGTGTCGTAGACGTAGAGTCCGTGGTCCGGCTCGTCGTGCTCGCCGAAGGATTCACCATGATCGCCGGCCACGATGATCAGCGTGTCCGCGCGCTGGTTTCGCTCGTCGAGCCAATCGATCAGGCGGGTCAGCTGATCGTCCACGAAAGCGATCTCGCCGTCGTAAGGATCGTCGAATCGCGCGCGGTACTCGGCGGGTGGAGCGAACGGTGAATGCGGGTCGTAGAAATGAACCCAGGCAAAGAACGGCTGCTCCGATTCCGTATCGAGCCACTCCAGCGCCGCGTCGACGACACCGTCGGCCGGACGCTCGGCCTCGAATCGAGCGCTCGGGTCCGCGGTGCCCATCCGATCGTCGTAGACGTCGAAACCGCGTTCCAGTCCGAACGTCGCATCCAGGACGAACGACGAGACGAACGCCCCCGTCCGGTATCCGTTTTCACGCAACTTCGCCGCGAGGACCGGGATCCGGTCGTCGACACGACTGCTTCCGTTGACCTGGATGCCGTTGGACCTCGGGTACGTTCCCGTGAGCATCCCCACGTGGGACGGCAGCGTGAGCGGCACCTGGGCGTGAGCGTTCGCGAACCTCACGCCGCCCTCGGCGAGAGCGTCCAGCGTGGAGGTCTCGGCTGCATCGTACCCGTAGCACCCGATGCGGTCCGCGCGCGTGGTATCGAGCGTGATCAGCAGAACGTTGGGCGGAGACGGGCTCGGGGCGCAGCCTGACATCGCGAGCAGGAACGCGCCGGCGAGAGCGGGGCCTCTGATCATTTGAACCACCGGATGTCTTTCCGCACTCATCATGCGCTCAAACGGATCGCCGTGTCGAGATCAGCCTCGTTTGACGAGCGCCCGGAGCACATGACCCGCGATCTGCGGGTTTTCGCGCAACCGCCGCACCGAGTAGGCGTACCAGTTGCCGCCGAACGGGACGTAGACGCGAAGCCGGTGCCCGTCCGCGATGATCTGCCGGCGGAGCGGCTCGCGGACCCCGAGCAGCATCTGAAACTCGTACTGCTCGCGCGTGAGACCGTGCTTTTCGATCAGCTCGATCGAACGGTCGACAAGCCAATCGTCATGCGTGGCGATGCCGACGAACACGCCGGCGCCGAACATGCGGTCGAGCGCCTCGACGAAGTTCTCGCGGATCCTGCCGTCGTCCGTGTACGCGATCGATTCGGGTTCTAGATAGATCCCCTTGCAGAGCCGGAAATTGGCGCCGCGGACGGCGTTCTTCTCGACGTCGGTGAGGGTCCGGTGCAGCCTCGACTGAAACACCGCGCCGACGCGATGGTTGCCGAACTCCTCACGCAGACGGCGATAGATCGCAAGCGTCTTGTCGGTGCAGCTCGAATCCTCCATGTCGATGCGCACGAAGTTGGCGCTCGCATCGGCCTGGCGCATCAACCGTCGCATGTTCTCGAGGCACCGGTCGGCGTCGAGCAACAGGCCGAGCGCCGTCAACTTGACCGACACGTGGGCCTCGTGGATCGCCTCGGATTCAATTCGCCTGAGCAGCTCGATATAGGCCTCCGTGTTGGCGCCGGCTTCGTCGTCGCGGGAGACGAACTCGCCCAGGATGTCCAGCGTCGACATCGCGCCCTGCTCACCGAGCCGGCGCACGACGGCCAGCGCGTCGGTCACCGTGGTTCCGGCGATGTACGGCCTCGAGAAGTAACGCACGACCGGCCTCGGGACCACCGGGAGGGTCATGCTGATGGTGCGATCGATCAGGCCCATGCGAAGATGACTACCGTTCCTCGATCAATCGGACGATTTCGCCGTCTTCGGGAAAACGCCCCAGGGCCTTCTTCGAGAAAACCAGGGAGTCGTCGACGGTCACTTCGTACACGCCTCCACCCGAGGCGATCAATTCGCAATCGACGCCGAACGTCTCATGGAGTTCGGCCGCCAGACCGGCGGCGCGAGGTTCGTAATTTCAAACCTTGCAGTACTCGATCGAGACCTTCATCGCACACTCCAATGAACGTGGGGCGCATCATCGTAGCAACTCGCCCGGGCTTTACCAAGAGACCCCTCGGTACGTGATACGATCCGCGTTTTCCGACTCCAAGCAGAGGATTCCTTTGGCAAGTCTGTCTTTCTTCGGCGCCGCCGGCACCGTCACCGGCTCGAAGTTTCTGCTCGAGCATAACGGCTTCAAACTGCTCGTGGATTGCGGCCTGTTCCAGGGACTCAAGGAGCTGCGCCTGCGTAACCGAGAGGCCCCGCCGTTCGATCCGGCCGCGATTGATCTCGTGGCGCTGACCCACGCGCACCTCGACCACACCGGCTACCTCCCGGTGCTCGGTCTGCGAGGCTACGAGGGCCGCGTCCTCGCCACGGAAGCGACGGGCGACCTGTGCGGCGTCCTGTTGCCCGACTCCGGACACCTTCAGGAGGAAGACGCGCGCTGGGCCAACAAGCGCCGTTACAGCAAGCACCACCCGGCGAAGCCGCTCTACACCGAGGAAGACGCGCGCCGCTGCCTGACAACGCTGCGCCCCGCGCCCTTTTACGAGACGATCCAAGTTCACGACGACGTGGCGCTGCGCTTCTACCCGGCGGGTCACATCCTCGGCGCGGCGATGATCGAGGCTCGGTTGAGCGGAAAGGCCGGCGGCAAGACGATCCTGTTCTCGGGCGATCTCGGCCGCTGCGCTCGCCCGATCCTGCCCGATCCCGAGCCGCTCCCCGATTGCGATCACCTGCTCGTGGAGTCGACCTACGGCGATCGCGATCATCCGGAGGAGGATCCGGCCGGCGAGCTCGCCGAGGTCGTGCGGCAGACCGTGGACAACGGAGGCGTCGTGCTGATCCCGGCGTTCGCTGTCGGCCGCACGCAGGTGATCCTCTACATGCTGAACGAGCTGGTACGCGAAGGGCGGCTCGAGGCCCGGATCCCGATCTTCGTCGACAGCCCGATGGCGATCCACGCGATCCGCGTCTTCCTGCGTCACGCCGAGGCGCACGACCGCGAGATGCGTACGCAGGTCGCCAAGGGCGAGGACCCGTTGGGGCTGGGCAACGTTCAGCTTTGCGCCAGCGTGGATCAGTCCAAGGCGCTCAACGACATCCGGACGGGCATCATCGTTTCGGCCTCGGGGATGGCCACCGGCGGCCGCATCCTGCACCACCTCAAACGGCGCTTGCCCGATCCCAAGACGACGGTCCTGTTCGCGGGTTATCAAGCGGTGGGCACGCGTGGCCGCCACATGCAGGAAGGCGCCGAGACGGTGCGCATCCACGGTGAAGAGATTCCGGTGCGCGCTCGTATCGAGGTCCTCGACGGTCTCTCCGCGCACGCCGATCGCCGCGGCATCGTGAACTGGCTGTCGAAGGGAAACGGGCCCTCGGCGATCCATCTCGTTCACGGCGATCCCGACGCGCGCGAGGCGATGGCCGCCTTTGTCAAGGAAAAGCTCGGCTACGAAACGAACCGCCCGGCCTACCGCGACGCGGTGGAGCTGTAGTGCCGCTCTACCTGCGCCTCCTGATGGTCTCGGGACCTCCCGGCGAGGTCGCGGCGGCCGCAAAGCGGCACGCCGACGACCTCGAACGCCTACGCGCGGACGGCCGGCTCCGTTTCGCCGGCACGTTCGTCAACGGCGACGGCTACTTCGAGGTCCTCGACGTCAAGGACCGGCATCAGGCCGAACGGTTGACCCGCGAATGCCCGCTCGTCGAACGCGGCCTCACCAGCGTCCTCCTACGCGAGCTCGAATAACGAACGGTCAGTTCCGTTGTTGCTCGAGGAGAGCGTCGAGGCGGCGGAGTTGTTCGCGGGCGGCGGGGCCGGACCCGACGGGGTCGACCTCGATGGCCTCCTCGAACTCCTCTCTGGCCTTGTCGTAGTTGCCGGCGAGTGCGGCGGCGTGGCCATGGCCGATGTGGATCCCGCCGTTTTGCGGGTCGAGGCGTTCCGCCTCGGCGAGGGCGCCCTCGAACGTGGCCAGGTCGCCCCGGTTCAACGCAAAGCGCGCGAGGTTGACCCACAGGTCGGAGGTCGGCCGCAGCTCGAGCGCGCGACGGGCGCACGTCTCGGCCTCGGTCGGTTGGCCGGCGCGATCGTAGATCTGCATGGCGACGGACCAGGCCTTGCCGTCGCCGGGATCGACGGTGAGCACCTCGCGGATCGCCGCGATCGCGGCGGCGTGCTCACCGCGGACGCTGAGTCGCGCCGCCTGGTTGATGCGGTGCCATACCGGCATCATCGCTTTGGGATCCCGGGTCCCCGGGGGTTGGACCGTCTGGCCCGTGACGTACCCGAGCGATGCGAGCCGCTCCTGCTCCTCCTGGGTCAGCTCGCGGCGGATCCCCGCGACTTCGAACGCATCGGGCCAGGCGGCGAGCAGCCCGGCCAGCTCGGCCCGTAGGCCGCCGGCGTTCTTGCGACTCTCGAACAGGTTGTTCAGCTCACCGGGGTCGGTGATCAGGTCGTAGAACTCGGGCTGCGGCGCCTTGATGAACTTGCTGTCGATACGACGCAGCCCGTGAAGCGGGGCCCAGCCGTAGTCGAGCAACGGCGCGAGTGTCTCCAGGTAGACGGTCCGGCCCTTGACCGGCATCGCCGTCAGATCGACACCATCGACGGGTGCGTCGAGCTCGATCCCGGTCAAGGAAGCGATCGTCGGGACGATGTCGATCGTCGCCGCCAGGCGATCGCGCACGAGTTTCCCCTCCGGGAACAGCCGCGGGTTGGAGAGGATCCACGGCACACGCATCGTCGAGTCGTAGATCAGGTCGGCGTGCGTGGGTTCGTCGTGCTCACCGAGGCCCTCACCATGGTCGGACGTGAACAGGATCAACGTGTCGTCCAACAGGCCGCGCTGCCGCAGGGAGTCGATCAGGCGACCCAGCTCCCGGTCGACAAACGCGATCTCCCCGTCGTACGGGACGGATGAGAAACGCTCGGCAAAAGGCGAGGGCGGCTCGTACGGCCCGTGCGGGTCGAAGTAGTGGACCCAGACAAAGAACGGGTTCCGACGCTGCGCGTTCTCGCGCGCCTGGAACCAGCCCATGGCTCGTTCGGTCACCGCATCGGCAGGTCGCTCCGCGTAGCTCCCCGGGCCGGGATCGTTTTGCCGTTCGAAGCGATCGTCGTAGTCGGCGAAGCCCTGGTTCAGGCCGTAACGCCGGTCGAGAACGAACGCCGAGATGAAGGCGGCCGTGTCGTAGTCGTTCGCCGCGAACCGTTCGGCGAGGGTCGTGTGCTCCGGACCGAGCCGGAACGTCCCGTTGTGGCGGACGCCGTGATCCGGGACGTCGAGTCCGGTGAAGATCGAGGCGTGCGAGGGGAGGGTGATCGGGGAGACCGTCGTCGCCTGTTCGAAGAGCAGCCCGTGGTCGGCCAGTCCATCGATCACCGGTGTCTGGGCCCCCGCGTGGCCGTAGCATCCCAGCCGATCGGCGCGCAGGGTGTCGACCGTCACGATCAAGACGTTCATCCCGGTCGCCGAACCGGGCTCGGCAAGCCTCCCGCCGCCGTCGCAGGCGATGCAGGCGAACGCGATCGACGCGGCCAGGAGGGTTCTCGGGATGGTGGAGCGGGCCATGGAACGGGGATTATACGGC
>JBFFZZ010000051.1:0-14436 GCA_041568335.1 Candidatus Polarisedimenticolaceae bacterium | reverse complement strand
TGCAGCATGCGCGGCAACACGATGTCGTCGGCGAAGATCGTCCGGCCCGTCACCTTGGCGCGGCCGTCGACCCGGCGGCGTGCCCGGCCGATGACGTTGAAGTCGCTGCGTTCGCGACCGCTCATACGGTGGTGTCGTCCTTGGTGCGGTCGATCTCGAGGATCGCCGCCTCGACCGATTCGAAGATCTGGAGGTAGCCGGTACAGCGGCACAAGTTGCCGGAGAGAGCCTCGCGGATCTGCTCGGGTGTCGGGTGCTCGATGCGGTCCAGCAGCGCCTTTGCGGTCAACAGGATCCCCGGCGTGCAGTAGCCGCACTGCGAGCCGCCGAGATCCGCAAACGCCTTTTGCAGAGGATGCAGCTCCGTGTCGTCCGCGAGCCCTTCGATCGTGATGATCTCCCGACCCTCCGCATCGAGAGCCAGGCTCAGGCAGGAGAGGATCGGCTCGCCGTCGACGAGGACGGCACAGGCGCCGCACTCGCCCAGCTCGCATCCGTGCTTGGTGCCGGTCAGACCGAGATCCTCGCGCAGCACCTCGAGCAGCGTTTTGTACGGGGCGAACGAGACGGGGTGGTCTTCCCCGTTGACCCGCAACGTCCTGTGAACGTTGGCGCGCTCGACCGTCTTCAGGCTGTCGCTCACCGTGACCTCACGGACCCGTTCAACGGTCCTCAAGAGAGTGTCGATTCTAGCAGGGAGGCGGGGCGACTAGCCTTTCGGGACGGGCGGCGGGCTCATCGCGACGAAGACGACGAGCCGTTCGTCTCCGGTGTTGCGCACCGAGTGGACCACATCGGCGGCGGCGAAGGCGAAATCGCCGGGTCCGACGGAACGGACCTCGTCGCCGACCGTGATCTCGCCGCGTCCCTCGAGGACGAGATAGGTCTTGTCGCGATCGCAGTGCGCGTGGGGCTCGTGTTGCTGGCCGGGCTCGAACGCGTTGAGCCCGCAGAACAAATGATCGCCGACCGCCAGATCCGCCTTCCCCATCTTTTCGGGGTTAAACGTCGCCTTCGATGCGGCGCGATCGACGATCATTCCTTGGCACCTTCCTTGGTCGACTGCGTCGCAGAGCGGCGCTTGCGCCGCCGCCGACGGCGAGGCTTGCGCCGTTCCTGCTCGGCCTCTTGTGCGTCGCCGTCCTCATCGGAGTCCAAATCCCCGCCGGTCGCACCACCGTAGCGGTTCGGTTTGCCGTCGTCCTCTCCCAGCTGCGGCACGGTCGGCAGCGCGGTAAAGAAGTAGTCGTCGTCCCAGCCGTCCTCGCCCGGCTTCGGCTTGGGTTGTTCCTTTTCGGGGGATGCCGGTCGTTTGGAGCGACGCGGGGACGACGCGCGGCGGCCCTCCTGTCGTGTCTCACCCCCGCGGCGTCCGCGCGAACCACGCCGTCGTCGTCTCGCCGGGGCTTCCCGCGGCCGCTCGCCGCCCGCGCGCGCGACGGTCTCCTCCTCCGGTTGATCGCGGTACTTGCGCCAGTGGTCCGCGGACGAAGCGAAGACGCCCCCGAGACGTTTTCCGAGACATTCGAGCATCCAGACCGCCGACGGCAGACAGGCGCGCCGCAGGATCGAACGTTTGGCGCCACGGCGCATGCGATCGTGGGGCACCATGCGATAGAGCGTCATCACGATCTGCCGACACGTCTCCTGATCCCGGCGCGGGAAGCGCAGCCGCACCGCCAGCGGCCGCACGGTCTCGTCGACGAGATCGCGCGTGTTGAGCCCGCGCGGCTGGGTTGCCTTTCCGTCGGTCGTCCAGCCCAGCGCGTCGGCCAGTCCGGGAATCACCAGGGCGGTGAGGATCTCGCCGCTGTCGGGGACGATTTCGTCGGCGGTCCGCCGGTCGAGCCCTTCCAGCAGATCGAGCAGCAGTGCTCGACAGCTGTCCCGCCCCGCGTAGAGGGCGTGGATCTCCGGGAGGATGACCTCGAAGACCCCCTGCTCGAGAAGCAGCTCGAACGAACGGCGGGCGCGCCCGCCCTGGCAGAAGCGGTTGATCTCTTCCAGGATCCTCGCCGCGGCGGCTTTGGGGATATCGCTCCGCGTCTTCTTCAGCGCCTCGAGCGTCGAGGCCTCGATGTCGAGATCGAGCCGCGCGGCGAACTTGATCGCTCGTAGGATGCGGATCGGGTCTTCGCGGAACCGCAGCTCCGGCTCGCCGATCGTGCGAACCAACCGCCGTTCCAGATCGGCCAGCCCACCGGCATGGTCGATGACTTTCGAGCCACCGACGTCATAGAACAGCTGGTTGATCGTGAAGTCGCGGCGTAGCGCGTCCTCGGCGGGCGTGCCGAAACGGTTGTCGTCGCGGATCATCACGTCATCGTCCTCGCCGCCGTCGGTGTCCTCGTCCCGCGAGCGGAACGTGGCGACCTCGATGATCTTTCCGTTTCGGAAGTAGACGTGTGCGAGACGAAAGCGCCGGCCGATCACCCGGCTGTTGCGGAACAGGCGTTTGACCTGTCGCGGTGTTGCCGAGGTGGCGATGTCGAAGTCCTTGGGTTGGAGTCCCAGGAGCAGGTCGCGCACGCAACCACCGACCAGGTAGGCGGTGTGCCGGTAACGCGTCAGCCGTTGAACGATCTTGACCGCATCGGGGTCGAGGTCCGCCCGCGGTATCCGGTGCTCCACGACATCGGGGGAGGAACCGGCCTGAACGGGAGTGTGGCCCTGCGGGCCGACGGATGCGGTAGACGTTGGGCGGCGGCGAAAGAAATCCCAGATTCGCTCAAACATACTCAGGTTTTTCTGCCAGCCACGGGTCCAATATACCAACAGTCCAACAGGGACTCCACCGGGAATCGCCGCCCCGTAGAACTCGACCCGACCCGGGTGAGATGAGAGAATGCGCATGCTTCTGGGCCGGTTTGGGCGTTTCGGAACCGTTTTCCGACCCCGATCGTACCACCTGGGGACCGAGGCAAATCATGGATTCGAGTCAACTGATCGCGAATCTCAACGCGATCAACATCGGGGATCTCGACGTCATCCGCGGCAAGCTGGAGGAGGCCCGCGAGGGCTGCCTCGCGATCAACCAACCGGACCTGGCGGACAAGCTGCGCGAGGCCGTCGAGGCCCTGGATCACGCCGACCTGAGGACCTACCGGCGCCGTGTCGAGACCGTCGTGTCGAAGCTCGGGCACATCCGCTGATTCCATGGAAGGCGCGTCGCAAGCCCTGGTGGTGATCTCGCAACTGGCGATGGGCGTTTCGCTGGCCGCGTGCGCCGGGCTGCGTGCCTTCCTGCCGTTGTTCGCGGTCGGGCTCGCCGGCCGGCTGGACTGGATCCCGCTCACGTCGCACTTCGAGTGGCTCGAGTCCACGCCGACGTTGATCGTCTTCGGCTCCGCCGTCGCCGCCGAGCTTCTCGCCGACAAGATCCCCTGGTTCGATAACCTGCTCGACCTGGTGCAGTCGTTCGTCAAACCGATCGCCGGGGTGATCGCGACGGCGTCGGTGCTGCACGAGCTGACCCCGTTGCAGGGCGCGGTGCTGGCGCTCGTGCTGGGCGGGGGAGTCGCGGGGGCCACGCATCTGGCCAAGGCCAACCTTCGACTGGTGTCTACGGCGGCGACCGGGGGCCTGGCCAACCCGGTCGTCTCGACGGTGGAGGACACCGGCGCCGGGGGGCTCACGTTGATGGCTCTGCTCGCGCCCCTGCTCGCGGTGACGGTGCTCCTGCTGGCGCTGATCGGAATCCTCTGGTTCGTGCGCCGCCGGCGCATGCGCTCGCCGGCTTTACGGCCGGCCTGACGGGGAGCGGATGTCCGAAAAAAAGCGATCCGGTTGGTTCTACGTTTTCGTGGGTTGCGGCTGTCTGGTCCTCGCCGGCGTCGTCGTCGTCGGTGTGGGCACGTTCATGACGATCCGCTGGGCCAAGGGGTTCGAGGAAGAAATGGAGGATCCCGTCAAGCGCACCGCAAAAGCAAGGGCGGTCATGAGCGAGGTCATGGGCGTCGACGAGGCCCCGGCGGGGCTCCACCCCCAGGTCGCGATCGAAGCCCCGTTCGGCCTGTTCAAGCTGGTTGTTCTGACCGACGGAGATCCTCTGGAGGATGCCGCGGACATCGAGGATGCCGCGCAGCTGTTCGTCTACGTCGAGGGTCCGGGCTGGGACAAGGACTGGAAGGCGTTCGCGCGGGGTGGGGATCCGCCGTTCGACGATCTGGGCGATATGAACATCAACATCCGTCGATCCGACGAGATCGGACGGGGCGAGCTGGCCGTCCACGACATGGAGCTCGCCTACCTCGCGAACCGCGGGGAGTTTTCGGCGGAGAGCTTTTCTTCCGACGGCGTGTTTTCCGTGATCCTCGTGCGTTGCCCCCAGGGCGACAAACGCAGCCGCACCATCCTGTGGGGTGGGCCGGAAGGCCAGGACCCGGACGACCGGGTCGCCGGGACGCCGGGCGATCCCGAACGCATCGCCGAACTGATGGGCCAGCTCCGGCCCTGCGGAGCCTGACCGTAGAAGGCGGGGGACGCTAGTCCTCGGCGTAGTGGACTTCCATGCGCCGGATCTGGTACCCGGCGACCAGCAACGTCAGACCGGAGAAGACGATGAACCCCGGAATCCCGATCCACAGCGGCACGGGCTCGGCGATGATCTCGACCGGACCTTCGGAGATGTCGATCGGGAACAGCGACTGCAGGTAGAAGATCACGCTGAACTTCTTGAGCAGCCCGGGCAGGAACGTGTTGACGCTCTCCCAGAAGAACACCAGGATCGCCGGGATGACCGGGTTGCGCATGAACAGGCCGGCGACCATGAAGATCGCGCCGTAGCCCAGGCAGGCCATCCAGATGATCGCGAGGTACGCCGCCAGCTGGCCCACCACCGTGCCCAACCCGGCGCTCCCGAAATACATGTGGATCGCGCCGTAACAGACGACGGCGACAACACTGAACACCAGCGAGACGCCGACCCACGCCGAAGCGAACTTGCCGGCAACCAGGACATCGCGCCGGATTGGGGACAGGAAGTAGTAGTGCAGGCTGCGATCCAGCACCTCGCCGCGGAAGAGGTTCATGAAGATCCAGACCGTGGCGAAATACAACGTGGAACGCAGGATGCCGAGCTGGAAGAGCACCGCGAAGAGCATCGTCGCGCCCGATGGGCCGGAAAACTCCGGCGGCGCCTCGCCGTAGATCATCGAGACCGCGACCACGATGAACGTCACCGCGGCGGGGATCGCGGCCAGCAGGTAGAGCGGGAGCGCCCGCGCGCTGAACACGCTCTTGCGGACCTCGAGCCGCAGGATCCCCTGGATCTGACGCCACCACAGGGACTTCACGACGCGCCCTCCTGCGTGATCAGGTACTGGTAGACCGCGTACACGTCGGCGTCGGCCGGCGTGACCGACTCGACCCGGACCTCGTTGTCCAGCACCATCCGGTTGAAGGCGATCAGGAACGTATCGGCGTCCTTGGTTGAGATGAGCAGCCCGCCGCCGTCCTCGTGCATGCGCGCCTCGACCGTGGTTTCGTGCTCGAAGACCTTGGACGCTAGCAGCCCCGGCTTGTCGCAGCGCACGAGGATCTGCAGCGGCCGGCCGGACATCTCGGTGCGCACGCCCTCGATGTCCCCCTCGGCGACGACGTAGCCCTCGTTGAGCAGGATCACCTGGTCGGAGATCAGGTCGACCTCGTGGAGGATGTGGCTCGAGATGATGACGTGCTGACCGGTCGACGCCAGCTCGCGAAACAGATCGATCATCTCGGCGCGGGCCATCGGGTCGAGCCCGTTGAGCGGTTCGTCGAGGATCAGCACGGAGGGCTCGTGGGCGATCGCCTGGGCCAGCTTGATGCGCTGGCGCATGCCCTTGGAATAGGCCGCGACGCGACGCCTGGCCGCGTCGGTGAGACCGACGCGCGCGATCGAGCGCTCGGTCATCTCGGTCGCGGCCGAGTGAGGGTGCCCGTGCACACGCAGGTAGTTGTAGAGAAACTGGTGGCCGTTGACGCCCCTGGGGAAGGAGTCGAACTGCGTGCAGTAGCCGACGTGCCGGAACATCTTCTCCGGGTTGTCCGGCCGGATGTCGAGCATCCGCACCTCGCCCTGGCTCGGTTGCAGCAGCCCGGTCATGAGGTTCATGATCGTGGTCTTGCCCGAGCCGTTGGGGCCCACGAGGCTGGTGATGCCCGGCGGGATCGACAAATCCACCTGGTTGATCCCGAGGACCTCGCCGTAGAACTTCGACACGTTGTCGAAGACGAGCCGGTCGCTGGTCGGTGTCACGATTTCACCACCTCGTAGGCACGGACCTTTTTGGACATCACCCCGATGCAAACGGCGCAGAAGACGATCAACGACAGCCAGGCCACGGGCAGCGGAACGGACGATCGAGCGGCGATCCCGAACATCCTCGTGGCGATGATTCCCGTCATCTGGAGCAGGTCCATGACGCTGCCCCACGACGTGCTGAGGATCAGGTTAATCACGTCGCCGATCCGCGGCATGATGATGAAGATCAGGATCAACGAGAGCCGCGCCACGGGCTTCCATTTGAGGTACGCCGACAGGGCGAGGCTGATCACGCAGAGCTGGATGATCCAGATCCACGAGGTGAAGAAGATGCCGGCGGCAACGCCGAGGTTCGAGGAAAACCAATCCCAGCCCTCCATGTAGGACTGGAAGGCGAACAAGAACAGCCCCGGTATCCAGGTGATCGCCGACAGCAGGATCAGCATCACCGCGGATTTTCCGAGCACGTACTCCCAACGTCCGAACGGTCGCGCCAGGTACAACGGGAGACCGTTGTTGCGCAGATCGGCGGATACGAGGGCCGGTCCGACGACGAGCGCGGCGAGGAAGGCCACGGTCATCGACGGGACCATGAACCAGCCGAAGAAGAACTTTCCGTCGTAGTTGAAGACGTCGCGGACCATCTCCGGGTCGAGACCGAAGTTCTCCAGAAAGCCGAGGTTGTGCGGCAGATAAATCAGGATCGGCAAGATGAGGAGCGTCCAGACGCCCCACACCGCCAAAAACACGAGGAACATCTTGGAGGAGAGGATCTCCTTGTAGCTGTAGGCCGGCAGCACGAGAAAACGCGTGTTGCGCGGTGTCACCGTTCCCTTGTACGGCGAGTAGCGACGCTCATAGACCGCCATGGCTGACCCCCATCGCCTTGAGGAAAATGTCCTGCAACGAGTCGCGTTTGTAGTCCAGGCGGCGCACCTGCATGTTCTGATCGGCGGCGACCTGATAGAGGTCGCGGATGCGGACGTTCTCGGGCAAGACCGTCTTGATCTTGCGGTCGCTGAGCACGGCGACCTCGCAGCCGAGGTTGCCCACCGCCTCGGCGAACGCGGCATTCCCGCGTTGGGTCTCGATCTCGATGAACCGCAGGTTGGCCTTGCGTTCTTCTTCCAGGTTGCAATAGGTCGCGATCTCGCCTTCTTTCAGGATCAGGACCTCGTCGCAACACTCCTCGACGTCACGCAACAGGTGCGAGGAGATGACGATGTTCGCCTCGCCGCTGTCTCGAATCTCCTGGATCAGCTTGATCATCCGGTTGCGATGGGGTGGGTCGAGCCCGTTGGTCGGCTCGTCGAGGAACAGGAGTCGCGGTCCGTGCACGATGGCCTGCGCCAGCTTGGCCATCTGTTTCATGCCCAGGGAGTAGGACTCGAGCTTGCGGTAACGCGCCTCGTTGAGACCGACGTAGAACAGCGCCTCGTGCGCCCGCTCGAGCGCCTCTTGTGGCGGCAGTCCGGAGAGCTCTCCCATCAACCGCGTCAGCCGCACCGCCGACATGCCGGCGACGAACGCGTCGCGCTCGGGCATGTAGCCGATCTGGCCGCGGATCTCGGTCCCGTCCTCGAGGATGTCCTTGCCCAAGATCCGGGCGGTGCCCTCGGAGGGCCGGTGGAAACCCAGCAGGCAGTGCAGCAGGGTCGTCTTGCCCGCGCCGTTGGGGCCGAGCAACCCGATCGAGCGGCCGGAGAAGGAACCGGTTAGTTGCTTGAGAACCTGGTGGCGGCCGAAGCGAACCCCCAGGTTCTCGAGTTCGATGACTGGTGTCATTCCTCAGCAGCATCCGATCCGTTTCGGATCCGTTCGGGCCGCCGAACCGATGGGTTGGATTACCCCCCGAGTTCGTTGGCCGCGTGGGACAGCAATTCTTGCATACCCACTAACGAATTGAACCGTAGAAAGGATCCAAGGGTCGACGAAAGAATGCCGCCCTGCTGAGTGTTGACGAAGACGATGCGGTCCAACTCCCCGTAGGCCAGTGTCACCGAAGGTTCGACCTCTTCCGCGAACTGACCGAGGATCGCCTGCTGGTCCTGGGAGAAGTTCTGGGTCATCGCGCCCAGCGTCCGCGCCAGCGGCCCGAGCACCGAGCCCAGGTCTTGGTAGACGACGGCCGAGAAGTGGACCTGGGCGTCGGCCGGCAACGCGTTCCGGAAGCGGCCGGAGTTGATCAAGGTGATCCCGTTGCGTCGGTTGGCCAGCGCGCGGTTGATCAGCCCCCGCGACGACCCGGCAACCAGGTAGCCGTCGACGTAGGTGTAGTGCACCGACAGCCCGACGTCGAGCGACGCGATTTCGTAGAACGTGTTCGCGCCGCCGCCATGCTCACGCATCTCGAGGCCCTTGATGCCGATCCCGGCCTGTGCGGCCTGTTCGTTGATCAGCTCGACCATGCGGTTGAGCGTGGCCTGCAGGCGACCCGCATCGTAAACCTCGAGGACCATCTTCCACGAGGGGATCGGGACGATCGGGCCGTCGAAAGCGACCGCGAACTCGCCGCCCAGCGCGGCCAGGAAATCGTCCTGCAGGTTGATCCCCGTCTCGGCTTCGAACTCCGCCAGGCCGTTGTCGAACGAACCCGACGTCGCCCCGGCCATCGCGAACAGCTCTTCGACGACCAGCGAGGGATCGCGCATCAGAAAGGCCGCGGCGAACGATGCGTTGCCGCTGACGAAGTCCAGCGATCCCATCGGCGCCGGTTCGGCCAGCCACGAGGCGAGTCCCTGGCGCGGTTGGTCGAACGTCACGACCAGGCGGTTTTCCGTCACGTCGCCCTTGACCTTGCGCTCACCGATGATGTGCTGCAGATCGGCGAGCCCGAGCGTCTCGAGCTCCTGCTGGTTCTGCGGGATCAAGGTGGAAAGATCGACCGCGATGATCCAGTCGGCGCCATCGCTGTAAAGCTGGCTCAGCTTGTTGTGGAAGTCCGACCCGTGGAACGCGCTGCGTCCCGCGTCGAGTCCCGCGGCGACTTCGGTCAGCCGCTGCATGCCGGGCGCCGCGATGAGGATGTCCCCGCGATTCCACAGCACCATGTGATCCGCGCCGCTTACGTGCGTCGTCAGGGCGGCCTGGGGCAGCTCCTCGATCAAGGTGACCTTGCTGGAGCCGTGCTCCTCGATGTCGGCCCGGACCATGGCGTTGAAGCCCTGAGAATCACGTAGCTCGGCCATGATCACCGGTTCGGAGACCTCACCGTTGCGCTGCGGCAGGGCGAGCACGACCTCGTCGCCGAGTGCTGCGCCGTAGGCGCGCATCTCCTCGATCACGTTGGCGATCGAGGTTTCGGCCTCGGTGCCGGACATCTCGTCATTCCACCAGTCCGAAAGCAGCTCGTTCTCGGAGATCTTAGTCTGCAGCATGTCGTAGCCTTGCCCGATCTGCTCGGCGATGTTGGGGATCGCGATGTAGACCACGGTGTCGGCGGGAGCCAGGTCGAGCAGCGTCGTGTCATAACGCAGCCCCGGCCAGTCGAGGGCCAGCTCGATCTCACGCGCGGCACGCGTCGCTTCGGCAAGCAACGAGAGGTGGCGCAGTTTGTTCTGGCTCCAGGAGATCTCGTCCTCGATCGTCGTGCGGCCGAGCAGCGTACCGGTCGTGACCTGCTGGCCGGGTCGCAGCGAGTCGCGGTTCCTGCGGTGCTCCACCTCGACCGAACCTTCGATCACCGAGACACGCGAGCCCTTGACGCCGGAGTTGACGGCGAAGACGGTGCCCGTGACGGCGACCTCGGCGTCCCCGGTCTCGACGAACAGGTTGCCCGCGCCCCGCGGCGAGGCTTCGACGATGATGCTGCCGCGATCGAGCTCGATCAGCCCGTTACCGCGGCCGCGCTGCCAGAATTTCTTCTTGTTGTACACCGCGAGCTCCGCGCGCTCGTCCACCTCGACGACCGAATCGTCCGACATACGGAACATCAGGTTGGAGTCCTTGCCGGTTCGCAGCGCCTTGACCTGGTCGAAGGAGAGCTGATCGCCTTCGTTGACCGGTTCGGTACCTTGGTCCGTGACCCGGAAGACCTTGCCGCGAACCCGCTCGATCTGGATCAGCCCTTCGGCCTGGATCGAGAAGATGTCGGTCTGGATATCGAGACCGATCAGCGCGACGACGACGATCGCCGCCGCCGCGACGCGCCAACCCCAAACGGCTGCGGCACTGCGCGGTGCACGGGTCGTCGCGGCGGGACGACGTCGCTCGCCGAGCCGGACTTCCTTGAGGGCTCGCCGGCAGGGGACGCACTCGCCGACGTGATCCTGGAGCAGCATCGACTTGGCGCCGGACAGCTCGCCTTTGATGAAGGCGGGGATCAGCGCCTGGAAGTCCGCATGACCGAGGATCTTCGGGTCGACCGGTTCGTCCGCTACCTCCTGGGACAACCGGGCCCAGACTTGCTCCGTGGCCGATTGTTCGGCGGCGGGGTCCATCCGATCCCGTGCGATCTCGTCGATCGCCTGGTCGAGGATGCGGTCGAGGTTCTTCTCGCTCATGATTCGTCTCCAAAACGAGTGGTGCTCGATTCAGCGTAGGGGGCGATTTCGTCACGTAGCTTGTTGCGGGTGCGGTGGAGGATCACGTTGATCGTGCTACGGGAGGTGCCCAGCAGCTTGGCGATCTCGTTGTTACCGTAGCCTTCGAAGTAACGCAGGGCGAAGACCTCGGCGGCGCGCGGGCTCATCTTGCCGAGCGCCTCGCGGATGACGCGGCGGATCTCCCCCGAGCCCTGGACCCGGTCGGGAGATTCCTCGGGAGCGCC
The DNA here is from genome assembly GCA_041568335.1 of Candidatus Polarisedimenticolaceae bacterium. GTDB lineage: Bacteria > Acidobacteriota > Polarisedimenticolia > Polarisedimenticolales > Polarisedimenticolaceae > WVWW01. The sequence goes on along the minus strand of JBFFZZ010000051.1, from coordinate 3,424 downwards.
GGCCAACACGGGCTCGAGCGGCTCCAGCGGGGTGGCCCTGGCGGCTTGCCGCGAGCGCACGATGTCGAGCGCCGCGTTGATCGCGGCGCGGTGCAGGTAGTTGCCGGGGTTGGCGGACAACCCCGCGCCCCCATCGCGCCGGACGAGCCGCAGGAACACGGTCTGGAGCACGTCCTGCGCATCCTCGGCGCTCCCGGTGACGCGGAACGCGGCGTGCAGCACGCGTTGCCGGTGCTCGCGGAACACGTTCTCGAGGTCCGAGGTCGTCGCCGGTGTCCCTTGCATCGCCAGTTGCACGGGCTTCTCCTTTCCGCTTGGGTCATCCATATAGACGTGCTCCCCGCAATTTGATTAACGCCCCTCGGGCGGATTATGCCGTAGAGGCCGGAAACGAATTAAAAACGGGGATTTCAGGCCGTTGTCACGGTGCATGAGATGATCCTTTCATGCCCCGCACGCGCTATCCGGTCGCCGCCGTTCAGATGACCTCGACCGACGATGTCGAGGCCAACCTGTCGCTGGCGACGCGCTGGGTGCGCCGCGCCGCCGCCGAGGGGGCGCGGCTGGTCGCGTTGCCGGAGAATTTCGCCTGCCTGCGCCGGGAGGGCGACCGGATCGATTTCCGCACCGATCTCCGGGGCGAGCTGGTCGCACGGATGGCGGACGAAGCACGCACGGCGAAGATCCACCTCTTGCTCGGGTCGATCCCCGAACGGATCCCGCGCAGCTCTCGGATCCACAACACGGCGGTCCTGCTCGGGCCGGACGGCAAGCGCCTCGCGGTGTATCGCAAGATGCACCTGTTCGACATCCACATCAAAGGAGGCGTCACGCTGGCCGAGTCGAAAACGGTCAAGCGCGGGGACCGACCCGTCGTGTCGCGCACGTCGCTCGGTACGTTCGGGTTTTCGATCTGCTACGACCTCCGGTTCCCCGAACTCTATCGCCGTCTCGTCCGGCGCGGCGCCCAGGTGTTCCTCGTTCCGGCCGCGTTCACGGCCTACACGGGACCCCATCACTGGTTGCCTCTGTTGCGCGCGCGTGCGATCGAGAACCAATGCTGGGTCGTCGCTCCCGCGCAGGTCGGCCGCCACAGTGCGACCCGGGAGTCCCACGGGGAAACCGCGATCATCGACCCCTGGGGCGACGTCGTCGCCCGCAAGCCCCGCGGACAGGGTCTCGTCCAAGCGGAGATCGATCTGGCCCAGGTCGAGCGCGTTCGCCGTGGGCTTCCCTGCCTGAAGCACACCCGCCGCTCCCTGCTCTGAGGGGCTTGATTCCACCGGGACGGTGGACCATCGCTCTCAATTCGGCTAGCCTGCCGCACATGTTTTGCCCCAAGTGCCGGTGCGAGTTTCGACCGGGGTTCACGCGTTGCGTCTCCTGCGACGTCGACTTGGTCGACGATCTGTCGACCGTCAAACCGGAAGAGGTCGACGCCCCCGAACCGGAGCCGGTTCTGATCCGGTTCGCCGAGGTTTGCGGCTACCTCGATCTTGACGAGGCGCGTCACGCGCGCGACCGGCTCCACGACTCCCGCATCGTATCCGAGCTCGTGATTCGCACCTCGCCCGAAACACCGGCCGGCGGCCCCGTCGTCGAGGAGTACTGGCTACGGGCCGACGCGCGACAGATCAAGCGGGTCCAGGCGCTGCTCGAGGGTTCCGGCACGGCGCCGGCGGAGCACGAGTCCGCTGGGAGCTTCAAATGCAGCAACTGCGGACGGCCGGTGCGCGAGGAGGAGTCCTTCTGCGCGAACTGCGGGTTGCGTTTCTCGGAGTCCTAGCGTGTCCTTGCCTCAGAAGATCGAGACCGTCCTGCTCGATGCCGGCGGCGTGCTGCTCGACCTCGACTATCGCTACCTGGAGCGTCTCTGCCGCGCCCGCGGTGTCCGGACGACCGAGGAAACCCTCTCACGCTACGAGGCGATGGCGCGCGTGGACGTGCACAAGGCGGTGACCGATGGCGGCCGCGTGAGCGACATGTGGCGGGATTACTTCCACTTCATCCTCGGAAACGCCGGGGTCGCCGCCGATGATCAGTCCGAGGTCATCGACTCGCTGTGGGAAGCGCATCAGAAGTTCGGGCTCTGGACCGTGGCCATCCCCGACGCCGTCGAGACGGTGCGCGAGCTGAAAGAGGCGGGCTATCGCATCGGGGTCGTCAGCAACGCCGAGGGTCGCGTCGAGCAGGACCTGGTAGGCGCCGGGTTTCGCGGGCTGTTCGAGACCGTCGTGGATTCCCACCACGTGGGTGTCGAGAAACCGGACCCGAAGATCTTCGCCATCGCACTCGAGCGCATGGGGGTCGGACCGGAAAAGGCGATCTATGTCGGGGATGTCCCCGCCGTCGACGTCGCGGGTGCCCGCGCCGCAGCGCTGACCCCGATCCTGCTCGACCGCCACGGACTCTACGCGGACCACGACGTGGAGCGGCTGGGCGCCATCCGAGATCTGCCGGGTCGGCTGTCGTCCAACGCGGGTCGGAGCTAACCTAGAACATCGCCGCGTAACCGGCGATGAGCTGCCCGTCCGGTGCACCGTCCGTCAGGCCGAGCGCCAGCGCCGCGCGGAAGACCCCGCTCTTGCCCACGCCGAGGTTGATGCCGCCGAGCAGCCGCGTGTCCGAGTCGAAGCCGTCGAAACGCTCCGATTGAAACCGTGCCTCGCCGACGAACGTGACGCGGTCGTTGCTCGGGACCAGGACCCCCGCCGCGGCGGTGAACGATGTCTCGCCGTTCAGGCTCACCCCGAACAGCTGTCCGTCGCCGTCGCGGTTGACTCCGATGTTGCCGGAGAACACCAACCGCTCGCCGTGGTGGCGCATCGAGCCGAAGACACCGAAGGCAAACGAGTCGTAACCCAAACCGGCGGTGTCGTCGCCGGTCGGGATCGTCACGAGACCGCCCCCCGCGAACTCCGTTCTTCCGTTGGAGCCGAAGTGGTACTTGGCCCACAGGTCGAGATCCGTCGCACCGGAGCCGTCCGGTAGCGTGCCCGGCAACGACGTGTCGCCGAAGCCGACGCGACCACCGAACTCGACCTGCGCCCAGGGTTGGAATGCGGCGACGGCGCGCAGGATCCGCGCGTCGAAGCCGCTGCCGTCCTGGACCTCGGCCTGGCCTTCCCACCACTGGCGGTCGACCAGCGTGGCCTCCTCCGCGAAGGAGAGGAACAATCGGTCGGTTGCACCGACCGTTCGGGTCGTCGGGTTCGTTTGTTCGGAGCGGTCCGTTTGAGCCACGGCCGGGAGGCAGGCGAGCGCACAGACCAGGATCCGGAAAACCGAGATTCGGACGTTTCGCATCGGGGGGATCTCCATCGAGGATGGTGGACGGTCGGAACCAAGCGGTACCATTGTGGGTAGGGTCCCGGGGCCTGTCAAACCGTTCGATTCATGGGGAAAAGGGCCCCATGGGGCCCGA
>JBFFZZ010000050.1:0-14549 GCA_041568335.1 Candidatus Polarisedimenticolaceae bacterium | reverse complement strand
TCGGATGGGTGGCTTTGTCCGTCGCCGCCCTTCCCGAGAGTACTCAAGAGCGGCCCTTTCGTTATAATGCTATCCCCAGGTTGGAGCGCTTATCACTTCTCGATCTCACGACGATTCGGCCTTTGTCCGCGGAGATTCGAGCGCGGAACTCAGCTCCGTCATCGTGGGAACCGGCAGCTACCTACCCACGAGACGGGTTCGCAACGACGAGTTCCTCGATTGCCGGTTCTACTCTCCGGACGGCAAGCCGTTCGATCGTCCGACCGCCGAGATCATCGAGAAGTTCGAGAAGATCACGGGAATCACGGAGCGCAGGTACGTTACGGACGATCTCGTGACGTCGGACATCGCCTCGCTCGCCGCACGCGACGCCCTGGATTCGTCGAAGTTCGACGGGGAAAGCCTCGGCTACATCATCGTCGCGCACAACTTCGGAGACGTGCGTGCGGATAATAAGAGGTCGGATTTTGTCCCGAGCCTGGCCGCGAGGGTCAAGCGGGAGCTGGGCATCCGGAATCCACGCACGATTTGCTACGACGTCACGTTCGGTTGCCCCGGCTGGCTACAGGGAGTGATCCAGGCGGACTACTACCTTCGGTCCGGCGATTCCTCCAGCGCGCTGGTCATCGGCGCGGAAACGCTCTCCAGGGTTTGCGATCCCCACGACCGGGATAGCATGCTCTATGCCGATGGGGCGGGAGCCGCGATCCTGCAGGCGGTTTCCGACGACGGGCCCGTAGGCATCCTCTCGCACGCGACGCGATCGGACGCGCTCGACCACGCCCGGTTGCTGCGGATGGACAGGTCCTACAAGCCCGACTACGGCGACACGTTGTTCCTCAAGATGAACGGCCACCAGTTGTACGAGTACGTCTTGAATACGACTCCACCGCTGGTCCAGGAATGTCTCGAGCGTTCGAAGATCGCTTTGGGAGACATCAAGAAGATCCTGGTCCACCAGGCGAACGCCAAGATGGATAATGCGATCGTCAGGCGCATTTGCAGGGCCAATGGCGTCTCGAATCTCGATCCCCACAGTGTGCCGATGACGGTCTCCTGGCTGGGCAACAGCTCGGTCGCGACGTTGCCGACGTTGCTGGATCTGTTGCTGAAGGGCAAGCTCGAGAATCAGGAACTTACGAGCGGCGATAATGTCGTCTTTGCGTCCGTCGGAGCGGGGATGAACGTGAACACGGTGGTTTACCGGATGCCGTAGGAACAACCGCGGTTTCGCCGGATGCACATGAGGTGTGTCCCGGCGTTATTGGTGGCGCATGCCCCTCAGCCGACATGACGACGACACCCTCTTCGTCCATGAGCCCGACACGGCGGCGGTTTGATCACTCGTTCGATCAGTATCGCGGATGTTCCGCTTTTCGAGGGACTCGATGCTTTCACTCAGGGGATGCTCGGCAACCAGACGATCCACGAGGGCCTGTTCTCCCTCGAGGACGACGAAGACGTCCACGACAACGGCCGGCACCTGGGCTGGCGCAACCGAATGGACGATCTCCGCGAACAGGACGCATGGGCGGCCGACAGTCTGCCGAACATCGCGTCGAGGAGTTGGGGCGGCTCGAGCGAGAAATGACGGGACTGAGGACGTCATCTTGACCGGCGCCAATAGGGCTCTCATATTCACCAAGGGGTGGGTCAGCCCAGCACTCCCGGGAGCGGTCCGAGATGAACCAGAACGCGACGTGGACTCGACGGGACGCGCGAACCGAGCTGCCGTCGGGAGCGGCCACGCTGGAGTTCGCCTGGCACGGCCCCGATGCAACGCCGCTTCGCGGCGACGTCGTCACGGTCAGCGCGTCGGGGATCGCCTTCGCGTTGGACGACCACGATGCGGCGATCGAAGAGGGCGATTTGCCGGTTCCGGCGATCGTGCGCTACCGCGGGTTGATCGTCCGTGGCGACCTGAGCGTGCGCGACGCCCGGCCCGGGGGACGGGGTGGCGGCCTGGAGTACGGCTGCTTGTTCTACCCGAGCTCGCTCGAGGACTCGGCGCGCTGGATGACGCTGGTCACGCAGCGGCCCGAGAACGATCTCCAATCCGTGGCATCGATGAGCTTGCGTTGCGCGACTTGCCACTCGACGGTGTGGATCGACGAAACCGGGCACTCGAGCCACCTGTGCCCGGAATGCGATCAGGAGTACGGATTCGATAAGCCGCATACCACGCCGATGCTCGAGGATTTGCACACGAGGGCCCGCGGGTTGGCCATCGAGCTCGGTGTCGATCTGCCGTCGGCGGTCTCGATGCTGCTGGGGATGCTGACGCTGGCCGATGTGCGAGACATCCTCAACGAACCTCCACCCGCCGCGGAACCGGCCGCGTCTCCGGCCTCGGGTCGAAAGCGACACATCGATCCCGCTTTTCAGCCGGCGATCGATGCCGGGACGCTGACCGAGGCTCAAGCCATTCAACGGGGTGGTCGCGAAGCCTTCTCCAGACGGCTGGTCGCGCGACACCGGATCCGTCTTGACGACGCCTACGACATCGCCGACAACCGCACCTCGTTGTTGGCGATCCTGCGCAAGCGTCAAGCTCGCGAACCGATCGTCGCCCACTACCGCCCGCCGTCGAGACGGACCCGTCTGGTGGCTGTCGCCGTGGTGGCCCTCGTCGCGCTGCCGGCCGGTATCTTCCTCGTCCGCTCGTTCGACCGGGAGTTCAACGACCCGGTTGCGGGGACGCAAACCGGACGCGCGGCCGCGGTCCCGGCCAAGCCGAGTCGGCCGGCGTCTCTGCCACCCACGGAGTTGTCGGCACTGCCGGTCGACGCCTATGCACGAGTCCAGTCCAACGAGCGCGGTGAGGTGCTCGGCGTCGAGGCGACCGATCCGGGGAATGTGCTGGTCGCGTTCTGCAAGGCCCACGACCCGTCGGGGGGGCTGGACCCGGTCGACGTCCTGCCCACCGATCCGCCGTCGGACTCGTCCCGACTCGGACTGCTGCGCGATCTGGCCGACGGGCAGGCTTATCGCGTGGTCGTGATCCGGCGTGATCCGGAGACGCGGCGTTGGTACTTGCGGAACGCGGGCGACCCTGCGGCCGGGATCTCGACGTTCCCCGCGCCCGAGCGCCTGATATCCACCGCGCGCGAGCGTTTGTAAACCGGCGATTTCGATTTCGAAATCAGGCTGCGTTTGACCCGACGGCGCTCGGAAACCAGTTTTGACGTGGGGGGGTTGCTTCAGAAGAAGGGTGAAGAGTGCCTGTACGGTGCAGCCGCGAACGGAAGCGGACGGTGCGCCCACAGTCGGGCTTCAGTACGACGGAGCTCGGCGTGGTCCTGGTCGTCATCCTCGTGATGACCGCGGTCTCGCTTCCCGTCGCACTCAACACGATTCGCACCCACCGCCGCGAGGCGGCGGCGCGGCACGTGCTCTGGCAGTTGCGCTCGAGCCAGTCGCTGGCCACCAGCCGGAACGCGGTCATCGGTTTCCAGTGGGGACCGAACGCCGGACGCCCTGCAAGCACGTACCGGGTCGTCCGCGACACGACCGGTTCCTGTGGTTTTCCCGCGGCATCGGCCGCGGAAGACGGAACGAACGTCATCGAGGGCTGGTTCGACCTCGGGGAAGCCTACCGCGGGATCACCATCCAGTCGATCCGCGACGCCTCGGGCAGCCCCGTCGGCGGAATCATGTTCAACCCGATCGGCGCCTCGGTCAACACGTGCGCGACGGTCCTCTTTCCGCTCACCCTCGTCGTCGCCGATGCCGCGGGTCGCACGAGGACGATCGTGGTTTCTCGTGCCGGGGCCACCCAACTCCGATGACGCGCGAAGCAGGATTCAGTCTCGTCGAGGTTCTCGTCGCGCTGGCCCTGATCTCGGGCGGCCTGCTGGCCATCGCCTCGATGTCGGTGACCTCGTTGCAGAGCGTCGATCGGAGCGGCGAGGAGACGACCGCGCTGGTCCTCGGCCAGCAGCGTATGGAGTGGATCCGCAACCAGACCTACGATTCAACCGCGCTGACCGCCGGAACGACCACCGAGACGTTGAGCGGCGAGTTCGCCGGATTCACTCGTGTCACGCGGATCGCCGACGACACGCCGATCGCCGATGTGAAGCGGATCGACGTGTCGACCACTTCCCCGTCGGGTCGCTTCGTGCAGCTCACGTCGTTCATGGCGGAGTGATGGTGCGGTCTCGCCACGTACAAGCGGGTTTCACGATGCCGGAGCTGCTGGTCAGCATTCTGGTGATGTCGTTCCTCGTCCTCGGAGTCACCGCGATCTACCTGAGCAACCAGCGCGCCTACCAGCGCGGGCAGACTCAAACGGAGACGCATCAGAACGCTCGTGTCGGGCTGGAGATGCTCGCGCGCGAGCTGCGCATGGCCGGGTTCGACCCGTTGAATCAGATCGCCTTGCAAACCACCCCATCGGTCTTCCAGGCCGCCACGGCGGACAGGGTGACGTTCCTTGCCGACGTCAGCGGGGACGACACCCTCGATCGCGTCACCTACCGGCAGCAGTCCGGCCTGTTGCTGCGCGAGTTCTCCTCGTGGAACGGATCCGCCTTCCCGGCACCCACCGTCGAGGTCATCGCCACCGGTCTGACGAGCTTCGGCTTCGCCTATGCCGACGGCACGCAACCGACCAACGTACCGCTGACCGCCCCGGTGACCGGGACGACCCTGTGGGACATCCGCCGGATCACGGCGACGATCCGGATCGAGGGGCAAACCGTGACCGGGCAGGCCGCCGCCTACGACCTCTCCATCGACGTCAGGCCGAGGAACCTGGTGTGAACATGACCTCCCTTACCCGCACCGACCGCGAGAGCGGTTCCGCGTTGCTGCTGGCGTTGATGATCCTCGCCGTGCTGCTGCTGCTGGGCGCCGCCTTCCTGAGCTCCTCGCTGAGCGAGCGCTCGATCGCGGTCAACCAAACGAATGCCGGTAAGTCCTTCAACATTGCGGAGGCCGGGATCGAGCACACGCGCGCGCTGCTGCCGACGACCGACATCGACGCGCTGCTGACCGCCGGCGGCACGATGTTCAGCAACCAACCGCTCGACGAGGGGAGGTACAGCGTCGTCGTGACGAACAACATCGCGCCGGCGTTCCCGCGTGGCACGGTCCCGATCGATCTCGGCGGCGCCACCGACGACACCGACAACTACGTCGTGCTGGAATCGACGGGCAGCTTCCGTGCCGCCGAACGGACGATCGAGGTGGTGGTCGAGCGTGAATTCACGCCGTTCACGTACGGGTTGTACGGACGTGATCTGCTGCGGCTCGGTGGATCCGGCGAAGCACACGGAACCGTGGGATCGAACGCCGACATCGAGTTCACCGGGGGTACCCCCGCCGTCATCGGAGATGCCGACGCCGCCGGCACGGTGACCGATCCGACCTACGTCACGGGGACCTCAACCAGTGGAGCCGACGCTCAGTCGCTTCCCGACATCCCATGCCCGACAACCCCCTTCGGTGGCGTTCCGGTGGGTCCCGGCGTCGGCTTCGACCCCGCAACCGGAGACCTCAATCTGACCGGTGGTTCCGACAAGACGTATGCCGGAGGAACCTACTATTACCGCGACTTCAAGAAAACCGGCAGCGGAGCCATCATCATCCCCATCGGTCAGAAAGTCACGATCTACCTCAGTCGCGAGTTGGACGTCGGCGCATCGGGTTTCATCAATCAGAACGGTGCCGCCGAGTTCCTGCAAATCTGGGCCTGCGGCAGCGACGACTCGAACTGGACCTTCGGGGGAGGCGCTCCGACCTGGCTCACCATCTACGCCCCGAACCATCCTCTCACGATGACCGGAAGCGGCGACAAGCACGGGAGTTTCGTCGCCGGCGATTTGAGAACGTCGGGATCGGCTATGTATTACTACGATCCGGGTCTCGTCATTCCCGGCGATCGCTACGTCATCGTCCCTGGCACCTGGAGCGACAGCGGTCTTTGAGGGTGCCCCCCGCAGGCGGGGCTCCTTCGGGGGATTATTCCTCTCGCGCCGTCTGCTCGATGGGCAACGCAGATACCAGAATCTCCTGCACTTGTTCGAAACGAGAGGCGCGAATTCAACCGATCAGGGGGGATCACATGTCGCCTCGGTAAGTTCCAGCAACTCACCGCACGTATTGTGCGGCGGCCTCTGTTGGCCGTAGTGGCCCTCTAGGAAGGCGTCGTCCGTACCGGCAACGATGAAGAAGCTGTTCTCTGCCTCGGGCAACGTTACTGTCGCCGCTCCCGTGATCCCGATGCCGCACTGCGCGCTCGACCAGGTAACCGCGCCGTTTGCGCGGAGATCGTCGAGCCGCCCGATGTGAACGTTATGGTCCACCGCGCCGCACGCGGGAGAATACTGGATCGACAAGTCGATCGCCCCGAACTGGTTAGCGCTCGGGGTTATCGCGCCGATCGTGAGCGGCGGTGTCTGCGGAGGCGATGCCTGGCCGGGTCCGATCGCGCAAGCGCCCTGCATGAATCCGCCGCCGCAGACGTTCGAACATGCAGGCATGCTAGGGTCCGCCGGCGAGTTGTTCTGTCCGAAGACGAACAGGGGCCCGGATGTCGGGAACCGCACGATGCACCGCCCGGTGCCGATCTTGTTACGACGCGTGATGGTGTCGACGATGAAATCGAGGGCCACTCCCTTCGATACCGTCCAGGGTCCCAGGAAGAAAGAACCCGAACCCTGCCACTGCGTTCCGGGAATCACCCCGCTGATCGGAACGAACCCCGACTCCGGTGTCGGACCCAGCCGGGCGCGGACAATGTACTCGTAGAAGTTGTCCGGCGAGGCGCTCTGGAAATCGCAGTCGTACTCCAGCCGGGCGTAGTAGGTCTCGGTTCCCGTGCCCGCAAAGACCACGTCGTGGATGAGAAGTTCGGCCGTCATCCGCGCCTGCGCCTGTCCCGTCGTCGCACCTCGGACGTGCGTATCGATCACACCCCCGAGCACCTTGCCGTTTCCGTAGATTTGCCCGCTTCCCGACGCGTAGGGGCCCTCCCAGCACAAAGAGTTCAACGGATTGCACGTCGGTACGTAGAGGGGCGTCGCCACCGGTCCCAGATTGACCCAGTTGATGCCCATGCCGTCGTCGCGGAGCGTCAGGGATGCCTCACACTGCTGAGCCCGGATCGGCAGTACCGCGGCGAATAGCAGGGTCGACACAAAAAACAGGACGGGGATTCTTTCAGCTCGCATGGATCCTCCTCGAACTCGTACATGGATGCCTTGCAAAGCGACACGGGAATCCCGGCAGGGTCATTCGAGACACGGCACGCGGAATCCCGTTAAATCCGGGAGTTCCGGCCGCCCCGATCGTCGATCCCCGCGTTGGGGTACATTTCTGTCCATCGGCGCAGGGGAGAGACGTCGTGGACCACGTGAAGACCGACGCGACAACGAGCTTACTGCTGCGTTGGCGCCAGGGCGACGAGGATGCCCTCGGGGAGCTCGCCCCGCTCGTCTACGACGAACTCAGGAGCCTGGCGAGACGCTACCTGTCCGGCGAGCGTAAAGGCCACACGCTCGAGGCCACGGATCTCGTTCACGAAGCCTTCACCCGGCTCATCCGTATGGACGTGGATTGGAACGATCGGGCGCACTTTTTTGCCGTCGCCGCAGGCGCCATGCGCCGCATTCTGGTGGATCACGCCAAGGCCAAGAGGCGTCTCAAGCGTGGTGGCGGTGCAGCCATGTCGGCGCTGGACGAAGGCTTGACCGTCGCGCCGGAGCCGCCTGACGATCTCGTCGAGCTGGACGCGGCGCTGGATCGGTTGGCCACCTTGGACGAACGCAAGAGTCGTACGGTGGAACTGCATTATTTCGGTGGTTTGACCTATGACGAGATCGCCGTCGCTTTGGGTATCTCCAGGGCCACGGTCAAGCGCGACCTCCGGCTGGCTCGTGCCTGGCTGTTCCATGACCTGACCGGTACGGAAGTCGATGCAACCTGATACGTGGAGTCGAGTCGAGGATCTCTTCGAGCGTGCCGCGGATCTGGATCCGCCCGATCGATCCGCCTTCCTCGACCGTGCATGCGGCCGGGACGAGAAGCTGCGCCAGCTCGTTGAAGCGCTGTTCGACGCCGACGATCGGGCCGGTGAGTTCATCGCCAGGGCCATCGAGAAGACCGCCGGTTCCTCTCCGCGCGAGTCGACACCCGTGGCGGGTCAACGCGTCGGCTCCTACGTCGTGATTCGGGAGCTCGGGCGCGGCGGGATGGGCAAGGTCTTCCTGGCCGAACGCGACGGCGAGTTCCATCAGCGGGTCGCGATCAAACTGATCCGCGGCCTGTTCAGCCAGGAGCTGCTGCGCCGCTTCGAGCTGGAACGCCGGATCCTCGCGCGGCTCGAGCACCCCAGCATCGCTCGATTGCTCGATGGGGGAGCGACCGAAGGAGGAACTCCCTACGTCGTGATGGAGTTCGTGGATGGTGAGCGGATCGATGACTATTGCGGTCACAACGAGCTCGACTGGACCGAGCGGTTGAACCTGTTCCGGCAGGTTTGCGATGCCGTTCAGTTCGCGCATCGTAACCTGATCGTTCACCGGGACCTCAAACCGGCCAACGTCCTGGTGACCGCCGAAGGTGTCCCGAAGCTCCTCGACTTCGGCATCGCCAAGTTGCTGGGTTCCGATTCGACGGACACCGCGGGGCCTACCGCATCGACGTTGAGACTGCTCACACCCGACTACGCCAGCCCGGAGCAGATCCGCGGCGAACCGATCTCGACGAGCAGCGACGTCTACTCGCTGGGCGTTCTGCTTTACGAACTGTTGACGGGAGTGCACCCCTATAAGACGAAAACCGATCGTGTCGACGAGTTGCTCCGCGCGATCTGCGAACAGGAACCCGAGCAGCCGAGCGTCGCCGTCTTGCGGTCGATCTCCGAGGACAACGCGACGTCGCTCCGACGGTGCAGGTTTCTGAGCGGCGACCTCGACAACATCCTGGCCATGGCGTTACGCAAGGAGCCGGGGCGACGATACGCCTCGGTGGCGGATCTCTCCGAGGACCTGGCTCGCCACTTGGCGGGTCATCCGGTTGCGGCCCGACCCGACACTTGGCGGTACCGAACGAGTAAGTTCGTTCTGCGGCATCGAATCGGTGTGGGGGCCGTGGCAGCGTTCGTCGTACTCGTAGGCGCGTTCGGCTTTGCCATGAGCGGCCAGCTTGCCGAGACCCGGCGGGAACGCGCCAGGGCCGAACGGGTTTCGGAGTTTTTGGTCGACGTCTTCCGGACCAGCGACCCTGAACGAGCTGTCGGCGAGGTCGTCACCGCGCGGCAGATCCTCGATACGGCGGCCGCTCGGGTCCGGAGCGAGTTCGACGAGGATCCTCGGGTACGCGCATCGATGCTGCACATCATCGGCGTCGTCTACGCGAATCTCGGCTTGCACGACCGGGCGGTGCCGCTCATCGACGACGCGCTGGAGCTTCGTGTGACCGCCCTGGGCGAGGAGCACCCCGAGACCCTGGAAAGCCGGGCCGAGCAGGCGACGCTTCGTTTCCGCACCGGCAGGATCGATGAGGCGGAAACCCTGATACGCGACGTGCTCGATACGCGCAAGCGCGTCCTCGGTGAGCGCCACCCGGACACCCTGCGCTCGATGTACGATCTCGCCTGGTTCTATCGAGCGGGATCCCGACGTGATCGAGCCACCGTGTTGTGGAACGAAACACTCGACCTGCAACGTGACGTTCTCGGCGAGAAGCACCCCGAAACCCTTCGTACGCTGCTGGCCAGCACATCGTGGATGTACACGGACGCTGGGCCCATCGTGCGCGAGGTACTGGAAGCTCAGCGCCGAATCCTGGGTGAGCGTCACCCCGACACGCTCACCACGACGCGGATGCTCGCGGACCACTATCTCTGGTTCCCGGAGACGCGCACCGATGCGGAGCTCCTTTATCGTCGTTGTATCGATACTCAGACCGAGGTTCTGGGCGTGGACCATCCGGATACTCTGGTTTCGCGGAATGGATTGATCATGCTTCTCCTGTTTGACGAACGGTGGGAGGAAGCCGAGATGCTGGCGGCGGAGACCCGCGATCTTTGGCTCCGGATTGCGGGGGCGGAGCACCCCCGCACCCTGCGTGGCGAGCTTTACCTGGCCAATGCCTGGAGAGGCCAGGGCCGGCTGACGGAAGCCGAGGGAACTTACAGGCGGGCAAGTCTCGTCGCGCGTCGTGTCCTGTCCGAGGATGACCCGTTGAACATCTCCCTGGATCGGGAACTGGCCCGGGTCCTGTCGATGAAGGGGCATTACGACGAAGCGGATCGACTCGGGCTGCGGGTGCTCGCGGCGTGGAAGCGCGTGGTCGGAGAGGAAGGACACGAGGTAACCGTCTCGCTCGCGGATCTGGCGTGCCTGGCCACCGAGCGCGGGGACAAACCGAAAGCCTTCGAGTACATCCGCGAGGTCGTCCAGCGTGGTGACGGTGGCGTCGGCGGGGTGAGCCGATCCCGGTGCCTCGAGGAACTCCGGGACGAGCCCGGATTCCCCCCACTGTTCGCCGAGGCGGATCGGTTGACCCGATTGCTCCCCAGACCGATGCCCGGACACGATTAGTCCGCGCCATCTCCTTGCGATCCGGCCGAGAGTCCGGCAGCGGCCACGACGGGCTCTACTTCGGCCGGTGAGTCAACCCGAAGGCCGTACCGAACGCGAACATGAAGCCTTCCCACGCGCCGATGGCCAGCTTGGTCACCGGCCCCGGACTCTCTTCGCCGAGCAGCCGCGCGAGCGGCTCGAGACCGACCTGGGATCCGGGAAAGTTGTTCGCCAGCAAGTCGAGACTGAGGGCTCCGAGGTAACTCCCGGTCCAGGTCAGCAGCGCGGCGGCGAGGGCCGCGATCACACCGGCCAGACCGGCGGTCAGCATGCGCGCGCGGCCCCGCGGCGTGGCCATCCCTCCCCCGGGACGTGGGGTGGCCAGCGCGTAGCCCGCACCGGTCGCCGCGCCCAGAACCAGGCCTTCCGAACCACCCGCGACGGGAGACAGGTCCTGTCCGAACAGACCTTGCAGGACGAGCGCACCGATCGAGTGCGCGAGGAGACCGATCGCTCCCCCGCCCGCTGCGCCGAACAGCACCAGGGCGAGGCCGCGCCTCGAGCGGATCAGCGCTTCGGCGCTACACAAACCGGCGGCCACACCGGACGCGCCTGCCGCACCGATCACCAGCCCGACGAGCGGCAACAGACCGAGCACGACGGCGGTCGCCTCCGAACCCGGCCCGAGGTACAGCGCGAGGCCGCCGAGAAAGCCGGCGACGAGGCCTGTCACCGCCGCGCCGCCGATCGCGGCGAGATAGCGGCGGCCGGCGAGACGCAGGATGCGCCGCAACCGCAGCGCGAACAGCTCGCACAGCGTCCGTAACGCGTCCGGTTCTCCGAAGATCGGGACCGGACCGGCGTCCGGCAGGTCCCAACGCGCGTCGCGCAACATCGCGCGTGCTTTCGCGTGATCGGCGCCCGAGCGGAGAAGGCCAACCGCATCCGACGTACCCAGGCGGTGGAGGTTTTCCGCCGCTTCACGGCGCGCATCCTCGGCCGAGTCCGAAACCAGCCGGGCGAAGACCGCCTCGATGCCCGCCGCCTCGGATGTCTCCGGGCCATCGGCCGTGGTGGTCTGCTCGAGCGGGCGTGTCGCTTCCTCTTCCCGCACGTCGGCGTAGATGAACTGATACCCGTGACGCGAAACCGTACGGATAAAGAGCGGCGAACGTGGATCGTCCCCGAGCGCCCGCCGAAGCGTTCGCACCGCCTGGCTGAGGGCCCCGTCCGATACGACGACGTCACACCATACGTCGTCCAGGATCTCGCGACGCGCGATCGCCTCGTCGCGACGTCGGATCAACAGATGAAGCAGATCGAAGTAGCGCGGGATCAGCGCGATCTCCCGACCGGCTCGGAGCAGCATCCGCCGGGAGGGACAGAGAACGAACTCGCCGAAGACGAATCTGGTGTTACCCGACAATCGCGGACGCCCTTGCCGGCAACCCGGCCGCGCGGATGGTTCTTCGAACGGTGCCGCTCACCGCACCCGAGGCCCCTTTCGCTGCAAACTCCAGTATAACCGGGCGCTTTGGCGGTATCGTGGACTAGAATACCGCGCTCTTCCCCGCAAGGAATCGCCATGGATCGATCGCGCGTGAAGGGGCTGTCGCCCCTGCTCCTCATGACCTCGCTGGTCGTGGCCCATCCGGTCACCGCGCAGGATCCCTCCGAGGTGGCGTCGGTCCGCTACACCGAGGCCCGCAGCGTGGAGCTGCGCGCCGAGGTGCGGCTGCCCGGCACCGTGGAATCACGCATGTCCGCGGTCGTCGCCGGCGAGGTGGCCGGCAAGGTCCTCTCCATCGAAGCGCAGGACGGCGAACGCGTGAGCAAGGGCCAGGTGCTCGTACGGATCCGGCCCGACTGGTACGCGCTCCAGCACAAGGAGGCGGTGGCCCGCCTCGCAGAGTCGCGCGCGAGGCGGCAGCTGGCCGAGAGCAGCCTCGAGCGAGCTCGTGAGTTGTTCGAAGCGGACGTTCTCTCGCAGCAGGATCTCGACGATGCCATCTCGGAATTTACCGCGTGGCGGGGTCGCGAGTCGCAGAACCAGGCGCAGATCGATCAGCTCGAGCTCAGCCTGGCGCTGCTCGACGTGCGCGCCCCGTTCGACGGGGTGGTGACTCGCAAGCTGACCGAAGTCGGCCAGTGGGTAACGAGCGGTGGCGGTGTGGCCGAGATGGTCTCGCTCGATCGGCTCGAGATCCATATCGATGTCGCGGAGCGGTACTACGACGCGTTGCGGCGCGGTGAGCAAGTGCAGATCACGTTCCAGGCGCTGCCGGGTTCGGTCCGGACCGGGACGATCGAGCGCATCATCCCGCGCGCCGCAGACCGCGCGCGCACGTTCCCCGTCAAGGTCTCGGTGTCCAACAAGGACGGCCGGATCGGCGTCGGCATGCTGGCGTCCGTCGCGATGCCCTTGGGCGCCGTGACCGCCACGACGATGGTTCCCAAGGATGCCGTCGTGCGCACCGGACCGGGTGAGGCGGTCTACCGCTTGACCGCGGACAACACCGCCGAGATGGTTCCGGTGCAGAGCGGGGCCGGCCAGGGCTCCTGGATCGCCGTGCACGGTGGGATCCGCCCGGGCGACAAGGTGATCACGCGCGGCAACGAGCGTCTGCAGCCGGACCAAAGGGTCGAAGGCCGTCCGCAGGACTACCCGGACCCGTGAGGCTGATCGAACAGTCGATCCGCTACCCCGTATCGACGGCGGTCGGCGTGATCCTCGTCGTGCTGTTCGGCTTCATCTCGCTGTTCCGTCTACCGGTGCAGCTGACCCCCAACGTCGAGGATCCGGAGATCACGGTCCAGACCTTCTGGCCCGGCGCCAGCCCGCAGGAGATCGAGCGCGAGATCGTCCTCGAGCAGGAGGATCAGCTCAAGTCGCTCGAGGGGCTGATCAAGATGGAGAGCCAGTCGAGCTCGAGCCAGGGGACGATCCTGCTCACGTTCCAGGTCGGCGTCGACATCGACGCCGCGCTGGTGCAGGTGGGCAACCGGCTCGAACAGGTCCCGGACTACCCCGATGACGCAAACAAACCGGTCATCCGCACCGTCGACCCGACCGCCAACGCGACGGCCTGGTTCGTCCTCAAACCGGCGGGCGACGACCCATACGACGGCGAGATTTTCGCGCTCTACGACTTTGCCGACGACTTCATCAAGCCGGAGTTCGAGCGTGTCCCCGGCATCGCCGCGTCGGGCATCTACGGCGGGCGCCAGCAGGAGATGCAGGTCATCGTGGATCCCGCGCGGCTGGTCGCGCACTCCGTAACGATCGGCGAGCTGCGCGCCGCGATCGACAATGAGAACCGCAACTTCTCGGGTGGTGATTTCGACGAGGGCAAGCGACGCTACGTCGTGCGGACGATCGGCGAGTACCAGTCGACCGAGGACATCGCCAACATCGTCGTCGCCTCGCGTGACGGCGTCCCCGTCTACCTGCGCGACGTTGCCCGTGTCGAGCTGAGCTTCCGCAAGCCGGGCGCCTACGTCTTCAACCAGGGCGAGATCGTCCTCGCGATCAACGCGGTCAAGGAACCGGGCGCCAACGTGCTCGACGCGATGGCGGGTCTGACGGAGACGGTGGCCCGTCTCAACGCCGAGCGGCTGGCGCCGATGGGCCTCATGCTGGACCAGGCCTACGACGAGACGGTCTACATCAAAGGGGCGATCGACCTGGTGATCCAGAGCCTGATCATCGGCGGGTTCCTGGCGATCGTCACTCTTTTGCTGTACCTGCGTAGCGCGTCGAGCACGCTGGTGATCGCGGTGGCGATCCCGATCAGCGTCGTCGGATCGTTCATCGCGATGAACGCCTTCGGCCGGACGTTGAACGTGATCAGCCTGGCGGGGATGGCGTTCGCGGTCGGCATGGTCGTCGACAACTCGATCGTCGTGCTCGAGAACATCTACCGCCACCGGCAGATGGGGAAATCGAGGTTCGACTCCGCGCTTCAGGGCACACGCGAGGTCTGGGGCGCCGTGCTGGCCAGCACGGCCACGACGATC
>JBFFZZ010000049.1:0-14571 GCA_041568335.1 Candidatus Polarisedimenticolaceae bacterium | reverse complement strand
GGTAGAGCCCGGCGAGCTCGACCAAACCGGAGGTCCGGCTCCTGTCATGGGCGTCGAGTGTGCGATCGTGGATCTCGAGAGCCGCACCGATCGCTTGCTCGGATTCCTCGAAGCGTCCCAGTTCTCTCAACGCCACGCCCACCTGAATAAGGGACTGACTCTCGTCCGGGTGATCGGCGGGCAGCTCCTCGCGGCGGATGCGCAGAGCCTCCTCGGCCAGGGCCAAGGCCTCCTCGTACATGCTGAGGGCGTAATAGACACCCGCGATCGTGACCATCATCCGAGCCTGAATCAGCGGCTGCCCGGCCAGCTCGGTGTGGATCTTCTCGGCGCCGGTCGCGAGGATGTCGGGTGCGGTGATCGTCTCGGGAGGCACGTTTCCGGGCCGCGAAGCGGCGAACAGGTCGACGATGAAGTCGCTGACCTGCTTGGCCGCTTCGGCCTCGTCCGCCGCACGCCGCTCGGCGCGCAACGCCCGCACCCAGCCCATCGATGTGCCGAGGACACCGATCACGAGGGCCATCGAGACGGCCGCCGCCGCCGTGACCCCCAGCCGGTGCCGCCGCACGAACTTGCCGACGCGGTACATCGCGCCGGGAGGGCCGGCCTCGACCGGCTCGTGGTTGAGGTAGCGACGTAGATCCGCGGCCAACTCCTGCACCGTCGCGTAGCGCCGTTCGCGATCCTTCTCGATCGTCTTCATGACGACCCAGTCGAGGTCGCCCTTCAAGCGCTTCATCAACGTGATGCGGTCGGTTCGCCGGTTGGCGGCGATCTCGACACCGGCCTCGCCCAGCGAGCTGATGCGCACGCTCGGTCGCGGCGACGGCGCCTCGCGTATCTTGCGCAACAGGCCCTCGAGACCCGCCTCGCGAAGGCTCGCCGCGTCCAGCGGCGGAGCTCCCGCGAGGATCTCGTACAGGAGGATGCCGAGGGAGTAGAGATCGGTGCGGCTGTCGACGTCGCCGTCGACGAGACCGGCCTGTTCGGGGCTCATGTATTCCGGCGTGCCGATCAAGCGACCGAGGCGGGTGAATGCCGTGCGCTCGGCCAGATCCTGGCGTGTCGCCTTGGCCAGGCCGAAGTCGATTACCTTCGGCACCGGCCGGCCGTCGACTTCGGCGACGAGCACGTTCCCGGGTTTCAGATCACGATGGATAATGCCCTTGAGATGCGCGTGCTGGATCGCATCGCAGACCGAAAGAAAAAGCTCGATCCTCTCGACGACTCCCAAACGGCCTGTATCGCAATACTCCGTGATCGGGACGCCGTCCACATGCTCCATCACGAAGTACGGACGCCCGCCGGGTGTTGCACCGGCGTCAATCACACGAGCGATGTTTGCGTGATCCATCAACGCCAGCGTCCGGCGCTCGACGTCGAAGCGCGCGAGCACCTCGCGGGAGTCCATCCCGATCTTGATGATCTTGAGCGCGACCTGCCGGCGGATCGGCTCGTCCTGGCGCGCCAGGTAGACGACGCCCATGCCGCCCTCGCCGAGGACGCGCTCGAGTTTATACGGCCCGATCGTCGATCCCAGCCGCGTCTCGGCCTCGAGCGAGCTCGCCTCCGCCTCTTCCGAGGCTTCGCCACGCACGACGTCGCCCATCGCGAGGTTCATCAGGCAGGCCGGACAGTCCGCGCCCGCCTCCGGGATCTCCGCTCCACACGTCGGGCAGCGATCGCTCATCGGCGCAGGATCCCCAACAGGTGACGCACCTCCTCGTCGATGTCGTCCGGGTGGGCGACCGTCTCGGCAATCTCGGTTCTCAGCAACTCACCGAAGCGGCGGCGGCCGCGGTGCACCGCGACCTTGATCGCGCCGTTGGACATCTTCAACCGCTCGCCGATCTCCGTATAGGTCATGGCCTTCGCATCGCCGGCGAGGTGGCCGCGGAGGCACGTGAACAGCGGTTCCTTGCCGGCGTCGACGAACTCGTTGCGTAACCTCTCCATCGCTCGCTCGAGCATGGTCGCCGCCCACTGGCGTTCGAACGCCAGCTCCGGACTGTCGTCGCCGCTGCGCTCGGCGAGAAAACGACTCTCCGCGTCGTTGAGGTCGATCTCCAGGACCACGCGCCCGCTCCCGCGTTTGACGGCCCGTTCCTTGTCCCGCTCCTTGGACAGGAAGTGCTTCAACGAGGCGAGCAGGAACGAACGGAACCGCCCGCCTTCCGGAGAGACATCGGACAGGTAGTCCTTTTCCAAGAACGTCAAAAAGTAGGCCTGGGTCAGGTCCCGCGCCGCGTCGGCAGAATGTCCCTGGCGCCGGACGAACGCGTAGAGCGGGTACCAGTAAGACTCGCAGAGGCTCGACAGCGCCTGGCGCGATTCCGGCCCGCCGGTCTGGCCGGCGGCGAAGATCAGACTCCAGCGAGTCGTCTGGAACCGTCGTGTCATCGCGACCCCAACAAGCCGGTGCGTGGTCCGATTATGCCCGAACCTGGCATGAGCCCGGACCCTCTCCAGGGAAAGCAGCATCGCGTCTCCGCGGCGGTCGTCTCCGCCGCTACTTAGAGACGAAACGGGCCGCATCGGTTACGCCGGCCTGTAACCCCATCTTCGTTTTCCGTCTGGAACGGGTAACAAGGAGAAAACGATGAATTCGATGCCTCGATGGGCCCTGGTTCTCTCGCTCGTCTTGCTGTGCACCGTCCCGCAATCCGCCCAGCAATGCACGCAGATCCCGCCGAACGCGGTGGCCTGGTGGCCGGGGGAGGGCGTCGGGGACGAACGCTTCGAAAACCGGCTCTCGGACGAGCACCACGCCCAGGACGCCACGCCGCAGGAATCACCGTTCGTCCAGTTCTCGCCGGGGATGGTCGGCCAGGCGTGGGACTTCTCGGACGGGGAGGCCCACGCGCGCGTCGCAGCGCATCCCGACCTCGACTTCGTGGCGACCGACGAGTACTCGATCCTGATGTGGATGAAGAGCTTGCCCGTCAACGACAACGGCAATCTGGCGCTGGTGACCAAGTACCGCGACTGGAACTTCCCGTACCCCTACGCGGTACGCATCAAGACCAGCCTCTTTTCGAGTCCCGGCCCGGATGACGGCGAGATCTGGGCCGGATGCACCGACACGATCCGCTACGGGACCACCCAAACCACGCGCAGGTTCGACGACGGCGTCTTTCACCACATCGCGGCCGTCTACCGTCACAGCGTCAAGACGGTCGAGATCCACGCCGACGGTGGCGTGTCGGCGCGTCGCGTCTACCCCGAGGATCTCTCGGGGCTGGCCAACGGCGGTGACCTCTGGTTCGGGCGCAGCTGGATCGGGTCGACGACCGCCTACGACGGCCTGCTGGACGACATCATGATCTTCGATCGCGCGCTCTCGGTCTGTGAGACACGGCGTATCCACGAGGCGGGTAGCGCCGGGATCTGTCGGACGGACGACGACCTGGACGGTCTGAACGACTACGAGGACAACTGCCCGGCCATCACCAACGCGATGCAGGTCGACACCGACGCCGACGGGCATGGCGATCCCTGCGATTGCGCCCCCCTCAACCCGAACTACGCGGCGGTCCCACCCGAAGTCTGCCTGCTGACGGTCGAACGCGACGGGACCGGAACGAAGCTGAGCTGGCCGACGATGGAGATCGAGGGCGGCAGCGGCGTCCGTTACGACGTGCTGAGCGGATCGCTCGACGAGCTCGGGGGCGTCGGCCCATCCGAGAGCTGTCTCGACGACGATCTCGACGCGCTCGAGACGGTCCACGCCTACGTGCCCCCGCCGGGAACCGGCATCTGGTACCTCGTCCGCGCCGACTCGCAGTGCGGCAACGGGAGCTGGGGATTCGCCACGGCCGGAGAGCGATCGTCGCTGAACTGCTCGTGATCGAGCCGTTTGTCATCGATGTAGATCATCCGTAAGAGTTGCCTACTCCTTCCAGGGATACAGCACGAACAGCAATAAGGGACACTGGGCGATGGTCAGCAACACCCCTCCCGCATCCGTCGTCCCGTGCGGCTCGCCGAAGCGCAGCAGGACAAACTGCAGGGGTAGCAGTGTCGCGGTCTCCTTGCGCAAGGGGTTCCGAATGGGGTCCTCCCCACCGAAGACGATGAAACCACGATAAGATTACCTCTCACTCTCAGTCTCTCGAGGAGCCAGGCAATGCGACGATCTCGGCGCGTACTCGTGTTTCCGATTTTGTTCGCGGTGATCGCGGCAGGTTGCGGCGGTACCCCACCCGCGGAGGATCCCGTCGACGCGCCCAATCCGGCGATTCGCCCGGGAGCGCACGTGTACACGGCGGCCGACGGCGTGGCCGTCCCGTACGTCGTGCACGGCGTGGGGGAGGTCACCCTCGTGATGGTGCACTGCTGGATGTGCGAGGGCTCGTTCTGGGACGCCCAGATCGGGCCGCTGAACGAGCGCTATCGTGTGATCACGCTCGACTTACCGGGCCATGGCGCGGGGGGCGACGATCGCGAGACCTGGTCCATCGCGGGCTACGGAGAGGACGTCGCCGGCCTGATCGAGCACGTCGCGCCGGGGCCGACGGTACTCGTCGGCCACTCGATGGGCGGGTACGTCGCGCTTCACGCCGCCGCGATGTCGGACCGTGTCGTCGGGATCGTCGCGGTGGACACCCTGCAAGATGCCGATTTCGATTTCGGCGATCCGATGATCCAGCAGATGGTCGCCGCCTTCGAATCCGATTTCCGCAACGTGTGCGCCAACTTCGTGGGCCAGATGTTCATCGAGGAGGGTGTCGACGAGATCGGCGCAAGAGTCCGGCGTGTCGGTTGCGAGGAGTCCAACGAGGCGGCGGGCAAGGCGCTGATGCACGACTTCGCCAAGATGGATATGCCTACGCTCTTCCGCGAGGCGGGTGTGCCGATCCGAGCGATCAACGCGGCGGCACCGAACCCGACGCAGATCGAGACCAACCGGAAGTACGCCGACTTCGACGCGGTCCTGATGGAGAACGTCGGTCACTACCTGCACATGACGCGTCCCGACGAGTTCAACGCGTTGCTGCTCGAGACGCTGGACGGCATGTTGACCCCGGCAACGGCGGACTGACGGCCGCGATGGACTTCCGCACGATCGATCCCACGACCGGCGAGGAGATCGAGCGCTACGCGTCGGCCACGGAGAGCGAGATCCAAGCGGCGCTCCGTTCCGCCGGGACGGCGGCGGCCGACTGGCAAGGCAGACCGCTCGAAGATCGCGCGCAACGCGTGTCACGAGCCGCCGATCTGCTCGATGGGCAAGCCTCCGAGCTGGCGGCGCTGATGGCGTTCGAGATGGGCAAGCGGGTCGAAGAGGGCGAGGCCGAAGCGAAGAAGTGCGCCTGGGCCTGCCGCTACTACGCGGAGAACGCGGCGGCGTTCCTGGAACCCGAAGCAAAAGAGTCGGACGGCTCCGCCGCGGCCGTGCGCTTCGAGCCGCTCGGTCCGATCCTCGCGATCATGCCCTGGAACTTCCCGTTCTGGCAGTTCTTCCGTTTCGCCGCCCCGGCGCTGATGGCCGGCAACGTCGTGCTGCTCAAGCACGCGCCCAACACACCGCGGTGCGCGCAACGGATCGAGACGCTTTTGCGCGAGGCCGGGCTCCCCGACGGCGTGGTGCGCAACCTGTTCCTGACCCACGAGCAGGCGGCCGACGTCATCGCGGACCCGCGCGTCCGCGGCGTCACGTTCACCGGCAGCACACGCGGCGGCAAGCAGGTCGCGGCCCACGCGGGCGAGCACTTGAAGACGATGGTCATGGAGCTCGGCGGAAGCGACGCGTTCATCGTGCTCGACGACGCCGATATCGAGAACGCCGTCGAGACGGGGATCCTGTCTCGCTGCATCAACAACGGGCAGAGCTGTATCGCAGCCAAGCGTTTCCTCGTCCAGCAGGACGTTTTCGACGATTTCCGCGACGCCTTCGTCGAGCGGATGCGCGAGCAGACGATCGGCGATCCGCGCAGCCCGGACACCCGGCTGGGGCCACTCGCGCGTCGCGACCTGCGCGACCGGCTCGCCGACCAAGTGGCCCGGAGCGTGCATGCCGGGGCGAAACCGCTTTGCGGCGGCACGATCCCCCCGCGCGACGGCTTCTTCTATCCGGCGACCGTGCTCGTCGACGCCGCGCTCGAGTCTCCGGCGGCCACAGAGGAGTTGTTCGGCCCCGTGGCGACGCTGTTTCCTTTCGAGACCGACGACGAGGCGATCGCGCTGGCCAACGCCACGGAGTATGGTCTCGGCGCCAGCCTCTGGACGGCCGATCCGTCGCGCGCCGAACGGCTGATCCCACGCATCGAGAGCGGCGCCGTTTTCGTCAACGGACTGGTCAAATCGGATCCACGGGTGCCCTTCGGCGGCATCAAGAGCTCCGGCTTCGGCCGCGAGCTCGGCCGCGAGGGCATGCTCGAGTTCGTCAACCGGAAGACGGTCTGGATCGCCTGACGTTCGTCCTGGAGTGGTTTTCCCGGTACATTCAACCTTCTGAACGGAGGTCCCGAGGGTGAACCGGCAAACGATCATCGCTCTGGCGTGTGTGTGCTCGCTCCTGGTCCCCGTGCGGGGAGGAGATCAAACGTCCCCGAAGATCGATCGAGACGTCGGCCACCGGGAAACCCCAGTCGCTCCTCCGAAGGAACCGGTGGCGCGCGAGAGCCGACCCCGCTCCCCGAGAGCGGTCGTCGTGCGCGGCTCGATCCAGTCCGTGCAGGTCAACATCGACGCGATGCAGAACAACATCGTCGGCGACGCCGCCAACGAGCCGTCGATCGCGATCGATCCGACCAACCCGGACAACATCGTGATCGGCTGGCGACAGTTCGATACCATCGCGTCGGATTTCCGTCAGGCGGGGATGGCCTACAGTCACGACGGCGGCGCCACGTGGAACTTCCCGGGCGTGCTCGATCCGGGGCAATTCCGCAGCGACCCGGTGCTCGCCGCCGACAGCGCCGGCGATTTCTACTATTACAGCCTCAGCTCGATCACGACTACGGAGTACTTCGTCTCGACGACCAAGGGCGTCAGCTGGGCGGGGCCGATCTCCGCGCCCGGCGGCGACAAGAACTGGCACACGATCGACACCAGCGGTGGCATCGGCGACGGTCACATCTACGCGTTGTGGAACTCCCAGTTCACCTGCTGCGCGGCGGGGACCGACTTCACGCGCTCGACCGACTCGGCGACGACCTTCGAGGGCCCTTACGTGCTGCCCCTGCATCCCAAGTGGGGTACCGACGACGTCGGACCCGACGGAGAGCTCTACATCGTCGGCACGACCCTCAACGGAGACGGGCATCTGATCCTGCGCTCCGACGATGCCGAGGACTCCGGTGGGACCCCGAGCTTCCCGATGTTCAACAACGTCGACCTCGGTGGCGAGACCACGTTCTCCCTGCCGCCCAACCCCGGCGGTCTGATGGGGCAGGTGTGGGTTGCCGTCGATCGCTCGGCCGGGCCGACCCGCGGCAATGTCTACATGCTCGGCTCGGTGGATCCACCCGGGACCCTCGATCCGATGGAGGTGCACTTCATCCGCAGCGAGGACCGGGGGGTGACCTGGAGCACGCCGCAACGGATCAACGACGATCCCGTGGGCAACGGCGCCTACCAGTGGTTCGGCACGATGTCGGTGTCGCCGGGTGGACGCATCGACGTCGTCTGGAACGACACGCGCGGAGGAGTCTCCACGGTGTCCGAGCTTTATTACGCTTACTCGCTGGATGCCGGGGTCACGTTTTCCGCCGGGCTACCGGTGAGCCCTCCGTTCGACTCGACGGTCGGCCATCCGGTCCAGAACAAGATCGGCGACTACTACCACATGGTCTCGGAGACCGACACGGCCGCACTGGCCTACTCCGCCACGTTCAACGGTGAGCAGGACGTCTACTTCGTGCGTCTCGGCGACTGCAACGTCAACGGCTCACACGACTCGGTCGATATCTCGGGCATGACCAGCAACGACAGCAACGCCAACGGCATCCCCGACGAATGTGAACCGGACTGCAACGGCAACGGGATCCCCGATCACGACGACATCACCAACGGGACCGGCCAGGACTGCAACGGTAACTTGGTGCTCGACGAGTGTGATCTCACGGGTGGAACCGCGGAGGACTGCAACGGCAACCTGATCCTCGACGAATGCGAGATGCCGCTGGAGCTACCGCCGGAGGTGGCCGGTATCACGCTCTCGAAGACGGGTACGGTGGCCCGGGTCGACTGGCCCACCGTCCCGGTGGCCGACAGCTACAACATCTACCGTGGATCGCAGCAGGGCATTTCGGATCTCGAGTGCTTCGTTTCGGGGATCCTGGGCCTGTCGAAGGCCGACGACGGCCGGGTCCCGCCACCCGGACAGGTCTTCTTCTATGGGGTCGTGGCGGAGAATTGCGCGGGCGAGTCGTCGCTGGGGCCGGGACGTGTAGCGCTGACGCCGTGCAACTAGCTCAAAAACAAAAACCGCCATCGCGAACGATGGCGGCTTTCTTGGTTGAGATCGATCGGATCTTATTCGGGTTCGGTCGGCGTGAAGACGCCCTTGCCTTTACCCTTGCCGTGCTTGCCCTTGGTAAAGGGGTCGAACGGCGGGCCCGACTGACCATTGCCGGGGCCGCTGCCCCCGCCCGGGTTGGTGTGACTGCGCATACCGTCGCCGGCGAGGTCATCCTTGAAGTTGACGAAGAACGTGTCCGTCTGCTGGCTGCTGAAAGCGTTCTCCGGGTTGCTCGTGCGAACCATCAGGCCGACCGCGCGCGAAATCTCCGCGACGGTGCCTTCGGTCAAGTGACTGCCATGATCCAGGCCGCTGGGCAACCGAACTCCGATCCCGCGCAAAGAGTTGCTCGCGACCGTTGCATCGGTGCCGGCCAGTCCTTTGGCGATTGCCAAACGTTGCACGAATTCGCCGACGGTGATGTCACTCGCCGCCATCGTGGGCGTGACGAGCATCCAACACAAGGCCACCGCCGCCATCGTGCCGATTCGCTTGCTTATTGCCATTCGTCTTGCCTCCCCCAGACTATACGGTCTTTACAGTCGTCATACGGCCGTCGCCGAGTCAACGCGGTTGTCCATGCCCAAGAGCCCCGTGAGCGCGGAGGGCGCCGCGCAGCCAGAGTTTCCTACTTATACGGCGTATTTACGGACCGTCAAGCCGTTCTTGAAGAGTATCTGGAACCGGCCACAGCCGCGAGGCCGGCGGTCCAGGGTCGCCGACAAAGGAGCCAACGGAGTCCTCCCCGGGGCGTCCTGCCCTACTGCGGGACAGACAGGCCCAAAAAGCCCAAGAAAGGCAGTTTTGTTTGGCGCTCTCGTGGGAGGCAAATTCCTGAAGGTATATTGAAACGCTCCGCCCCGATCTATTGAAAAGCCGAGCTACCGATGTCCATTCGCCCCGTCAAGGCCTTCACCCGCGCACAGCCCACGATCGAGGGGGCCGGGGTGCGGTTGCACCGCGCCTTCGGGTTCGGCAACCCCACCGACCACGATCCCTTCCTGTTGCTCGACGACTTCCGCAACGACCGGCCGCAGGATTACCTGCAGGGCTTCCCCTGGCATCCGCACCGCGGGATCGAGACGATCACCTACGTCCTGTCGGGATCCGTGGAACATGGCGACAGCCTGGGTAACCGGGGTGTGCTCGGCGCCGGCACCGCCCAGTGGATGACGGCGGGAAGCGGGATCGTGCATCAGGAGATGCCCACCGGCGACCGCGATGGCCGCATGGAGGGGTTCCAGCTCTGGGCCAACCTGCCGTCCTCCCTGAAGATGACCGCTCCGCGTTACCAGGACGTCGAGGCCGACGAGATCCCGGAAGTGATCGAGGACGATGGCACGTCGGTTCGGGTCATCTGCGGCGACTTCTGGGGCAAGACCGGACCGGTCGACGGAGTGGCCGCCGATCCGCGGTTCCTCGACGTGAGCGTTCCACCCGGTCGACGCCGCCGGTTGCCCGTTGCGCCGAGCAATACCGCGTTCGCCTACGTCTTCGAGGGCTCCGGCAACTTCGTGGATGCTTCCGATCCACAGGCCGTGCGCACGGAGACCGGCGGCGTCGAACGGTACGTGCGGCCCGATGAGGCCGGCAATCGCTCGTTGATCCTGTTCGACCGCGGCGATGAGATCGTGGTGCGGGCCGGAGAACGGGGCATCCGCTTCCTCTTCGTCTCCGGGAAGCCGATCGAGGAACCGGTCGCCTGGCGCGGCCCGATCGTGATGAACACCGACGAGGAGCTGCGCCAGGCCTACCGCGAGCTGCGCGACGGGACGTTCATCCGGACTTGACGCCTGCCTTCTCGAGGATCGCCATCATCGGGCACCAGTGCGTCAGGCCGGACTGCAGCAGGTTGAGCCCGACGAACGCCGTGAAGGCGAAGAACCACGGGGACACGGCGAGCCCAAGGCCGACCGACAGCAGGACGAGCGTTCCCGCGATCAATCGCAGCCAATCATTGACAACCATGCCGAAGCCTCCTTTGTCGAGATGAGTCTCGTAAGGAGGGATGCAGGAACGAGTCGGAGGGTCACAAGAAAGCTCACGGCCGGCCGGATTGCATCTTCTTGTAGGCGTCCACCAGCTCGCGGACCATCTCCTCGGGAATCTCCAGCTTCGGGAGTTCTCGCGACAAGCTCACGGTCCGGCGCAGGGATTCGAGGAAGGCCCGGCAGGGCGGGCAGTCCTCCATGTGGTCGTCGATGCTCGAGCAGATCTCCGGGTCGAGCTCGCCGTCCATGTACTCCGACAGCCGCGCGAACATCTCGCGGCAGCTTTCCGAGTCACGACCGTGGCCGTGGCTCATGAAGCTCCTCCGGCGTCCGCGGCGGTTCTCCCGAGTCGTTCGGCCAGCACCCGGCGCAGCATCAACCGTCCACGGTGCAACCGCATCTTGACCGTGCTCGCGTTGAGTCCGAGCGCCTCGGCGGTTTCGCGCGTCGAAAGCTGCTCGATGTCCCGCAGTAACAGCACCACACCGTAATCGATGGGCAGCTCGCGGATCCCGGCGTGGACGGCTTCGCGGACCTCTTCGCGGACGGCCTCGTCGTCGGGAAGCGCCCGCGCGTCGGGGATCTCGATGCCCGC
This sequence comes from Candidatus Polarisedimenticolaceae bacterium, assembly GCA_041568335.1. Classification (GTDB taxonomy): domain Bacteria; phylum Acidobacteriota; class Polarisedimenticolia; order Polarisedimenticolales; family Polarisedimenticolaceae; genus WVWW01. Next base: position 3,521 of record JBFFZZ010000049.1, on the reverse strand, counting down.
CTCTGCCGGACCGCTCGGCATGAGCTCCTCCAACGACAGCTCGCGTTTGGGCTCGTATTTCTTCTTCCGGCGGCGCATCAGGCAGGCGTTCGACACAACCCGGTAGAGCCAGGATCGGAGCGCCTTCGGTTCCTGCACGTCCTTCAGGGACTGAAACGCCTGGAGCAACGTTTCCTGTGCGACATCCTTGGCCGCCTCCTGCTCGCCGCACACGTGCATACCGAAGCCGAGGATGCGGCCGCCATAGCGGCGCACGAACGTCTCGAACGCCGTCGGGTCGTCCCGGCGGATCGCATCGAGCAGGCGTGCGTCGGCCTCGGCGGTGTCCATCCGCTGAACCGTAGCACCCGGGCGCCGTCCCGTGCCTCACGGAATCCCGAAACCACCCCGAAAAGACCTTCAAAAAAAGGAAATTTTGTTCTGTATCCTCCGCGGCCTCCGGTGCATCCAAGAAGGTGAAGGCGGCCGGTACCGCCCCACCTTACGGAGGAACATCGAGGCATGGCATCCCTGTTGACGAACTTCACGACGCGCCACCCGTGGCTGACCATGGGCTCGATGGCCGCCGTGGCTCTGGTGCTGGCCGCCTTCGCTGCGCTGCCCACGATCTGGCCCTCCGCGTTCCCCTCGCTCCATCCCGTCGCCATCGACACCGATCCCGAGAACATGCTCGACGAGAACGAGGCCGTACGGGTCTTTCACCATCGGATGAAAGAAGCCCTCGATCTGCACGACATGGTCGTGCTGGGCATCGTCAACGAGGAGCATCCCGACGGTGTGTTCAATCCGGCGTCCCTGGCGCGCGTCCGGGAGCTCACGGACTTCGCGCGCACGTTGCGTGGCGAGAAAATCGGGGTCACCGACCCGGACGCAGGCGTCGTCGAGGTCGACCTGATCGCGCCCACGACCGTGGACAACATCGAGCAGGCCGGCCCCGGCACGGTACGCTTCGAATGGCTGATGAACGCGCCACCCAGGACGCGCGACGAAGCGCTGGCCATCCGTGAGAAAGCGCGTCGCATCCCGTTCCTCGAGGGGACGTTGGTCTCGGAGGACGGAAAGGCGATCGCGCTCTACCTTCCGCTGACCTCGAAGGACCTCAGCCACAACGTTTACACGCGGCTACGCGAGCGGATCGCCGGGTTCGACGGTGACGAGCGTTACTTCATCACCGGACTGCCCGTCGCCGAGGACACCTTCGGTGTCGAGATGTTCATCCAGATGGCGGTCTCCGCGCCGCTCGCGATGCTGGTCATCTTCGTGCTGATGCTCTGGTTCTTCCGCAAGCTCGTGCTGGTGATCTCGCCGATGATCGTCGCCATGGTCTCGGTGGTCATCACCATGGCCCTGCTGATCGTCACGGGACAGACGATCCACATCATGAGCTCGATGATCCCGATCTTCATCATGCCGATCGCGGTGCTGGACTCGATCCACATCCTTTCGGAGTTCTTCGATCGATACCCCCGAATCCGAGATCGGCAGAGGACGATTCAGGAGGTGATCCGAACCTTGTTCCGGCCGATGCTCTACACCTCCTTGACATCGGCGGCCGGATTCGCCTCGCTGGCGCTGACCCCGATTCCACCCGTGCAGGTGTTCGGCGTCTTCGTCGCGTTCGGCATCCTCGTGGCCTGGTTCCTGACGATCACCGTCATCCCGGCCTACGTGATGTTCATCCCCGAGCGTTCGTTGAAGAACTTCGGGCACGTCGAATCCGGCAGCAGGGGCGTGGGTCTTTCCCGCATCCTCGCCTGGATCGGGGAAACGACCTACCGGCGTGCGCGCTGGATTCTCGTCGCGTCCCTGATTGCGGTCGCCGTTGCCGGCTACGGCATCTCGCGGATCGAGATCAATGACAATCCGACGCGTTGGTTCAAGGCGTCCCACCCGATCCGCGAGGCGGATCGCGTGCTGAACGAGCACTTCGGTGGAACCTACATGGCCTATCTGGCGCTGACACCCCCGGGGGAGCTCCTCGAGGAGCCTCTCGAGGAGCCTCCGGCTCCCGCTTCCGAATCCGCCGCGGACGCGCATGCGATCGTCGAGCCGTCGCTGCCCGCGGGTCTCGGTGGCGTCGAGCTCGCACCCGCACCGGTGCCGCACGCGCCGTCCCCGGAAGGCAGCGAGCCGTTCAAGCGGCCCGACCTGCTCCGTTACGTCGAGGAGCTTCAGCGACACCTGGCTACGGTCGAGGTCGTCGGGAAGTCCAACTCGCTCGCCGATATCGTCAAGACGGTGCATCGCGAGCTGATCGACGGGACCGACGAGCAGTTCCGCATTCCCGACACGCCGGCTGCGGTTGCGCAGACGCTCCTGCAGTATCAGAGCAGCCACCGTCCCGACGATCTGTGGCACTTCGTCACGCCGGACTACGCCTCGACGAGTATCTGGATCCAGCTCAAGAGCGGCGACAACCGCGACATGGAGCGTGTCGTCGCGGTTGCGGACGCTTTCTTTGTCGACAACCCACCGCCCGGTGGTCTCGAGCCGCACTGGTTCGGCCTGACCTACATCAACGTCGTCTGGCAAGAGAAGATGGTCTGGGGGATGTTGAAGGCCTTCCTCGGCGGCTTCGTCGTCGTTCTCGTGATGATGAGCCTGCTGTTGCGCTCGCCGGTCTGGGGTCTGCTGTCGATGGTTCCGTTGACCCTGACGATCGGGCTGATCTACGGCGTGACCGGTCTGATCGGCAAGGATTACGACATGCCGGTGGCGGTGCTCTCGGCGCTCACTCTCGGCCTGGCCGTCGATTTCGCGATTCACTTCCTCGTGCGTGCGCGCGAGATCCACTCCGAGCAGCGTGACTGGGCCGCGACGACAAAGCTGGTGTTCGCCGAGCCCGCGCGCGCGATCTCACGCAACGTCATCGTGATCGCCCTCGGGTTCACGCCGCTGTTGGCCGCACCGCTCGTGCCCTACAACACCGTCGGAATCTTCCTCGCCGCGATCCTCGCCGTTTCGGGGCTCGCGACGTTGTGGATCCTCCCCGCGCTGATTCGCGTGTTCGAGAAGTTCCTCTTTCGTTCCACCCCTTCGAGGAGACATTCCATGCGACCAAAAACCGCTCTTTTCACGACGTTCGTGCTCGTCGGGTTCTGGCTCGCCGCCACACCGGCGGACGCCGCCGGCCAACCCGATGTCGATCGCATCGTCCGGGAGACCAATCGCGTCGCCTACTATCAGGGCGGCGACGGCCGGGCGCGCGTCAAGATGTCGATCCGGGACGCCAAGGGCCGCGAGCGTGTCAAGGAGTTCAGCATCCTGCGCCGCGACGAACCGGGTGAGGATCGGGACCAGCAGTTCTACGTCTATTTCCACGCGCCGTCGGACGAACGTGGGACGACCTTCATGGTGCACAAGCACCTGGACCGGGACGATGACCGCTGGCTCTACCTGCCTGCCCTGGACGTGCAGAAACGCATCGCGGCCACCGACAAGCGAACGAGCTTCGCCGGATCGCATTTCTATTACGAGGACGTATCGGGACGGCGTCTGACGGACGATCACCACGAGCTGAT
>JBFFZZ010000048.1:0-15100 GCA_041568335.1 Candidatus Polarisedimenticolaceae bacterium | reverse complement strand
CGTCGCGCGGGCCATTTCCAGCGCGCGTGCATCGCCGGTCCGCGCATGTTGGCGCAACAACAACCGGTTGGGCATCGTGCTCGGAAACTTCGGCGCCCGGCTGAGGCCTCCGCGCTGGGCGTCGAACGCCCTCGAGAGCTGCGTGAACGCGCTGTCGATCATCGCCCAGGTCAGCGGTCCGGCACCGGCGGAGCTTTCGTTCTGCAGCGTTGTTCGAACCCGGGCCGAGATCTCCGCGGCCCGGGCCGCGACATACTCGGGCCGTTCCTGATAGGCCGCGTGGAGCTGCCGGAGCAACGTCAGGAAACCGGTCCGCGAGCCGCGATCCCCGTCGCGCGCCGGGAAATAGGTGCCACCGAAGTAGGGCTCGCGGTTCGCATTCAGCCAGGTGGTCATCGGCCAGCCCCCACGACCCGAGAGCATCTGGACCGCGCTCATGTAGACGGAGTCGAGATCCGGCCGTTCCTCGCGGTCGACCTTGATGGAGATGTAATGCTCGTTCATGTAACGGGCGATCTCCTCGTCCTCGAACGACTCCTCCTCCATCACGTGGCACCAGTGGCAGGTCGAGTAGCCGATGCTCATCAGCACCGGGCGACCGAGCTCGGCCGCGAGCGCGAAGGCCTCATCGCCCCACGGGAACCAGTTGACCGGGTTGTGCGCGTGCTGCCTGAGGTAGGGGCTGGACTCGAAGATCAGTCGGTTGGTGTGGCGTGGCGAGCCGTCGTCGTTCAGGTGGCGGGTGCGTGGGACGTAGTCTTCGCCCTGTTGCGCCACGGCCTGCTCGATCCGCTTGGCCAGCTCGGCGTCGAACGGTGCGGCGCCCGGCAGACCCGGCCCCGCGGCGGCCAGCGGGGCGGCGAGGAGCCACGCGCACGCCATCCAGCCACTCCAACGCTTCATGCTCCCCTCCCGGGAATCACCATCCGAACGTCAGCACCAATCGAAGCAACCTCGTCGTGTAGCGGCCGTCGAATCCGTGGGACGTCGTCGAGCGTCTCTCGTGTTCTTCCCAGACCACCGCGAGATCGGTCTGCAACCGCTGCACCCGTGTCCCGAACCCGATGGACGCCGCGAAGCGGTCCGCCCCGACAAAGAACGGGCCCAGGTTCGAATCGGGCTGGGGTGTGGGATCGATCGACAGGCCGGCCCGCCATTCCCCGTTCCCCAGGCCGTTCCAGCGTAGCCCGATTCGGCCCGCCGTGCGAGACCGCCAGCCCGAGAACGGGACCCGATCGAGCAGCGGCTGACCCGCGATCGTAAAGGTCGCCGCGTTGAGCGAGTCCCAGGACGAACGGTCGATGTCGAGCTCGAGGAGAGCCGTCGGGCTGACCGAGAAGGCCACCCCGAGCACCGTACGCTCGGGGAACCGGAGCGTCGCGTCCCACGTCGCAGGTTGACCGAACGGACGCAACGTCGCGGCAAGCGCGTCGAAGGCCGGGTCACCGCTGAGGAGCTGGACGTAGGTCGCGCTCCCGCCGATGTCGACGGAGATCTCGCTGCGCCAGCGGAGTCCCAGCGACCAGCGCCCCGGCGGTCGGTAGAGCACCCCGAGCACGGCCCCCCAACCGACCTCGCCGCTCGAATCCAGCCTGGAAATCCCGATCGACTCCTCCGCCTGGCTAGCCGGATTGACTTCGCTCTCGTCACGCGTCCACGAGAAGGTCGTCCATCGCGCCACCACTCCCGCCGAGAGAGCCCAGCGTTGATGGATGCGCACGGCGGCCACCGGGGTCAGGTCCCACGCGTCGAGCCGTGCGTCGCGGGCCTCGAACCGGCCGCTCCACGTGTCGGGCTGTTTCCAGGTCGACTCGAATCCGGCACCGCGCCGCACCCCCAGGCCGACCGCCCACCGCGTGGCCACCGGCTCGACCCAGTAGACGTGTGGGACGGGACGCGGCTCGATCTCCCGTTCGCCGAACCGGCCGGCTCCGGGGATCGGGTCGAAGCCGACGAACCGGTTACTCGACGTCAACCCCAGCGAGATCCCGGCGGCGAAGGCTCGATCCTCGAGGAAGGCGAGCCCGGCCGGGTTGTAGGAAACGGCCGTCGGATCATCCGCCTGGGCCACGAACGCCTGGCCGAGCGCTGCCGCCTTGGCCCCGTGATCCTCCCCGACCCAGCCTTCGGCCGTCGCCGGAGAGGCGGCGCCGATCAGGAGCGCCAGGGGAACGAAGGGAATCCGGAACCGGCCGGATCGCCGGCACTTGTGGATGGCCTCATTCAAAGCGCGGCAGTTTACACCGAATTAACAACGATCTAACGAGCGGCTAAACCGCGGGCGGTTCAATGGCCTTACGCGCAAACACCGCGCGTCCTCGAGGAGGCTGCCCATGTTCAAGAAGCTCTTCGGAGCCGCGATCGCGCTTCTGCCGGTTGCCGTTCCGGTTTCAGGCCAGACCATCCAGGTCGACGAGAGGATCCCCGAATACTCGCGGACGAGTGGCGTCTCCGGAAGCCTCAGCTCCATCGGCTCCGACACGCTGAACAACCTGATGACGCTGTGGGCCGAGGGTTTCCAGAAACAGTACCCCAACGTCAAGATCCAGATCGAAGGCAAGGGCTCCTCGACCGGCCCGCCTGCGCTGATCGAGGTGACCGCCCAGGTCGGTCCTATGAGCCGCGCCATGAAGGCCAAGGAGCTGGACGACTTCGAGAAGCGATTCGGCTACCCGCCGACGAGGATCGCGGTGGCCGTCGACGCGCTCGCCGTCTACGTCAACAAGGACAACCCCGTCGAAAAGCTCACGATGGCGCAGGTCGACGCGATCTTCTCCGAGACGCTCAAATGCGGCGCGCAAGAGACGATCAGCGACTGGGGCGCCGCGGGCGCCGGCGCGTCGGGCTGGAGCACCAAGCCGATCAGCCTCTACGGTCGCAACTCGGCGTCGGGCACCTACGGCTACTTCAAGACGGTCGCGCTGTGCAAGGGGGACTACCGCAGCCGGGTGAAGGAGCAGCCGGGTTCGGCCTCCGTCGTCCAGGGGGTCACCGAAGACCTCTACGGCATCGGCTACAGCGGCATCGGCTACAAGACGTCGGGCGTCAAGACCCTCGCCCTCGCCGGGAAGGACGGTGCATTTTACGACACCGATCCGGAGACGGTCCTGTCCGGCAAGTACCCGCTGTCCCGTTACCTTTACGTTTATGTCAACAAGGCGCCGAACAAGCCTCTGGACCCGATGATCCACGAGTTCCTTCGCTTCGTGTTGTCTCGAGAGGGACAGACGATCGTCGTCAAGGACGGCTATTTACCGCTCTCGAACAAGCTCGTTCAAGAGCAGCTGACCGGCTTGAAGTAGCGTCGCAGGACGCTCGACGAGGTTCCGGTGACCGACCCGAGTCCTGACAGCCGTAAAGCCGTTCCGGTCGCAGGGACGGCACCGCGGCGGTTGCTCGCCGACAAGGCCGCCCGCTGGGCGGTCACCGTCGGCGGCATGGCGATCATCGCCAGCATCCTCGGCATCCTGTTCTTCATCCTCATCGAGGCCCTCCCGCTCCTCGGGGGGGCCGAAGTGCGTTCGGGGCGGGAGTGGTCGACCGGCCACCGCCCGGACAGCGCGTTCGTCACCGACGACTATCGCTCGCTGGCCGCGTTCCTCGATTCACAGGGTGTTCTCGCCGTGCACGACGCCGGAAGCGGCGAGACGATCGAGCGTATCCCGCTCGTCGATGCCGACGAACAACCTGGACTGCTCCCGCTGGACCGGGCCCAGGGCGTCCCCGGCAAACAGGTGCTCCTCGCACGCACGGCCGATCGTCGCCTGTTCGCGGTCCGTATCGAGTGGGAGGTCGAGTTCACCGAGGAGGGGCGCCGGGTGCACGCATCGCCGGATTCGCCCATCGTCTTCCCCTTCGAGCTCGACGACGATGCCGTCATCGAACTGGCCTCGGCGCAGATCGACGAGCATGGTGCGGCCGCCGCCGTCGTGGTCGACAGCGCCGGGAGGCTGATCGTCTCCCGGCGTGAGGTCGAGGAGAACCTCTTCAGCGGCGAGGTCACGGAATCCTGGTCCTCGAGCTCGGCCAGGGTGGATCACCCGTTGACGGCGCTCGTGGTCGATGGGGACGTGAGCAACATTTTTGCCGGCACGGCCCACGGCCGCTTGGGCTGGTGGCGGGCGCGCGGCGACGGGATCGAACCCGCCCAGTGGAGCGAGCCCGGCGCTCCGGTCACCGCGCTCTCGATGCTCATCGGCGAACGCTCCCTCGTCGTCGGGCGCGAGGACGGCGGTCTCGAAGTCTGGTTCCCGACCCGTGGGGCAGACCGGCCGCCGCGGTTGACGCGGATCCGCTCGTTCCCCGGACTCGACGGTGCCGTCCGGCTCATCACGCCCTCGATGCGCAACAAGGGGTTCGTGGTGGCCGACGACGCGCTCGGTCTGGGCCTGTATCACTCGACCTCCAAACGCGTGTTGTGGCGTGGCCGATCGAGCGAACCGGTGGACCACCTGTTCTTCGCCCCCAAGGCCGACGGCGTCTTCGTGGGCAGTGCGAACCGCGTCGCCGAATGGGACATCGACAACCCTCACCCGGAGGTCGGCTGGACGGCCCTGTTCGGCAAGGTCTGGTACGAGAGCTACGACGAGCCCGAGTACGTTTGGCAATCCAGCGGCGGCACCGACGACTTCGAGCCGAAGCTCTCGCTCGTCCCGTTGATGATCGGGACGCTCAAAGGAACGCTCTACTCGCTGTTGCTGGCCATCCCGCTCGGCGTTTTCGGCGCGATGTATGCCTCGCAGTTCATGCACGCGTCGTGGAAGAAGATCGTCAAGCCGACGGTCGAGATCATGGCCTCCCTGCCCAGCGTCGTGCTCGGTTTCCTCGCCGGGTTGTGGCTGGCTCCCCGCGTCGAACAGGTCTTGCCGGGGATCTTCCTCACCCTGCTCCTGGCGCCGCTCGCGGTCCTCGCGGCCGGGCTGGGGTGGCGCTCGATGCCGCGAGCGCTCCGCGGCCGGTTCCGTTCCGGCTCCGAGATCGTCCTTTATATCGTGGTCGTCGCGGTCGCGCTGTGGGCCGCGATCGAGTTGAGTGAGCCGTTCGAGGCGTTGTTCTTCGGCGGTAGCGTTCAGGATTGGCTGCTCGAGGTCACCGGGCTGCAGTACGATCAGCGCAATGCGGTCGTCGTCGGTCTGGCCATGGGCCTCGCGGTCATCCCGATCATCTTCTCGATCGCCGAGGACGCCTTCTCCAACGTACCGCGCAATCTCGTCTCGGGTTCGCTGGCCCTCGGCGCCAACCGCTGGCAGACGGTGACGCGCGTCGTGCTCCCGGCGGCGAGTCCCGGGATCTTCTCGGCGATCATGATCGGTTTCGGGCGTGCGGTCGGTGAGACGATGATCGTCCTGATGGCCACCGGGAACACGCCGATCCTGGACTGGAACCCGTTCAACGGCTTCCGCACGCTGTCGGCCAACATCGCGGTGGAGCTCCCCGAGGCGCCTCAAGGTGGCACGCTCTACCGCACGTTGTTCCTGGCGGCGGTCCTGCTGTTCGTCTTCACCTTCGTCATCAACACGTTCGCCGAGCTGGTACGGCAGCGATTGCGGCGGCGTTACGCGGAAATGTAGGGATGCCGAATCGGGCTCAGCGAAAAAGCGAGGTTGTCGGTGACGCGCTCACCGCGTTGTGCGGCGGTGCGCTTGCGCTCAACCTGGTTCTCGTCCTGGCGTTGCTCTGGATTCTGCTGGTCAACGGCGGCGGGCACTTCTGGCAGAAACCGGTCGTCCTGTTCGAGCTGAGCGACGGCGAACCGGTTCTCGGAGAGATCCACGACCGCGAGCCGATACCCGCTCCGACCGAAGACGGGGTCTCCTCGGGGGATCGTGTTCGTGTCCGCAGCGGGAACCGCGACCTGACGGGGACCGATTTCCGGTGGCTCGACCTCGTCGGCGTCGAACACCAGTCGACACCGACCGACATCGTTCTGCTCGAGCGGCTCGAGTGGGGCAACTTTTACGGGCGCATGGTCGAATTGCGCCGCGGCGACGAGCTGCTCGCCACGGGCTCACGCGACGTCTGGGCGGCGTTCGGGGAGATCCACGAGCGCAAGCTCGAGGAGGCCGAGCGGATCCATCGTTTCGAGCGCACACAGATCGGCGACGTCAACTACCGCCTCGACAAGATCGTCCGCCGGCAAAAGAAGCTGGTGCTCGAATCCCTCTCACCCGGAGAGCTCGCCGCACGCAACGCGCCGCTCGAGGAGGCCAAGGCGACCGCGGAAGTCGAATTCGAGGCTTTGACGCGAACCCTGTTCGACATGCGTGAGGCGTTGCTCGCCGAGACGCTGGTGATGGAATCCGTCGGCGGCCGGCGCAAGGAGATCCCCGTCGGGCACATCGCTCGTGCGGTGCAACCCAACGAGCTCGGCTTCGCCGGCAAACTCGGCCTCTACGGCTCACGGATCGCCGAGTTCCTGCTCGCCGACCCGCGCGAGTCCAACACCGAGGGGGGGATCTTCCCGGCCATTTTCGGCACCGTCATGATGGTGTTCATCATGTCGTTCGCCGTCGCGCCGTTCGGTGTGCTGGCGGCGTTGTACCTACGCGAGTACGCACGCCAGGGCCTTCTGGTCCGCATCGTGCGGATCGCCGTCAACAACCTCGCCGGCGTGCCCTCGATCGTCTTCGGTGTCTTCGGCCTCGGTTTTTTCGTGTATCTCGTCGGCGGCACGATCGATCAGCTGTTCTACCCCGAGTCCCTGCCCTCTCCGACGTTCAAGACCGGCGGGATCCTCTGGGGCAGCCTGACCCTCGCCCTGCTCACGGTCCCCGTGGTCATCGTCGCCACCGAGGAAGGGCTGGCAGCGGTCCCGCGGATCGTGCGTGAGGGCTCGCTGGCACTCGGTGCGACGAAGTTCGAAACGACCTGGCGCGTGGTCGTCCCCGCCGCGGCACCGGGCATCCTGACCGGGTTGATCCTCGCGATGGCCCGCGCGGCCGGCGAGGTCGCGCCGCTGATGATCGTCGGGATGGTCAAGCTCGCACCATCCCTGCCGATCGACGGGCACTTCCCGTTTTTCCATCTGGAACGAAAGTTCATGCACCTCGGTTTTCATATCTATGACGTCGGGTTCCAGAGCCCCAACGTCGAGGCGACCAAGCCGCTGGTCTTCGCGACCGCGCTGCTACTGATCCTGGTCGTCACCGTCATGAACATCGCTGCGATCGCGCTGCGCAACCACCTGGCGAACAAGTATGCAACCAGTGCCGTATAGTTCACCCGAGAACGAGGCCGGAGCGGCCCCCGAAGGCGAGGTCCCGAGATGACCGAGGCGAGAGCCGATGTCGAGCCCGCGGAGGACGCCGAGCTGGCGCTTCGCGCGATCTCACCGGAGATTCCGGATCCCAACCTCAGCGTCAAGAACCTGAGCCTGTGGTACGGCGAAGCCCACACACTCCACGATATCTCGCTTCAGATCCCCGAGAAGCGCATCACGGCGTTCATCGGACCGTCCGGCTGCGGCAAGTCCACGCTGCTGCGCTGCTTCAACCGCCTCAACGACCTCATCGGCAGCGTGCGGATCGAGGGCGACATCGCCTTCGAAGGGTCCAGTATCTTCGATCCCAAACAGGACGTGAACTCGCTGCGCAAACGGATCGGTATGGTGTTCCAAAAATCCAACCCGTTCCCCAAGTCGATCTACGAGAACATCGCCTACGGGCCTCGCGTCCAGGGCATCAACAAGAAAGAAGAGCTCGACGGGATCGTCGAGAAGAGCCTCAAGGCGGCCGCCCTTTGGGACGAGGTCCGGGACCGCTTGCCGGAGAGTGCGCTCGGACTGTCCGGCGGGCAGCAGCAGCGGCTGTGTATCGCGCGGGCCATCGCGATCGAGCCGGAAGTGATCCTGCTCGACGAACCGTGCTCCGCGCTCGATCCGATCGCCACGTCGAAGATCGAACAGCTCATGACCGAGCTCAAGCAGCAATACACCTTGATCATCGTGACGCACAACATGCAGCAGGCGTCGCGCATCTCCGACTACACCGCGTTCCTCTACCTCGGTAGGCTGATCGAGTACCAGGAGACCGAAAAGCTGTTCATCAACCCGATGCGCAAGCAGACCGAGGACTACATCACGGGTCGCTTCGGATAAGGAAAGCCATGGACCACAACCAACCGCCGTTCGGCGATCAACTCGAAGAGCTCTCCGCGTTGCTGATGCGCATGGGTGGACTCTGCGAGCAGGCGATCGAGAAGGCCGTGCGGGCGCTGACCGAACGCGACTCGGACGTGGCGCGCGAGGTGATCGACGGTGACAGGGAGATCGACGGCCTCGAGCTGGAGATCGACTCGTTGTGCATGGAGATCCTGGCGCGGCACCAGCCCATGGCGCGAGATCTGCGGCTGATCACGACGGCGATAAAGATCACGCCGGATCTGGAACGGATCGCCGATCATGCCGGCAACGTATGCCAGCGCGTGATCGAGCTCAACGAGGAGCCGCCGCTCAACGCCATGATCGACATCCCGCTGATGGCACAGCAGGCACGCAAGATGGTACTGGGGTCGCTCGACGCCTTCGTCCGTGAGGACAGCGAGGCCGCTCGCGAGGTCATCCGGATGGACGACGAGCTGGACCGGCGGCTGGAACAGACCTTCCGGGTTTTGCTCTCGCACATGATCGAGGATCCCAAGACGATCAGCCGTTGTCTGCGGACCATGTTCGTGGCCAAGTACTTCGAGCGCATCGGCGACCAGGCGACGAACGTCTGCGAACAGATCGTTTACATGAGCGAGGCGCGTGTGATCAAGCACACCAGGATGGATGCAACGTAGACCGCGCCGAAGGCGACGATGACGAACATCCTGATCATCGAGGACGACGTGGATATCGCGACCGTCACGAGACACGCGCTCGAACGCGAGGGCACGTTCGAGGTCCGGGTGCATCACGACGGCATCTCGGGGCTCGCCGAGGCGCGGAAGGGTTGGCCGGACCTGATCCTGCTCGATCTCAACCTTCCGGGTCTGGACGGGATGGACGTCTGCCGCCGCCTTCGCGCGGGAGAATCGACCCGGGACATGGCCGTCATCATGCTCACGGCCAGGGTCGACGAGGCAGCCCGGGTCGCCGGGCTCGAACTCGGTGCGGACGACTACATCGGCAAGCCGTTCTCGACCAAGGAGCTCGTCGCGCGGGTACGCGCGGTGCTGCGTCGGAGCCTCGGATCCGAGTTCGCCTCGGAGACGATCGAGAGCGAGGGGCTGCGCATCGATCTCGCGGGGCGGCACGTTTACGTGGACGACACCGAGGTGGAACTGACCCGCAAGGAGTTCGATCTACTGACGGAGCTGGTACGCATGCGGGGCCGTGTCCTTTCGCGCGAGCGGTTGCTCGGGACGGTCTGGGGCTACGACCACCCCGGCGCGACGCGAACGGTGGACGTTCATGTGCGCCACTTGCGGAAGAAGATCGGCGAGCGCCACGCCGGGCGTGTGGAGACGGTGGTCGGTGTCGGCTATCGATTCCGGGCGACCTCCACGTGAGCCGGCGGCTCACCGGCTGGATCCTCGCAGGCGTCTTGCTCACCGTCGCGGGGGCATGGGCCGTACAGCGCTACTCGGCGTCGGTCCTGTTGCGCACCCAGCGGGACGGCCTCAGCCACGAGGCGGCCCTGCTGTCGCGCTGGGTCGGCTCGCTGGGCGCCGCGATCGACCCGCAGACCTTTGCGGAAGCGGCCGGTCAAGCGCTGCTGGCACGCGTCACGCTGATCGACGAAACCGGCGTCGTCTTGGGAGATTCCTCCCTCACGGCGGAGGGCGTTGCCCGGCTCGACAACCACGCCGGCAGGCCCGAGGTCGTTCTCGCCCGCTCGGCCGGCGCGGGGACTTCGGTGCGGCGCTCCGACACGACCAACGTGACCTACCTTTACAGCGCTCGACTGGTGGAGCGGGATGGGCCGGTGCGCTATGTACGGATCGCGGTCGGCGTGCCGGATCGAATCCGTATGTATCGCCCCGCCTTCCCACTCGTCCTCGTCGGTGTCGGCACGTTTTCGTTGGTGCTTCTCGGCTTCGGGTATCTGCGGCATCGCCGGGTCGTGGTCGCGGTCGATCGGCTCGCCTCGCGGGTAGAAAACGGGAACTCGCTCGACGCCCCCGTGATGCCCGAGCTCGAACGGTTGAGCGCAGCGGTCCGGCGCGAGATCGACACCCGGTCGAGCCGTCTTCGCGATATCGAGAGCGCCAGCGACGTCCTCGCCAACGCGATCGACGGCATGCAGGAAGGACTCCTGTTGATCGACCCGCAGGGCCGAATCCGGCTGGTCAACCGAACGGCACGGGTGTTCCTGGCCATCGATTTCGATCCGCTCGGGCTTCCGCTTTCGCAGGTGGTGCGCCACCCCACGCTGTTGACCGCCGTCGAGGAGGCCGACGCCGAAACCGTCGAGGGAGAGCCCGGCCCTTCGACCGTCGAGGCCCAGGATCGTGTCCTCGAGTTCCGCACCACCACGATGCGGGATGCCGGCGTCCTGGTGTTGTTGATCGACGTGACCGAGCTCCACGTGCTCCAGCGCGTCCGCCGCGAGTTCATCAGCAACGTTTCGCACGAGCTGCGAACGCCTCTCACGGCAATCAAGGCCGCGGTCGAGACGCTCCTCGACGAAGACCGGGACTCACCTTTTGCGGCGATGATCCAGCGCAACGCGGAGGCGATGGAGGACCTGCTCGAGGATTTGACCGACCTGTCGCTGATCGAGACGCAAGCGGTCCCGCTCGAGATCGCCCCGCTCGACCTGGTACGGCTCGTCGAGGAGTGCATCGAACAAGTGCGCCCGATCGCGGGCGCGATACGCTTGAGCTCGCGGCTGTCGGGACCGCTGTCGATCCGTGCGGACAAGCGTCGGTTGCGTCAGATCCTGGTCAACCTGCTGGACAACGCCATCAAGTTCAATCGGCCGGACGGCCGGGTCGACGTGGAGGCGGAAACCGCGAACGGATGGGTCGTGCTGCGCGTGCGGGACAGCGGTATCGGCATCCCCGCCGCTCAACTCGACCAGGTCTTTCACCGCTTCTATCAGGTGGCGCCTGAGCGATCCCGTGAACGCCCGGGCTCCGGTCTCGGGCTCGCGATCGTCAAGCATCTCGCGCGCCTTCACGGCGGGAACGTCGAGGCGGAATCGGAGGTCGGAGTCGGTTCGACATTCACGCTGCGCCTACCGCTCGACACGTCCGACGACTAGCGGTCGGTCGGAACCGCGGTGGCCCGGTGGTCAATCGTCGTCGCGAGGTGCGCGGCGGGCGCTTTTGGTCTCCGAGCGTCGACGCTTCGCCGTCAGTCTCCGCTCACGTTCGGCCCTGGACGGCTTCGTCGCCACACGCCGGCGTCGGCGGCGCAGCGCGGCGCGAATCAGCTCCTCAAAGCGGCGGATCGCCTCCTCCCGGTTCATCGCCTGGCTGCGGTGCCGCCCACAGCGCACGCGAAGCCTGCCGTCGCGATCGATGCGCGTGGCGAGCTTGGCCCGGATGCGCCGTTTCTGCGTCTTACTCAACGCTTGTGACGCGTCGACGTCGAACAGCAGCGTCACACGGGTCCGCGATCGATTGACGTGCTGCCCCCCCGGACCGCTCGCGGTGGTCGCCTCGAACCGAAGCTCGTGGCGTGGAATCGTGACGGACATCGGCGGGAGCAGACTAACAAATCAGTCGCTCCCTTTTTGGCCGTCGGCGGTCACCCCGACGGCCCGACCGACCCAGCGGTCGAGCATCTCACGGAACGCGGCCGGTGCGACGGGCTTTGCCATGTAGTCGTCCATCCCGGACTCCAAGCAGCGCTCCCGGTCCCCCTGGAGCGCGTTGGCCGTCATCGCGATCACCGGGATCCGCCGCCCGGTCCCCTGGCGGCGGCGCAGCTCCTGCGTCGCCTCGTAGCCGTCGAGCTCCGGCATCTGACAGTCCATGAACACCACATCGTAGTCGGACAGCTCCAGCTGCTCGAGCGCTTCGCGTCCGTTGGCGGCCACATCGACGCGGCATTCGAGGTTCTCCAGGATGCGCACCGCGACCTTCTGATTGACGACGTTGTCCTCGGCAACGAGCACGCTCGCCCGTGACGCGGAGGTGGGCGAACGATGCTGCTCGCTCTGTTTCGATTCCGAGAGCATGTGCCGTGTGACCAGACCGACGGCATGCCCTTGCTGTTGGCCCAGCCAGACGGCGTCGATCGTCGCATGGAGCTGCCGCGCCCGGATCGGTTTCAGCAAGTAGCCGGCAAACCCCGCCGCCTCGAGCCGTTTGGCGTCGCCCTGCCGCCCGACGGAGGTCAACATGATCAGCGCCGTCGACGAGGTAACCGGATCGGCCTTGATGGCCCTGCCGAACTCCTCTCCATCGCGGTCGGGCATCTGGAAGTCGAGCAGCGCCACCTCGTAGGGGTCCCCCTCGGCGACGGCGCGGCGTAAGGCGGTATGAGCCTCGCTGACCGATTCGAAACAACTGCTACGCATCCCCCAGGACTCGAGCCACGTGTGAAGCATTCGCCGGTTGACCTCGTTGTCGTCGACGACGAGGACGCGGAGCCCCTCGAGATCGGCGCCGGTGGGGAGCTCGGCCACCGGCTCGGGATCGAGCGGGAGGGTCAGGTCGAACCAGAACCGGGACCCCCGACCGGTGCGGCTTTCTACCTGGATCTGCCCGCCCATCTGCTCGATCAGTTGCTGCGAGATCGACAGCCCCAACCCGGTGCCACCATAGCGGCGCGTGGCGGAAGCATCCGCCTGCGTGAACTTCTCGAAGATCGCGGCGAGCTTGTCCTCGGGTATACCGATCCCCGAATCCTCGACGCCCACGCGTAGCGAAGCCTCGGTCGTATGACGCTGAAGCAACTGCGCCTCGACCAGCACATAGCCGCGTTCGGTGAACTTGACGGCGTTGCCCACCAGGTTCGTCAGGACCTGCCGGATGCGCCCGGCATCCGCGACGAATCGTGTCGGGCACTTCGGGTCGTACTGCACGACCAGCTCGACGGCACTGTCCTCGGCGCGAGCCACGAGCATCTCGGCCACCTCTTCCATCGACACCTGCAGGTCGAACGGGATCGGCTCCAATTCGACCCGGCCCGCCTCGAGCTTCGAGAAGTCGAGCACGTCGTTGATCACGGTCAGCAGCGCCTCGGCGGAACCGCGCACCGTCTCGGTGAACTCGCGTTGTTCGGGAGTGAGGTCGGTATCGAGCAACAGACCGGTCATCCCCACGACGCCGTTCATCGGCGTGCGGATCTCGTGGCTCATGTTCGCCAGGAACTCGCTCTTGGCCTTCGAAGCGGACTCGGCCGTTTCGAGCGCCTCGGCGAGCGCCGCGTTGGCTTGCTCGATGTCCTCGTTACGCTGGATCAGCTCGCGCGTTCGTTCGCAAACGGATTCTTCCAGTTGGCGGTTGAGCGCGCTGATCGCCCGGGTCCGCCAGCGGTGCACCGCGACCACCGCGCCGATCGTGGTCAGGGCGGCCAGCGTGTAGAACCACCAGGTGCCCCAGAAGGGTGCGCGAATGGCGAAAGAGTAGGTAACGGGTTCCTTATTCCATACGTCGTCGCCGTTTCCGGAACGCAACAGGAAGCGGTAGTCGCCGGGCGGCAGGTTCGAGTAGGTCGCAAAACGCTGGTCGGTCGGATGCATCCAGTCGCGGTCGAAGCCTTCCAGCTTGTACTGGTAGCGCACACGGTCCGGAGCGCTCAGCGAGATCCCGATGAACTCGAACGTCATGTGATTGTCGCGGTGGGAGAAGGTCGCGTCCTCGATCAGCTCCGCGGGTTCGAGGAACACGCGGATGCCGCGGATGTGTGTTTGCGGCGGCATCTGGTTCGGCCGGTCGGCCTCCGGGTTGTAGCGCATCGCCCCGTCGATGGTCCCGAACCAGATCCCTCCCTCGGGATCCTCGTACACCGCGTTGACGTTCGTTTCCATCCCCTGGAAGCCGTCGTCCTTGCCGAAGTACGTGAAGCCGTTGGACTCGCGATCGTACTTGTAGAGCCCGTGGTTCGTGCCGGCGAAGATGTTGTTGTAACGATCGCAGGCCACGAGGTAGACGTGCTCGCCCTCGAGCTCGGAGCCCGTGCCGATGTCTTCGAAGCGCTGGCCGTCGAAACGGTAGAGCCCGCCGTCGTCGGCGGAGACCCAAAGGAAGCCGTCGCGATCCTCGACGATGCTGTCGATCCCCAGGTGCTGGATCCCGCGATCCGGCCCGTAGACCACGAAGCGGCCGCGTTCCCGCGGATCGCGGGAGGGAACGAATCTCGCCAGGCCGACACCGCTCGCTCCGGCCCACAAGGTGCCCGAGCGGTCGCGGTAGACGGTGTAGACATCGGTTCCGGTCCCGCTCGAGGTCAGCGGGTAGTGCTCCAGCCTCGCGGGTCGGCCGGATCGGCCGGGGAAATAGCGTAAGACGCCCCAACGGTACGTCCCCAGCCAGATCTCTCCGTAGCTGCCTTGGACCATCGAGAGCAACTTGTCGGTGGGCAACGGCC
This sequence comes from Candidatus Polarisedimenticolaceae bacterium, assembly GCA_041568335.1. Classification (GTDB taxonomy): domain Bacteria; phylum Acidobacteriota; class Polarisedimenticolia; order Polarisedimenticolales; family Polarisedimenticolaceae; genus WVWW01. Next base: position 636 of record JBFFZZ010000048.1, on the reverse strand, counting down.
CGACGGGACGCACCGCCCCGGACGAACGGTCGAACGTCGAGAGCCCGCCGCCTTTGGAGGCGAGCCACAGGGTTCCATCGTCGTCGAGGTGCAGCGCGCGCACCGAGTTGTGCGTGAGGCCGTCCTCCGTCGAAAACAGCTCGCTGGTGTTCGGCCGCCCGGAGCCCCTGCGGATGTAACGCACGAGGCCGCCGTCGGTACCCATCCACATCACCCCGTCCCCGTCGATCACCATCGACCACACGGTGAGGACCTCCGGGTTGTCCGAGTGTCCGCTCGATTCGAACAGGCCGCCGAGGTACACCGCGAGACCACCGCCGTTCGTACCGAACCAGACGTTGCCCTCGCGATCGACGTCGATGGCCTCGACGGTGTTGTAGTTGAGCCCATCCTCCACCGTGAAGGTCCGGAGGTCGCGCGCACGGGCGCCCTGGAGCTCGCTCCCGATCCGCCAGGCACCGAGACCCTCGGCGGAGATCCAGAGCGACCCCTCGCGGTCGAGCTCCAGCTCGGAGATCGGTCCGGGCGGCAAGCCGGTCACGCGAAACGGGACGGCCCCGGGGGTCGTCAGGACCCAGAGCCCCGAATCCGAGGTCCCGATCCAGAGATGACCGTCGGGGTCGGCGGCCAGGGCCT
>JBFFZZ010000047.1:0-15142 GCA_041568335.1 Candidatus Polarisedimenticolaceae bacterium | reverse complement strand
CTTTCAGGGCGGCGAACATCGAGGTCGTCAGCTCGGGCAGGCTGGTCCCCACGGCGACGACCGTCAAACCGATCAGCGCTTCGCTCATCCCCAGCGCTGCGGCCACGCCCGAAGCACCATCGACGGTCCATTTGCTTCCCAGCAGCACGCCGGCCAGCCCGGCGGCGGTCAGCAGCGCCGCGATCCAAGCGTTGGGCGGGACGACCTGTTCCTGCTCTTCTTCCGCCTCGTGCATGAACCGGTCGTCGCGGCGGGCCCGGATCGCGTTGCGGACGGTGACGTACAGGAAGCCCGCAAACGCGAGCAGCAGGATCGCGCCGTCGATCCGGCCGAAACGATCCGGTGCGCTGCCCAGGACCCAATCGCTGCCGAGGAGGAGCGCCAGGACGGTCACGCCGAGCATGATCGGGATCTCCCGGGTGACGATCGTACGGTGGATCCGGAGCGTCTGGATCAGCGAGGTGAGACCGAGGATCAGACCGATGTTGGCGATGTTCGACCCCACCACGTTGCCGAACGTGAGCGAGCTGTTTCCCTCGAGCGCGGCTCGAACGTTGACCGCCAATTCGGGAGCGCTCGTACCGAACGCGAGCACCGTCATGCCGATGACCATCGGCGACACACCGAGTCGTCGAGCGAGTGCGGTGGCGCCCCGGACGAGCGCTTCGCCGCCGCCGAGCAGCACGGCCAGGCCCACGATCAGGAGCAACCAGTTCATCCGGGGTCAGGTCTCACACATCGAAGCGCGGATTCTACTCCGGAACGAACAGATAGCCATGGTGGATCCAACCGCCGATCCAATCGACGAGCCGATCGTCGGCTGCGTATGCCGCGAGCGCCGCCCCGTCGAGCGGTCGCGTCCCCGTGATCAGCGGGGCGAACGCCGCTTCGCCGGCCGAGAGACGATGGCCCTCACCACCGACGAACAGGGAGACCGAGCCGTCGGTGTGCCGGTAGTGCGCGAAGCGCCCCGGCGCCGCGCGCTCCAGCCGGAACCCGGGCTCGGCGAGGGCGCTGCGAAGTCGCGCCGCGGTCCACTCGGGGTCGCCTTCGGGGTCCGCACGCTCGCGCTTGGGCTCGGTGGCGAAACGGCCGAACCAGCCGGCGAGCGCGTCGTCGCCGCGCTCGATTCGTTCGATGAGCGCGCGGACGCGTCCCAGGGTCTCGGTGTCGATCTCGCCGGGTTCCGTGCCGGCCCGCAGGTCCGGATCCGTGTAGCGCAGATCCGCATCGGCACGTTCCGTCAGGTCGGCGCCGAACGCGGTGGCGAGCTCCTTCTGCCGCGGGGCGCGGAAACCGATCGAGTAGGTCAGGCAAGCATCGACCGCCGTTCCGAGGTGCGGGATCCGCGGCGGCAGGTAGAGCAGGTCGCCGGGTTCGAGGAGCCACTCCTCGTCCGGCTCGAATTGTCGCAACATCCGCACGTCGAGGTCGGGGACGTTCTCCTCACCCGGTGGGCGCGGCCGGTTTTCGATCTGCCAGCGGCGTCGCCCGAGCCCTTGCAACAGGAACACATCGTAGTGATCGAGATGCGCGCCGACGCTGCCGTGGGGTGGCGCATAGCTGACCATCACATCGTCGAGCCGCCAGTTGGGCAAGAAGCGGAAGCGTTCCAGGAGTCGTCCGACCTCGGGGATCCACTGATCGACCTCGTGGACGAGCAGCGTCCAGTGCGTTTCGGGGAGCGCTTCAAAGGTCCCCTCGGGATGCGGCGCGAGACGCAGCTCCCACGGGTTCTTGCCGCGCTCGAGGATCAAACGCGAAGCGACCCCCTCTTCGAGCGCCAGCCCGGCCAGCTCCTCGGGCCGGATCGGGTCCTCGAATCCCGGAAAAGCGCCGCGGATCACCAGCGGACGCTTCTGCCAGTACCGAGCCAGGAACTCGTCGACCGGAAGCTCGCCAAAAAGCCGTTCGGATCGATCCATCAGGCGCACGAGGATAGCCCACCGCCGGACCGGACCGATTACAATCCTGTCGTTACGCAGCCACCGGGAACTTCGCCCCCCGATCGGTGTCCATCCAGGCAGACCCGGACGTTCATCCGGCGTGAGGTTGCTCCATGACGTTGCTTCGAAGCCTGAGCCTGTTCGCCCTGCTGGTTCTGGTCGCTCTGCCGGCGGCCGTGTCCACGGACCCGTCGCCCGCGCCGGTCGACCCTCGGTCGACGCTAGATCGAGCCGAGGCCCTCTACGCCGAGGGCTCGTTCCGCGCGGCACTGACGCTCTACCGGGAGATCCTCGGCGCGGAACAGCTCGACGACGAAGAGCGGGACCGCATCCGGCTTCGCGTCGCCGATTGCTCGTGGCGGGACTGGGCCGCGACACAGCAGCGCGACCAGACGCAGCTCGAAGAATCCCGCAAGGCGTTGCGCGACATGATCGCGGCGAAGCCGCGAGAGGAAGATCGCGATCGCCTCTGGGCCGAGGCCCAGGAGTCCCTCGGCGACTCGTTCTGGATCCCGCAGCAGACGCGCAACTGGTACACCGCGTGGAGCCACTACCAGCAGGCCCTGGCGTGGTGGGCCGGCTCCACCGATCTCGGGCGGGCCCGCGAACGCTATCTCGCGATCATCCACAAGGCGACGACCCCACCCGACCCGGGGCGGTGGTACTACTACGGCCAGTACGGCAACCAGCTTCCCCTCGACATCCTGGAGAGGGCGCTCTCCATTACCGAGACGGCCACCGAGCGGGCACACCTGAACTACCAGATGGCGATGACGTTGCGCTATCAGGGAGGAGACTGGCGCCAGCTCCGTCGCGTTCCCGAGCTGTTCGAGCGCGCGATCGAGGAAAGCCGCACCACCCGATGGCGCGACGACGCGATCTACCAGTACGCGCAGTGGTTGGCGCAGACCGGTCGCGTGGAGCTCGACGACAACGGGAACGCGACGAACCGTCCCGACTACGTCGAGGCCGTCCGGCGCTACCGCCAGCTCTTAGCCGAGTTCTCGGAGGGCGAGTCGCGCTGGTATCGCCAGGCTCAAAACGAGCTCCGGCAGATCGTCGACCCCCAGCTCAACGTCGCCGTCTCGAACACTTTCCTCCCGGAGTCCGAGATTCGTTTCGCGTTGAGCTCGCGCAACGTCGGCCGGATCGATCTGAGCCTGACGGCGATCGATCTTTCGGGCCGGTTGTTTCGCGATCGCGAGGGACGGCATCACGATTGGCTGGCGCAGCTCGACCTGACCGGCCGCGAGACGATCGCCGGCTGGACCGTGACGCACCCCGACCACCGGGATCATCGCCCGTCGTCGGACGAGCACGTGGTGGAGCGTGCTCTCGCCCCCGGCGCCTACGTCCTGGAGGCCCGCGCGGAGGGGCAGAACTCGCGCGCTCTGGTCGTGGTGACCGACCTGTCCGTCGTGATCAAGACCGCGGGCAGGCGGGCGATCGTCTACGTGTGCGATGCGCTCGACGGCTCCCCGATCCCGGGCGCGAGCGTGCACCTGTGGCAGCTCGGGTACAACCGGCACGAATGGCACTGGGACGGCGGAACACGGACCACCGGCGAGAACGGCCTGACGGAGTTCGAGCTGGCCCGGGACGGCCACACGATGCTGGCAGGCGTGCGCGCGGGCGCGCGGCAAGCCATCGGGATGAGCGGCACGTACCGCACGAGCCGCGCCGACGAGAGCTGGCACGTCTACACGTTTGCCGATCGTCCCGCCTACCGCCCCGGCGAAACGGCGAAGTTCAAGGTCATCACGCGGGCGAAGAGGGACGGCGCCTACAGGACGCCGGCCGGCGAGGTGCTCGAATACACGATCCGCGACGCCCGCTCGAACGAGCTGGCCAAGGGCGAGCTGATCCTCAACGACTTCGGCAGCGCCTGGGGCGAGCTGGAGCTGAAGCCCGACTGGACGCTCGGCGAGGTGCGCATCGAGTTCCGTGTGCCCAGCCGCAAGACCGGCGCGGGGCAGTTCCCGCTGTTCCGCATCGAGGAGTACAAGCTGCCCGAGTTCACGGTCGACGTGGAAACACCCGTCGATGACGCGGGCAAACGCAAGGTCTTCGTCCTCGGCGACACGATCGAGGCGGCGATCGTCGCCGAGTACACGTTCGGTGGTCCGGTTGCCGGTGCGACGGTGGAAGTGCTCGTGCATCAGTCGACCTATTTCCGTCGCTGGGCGCCGCTCAGGCCGTACGGCTGGTTCTACGAAGAACAGGCGGGCTACTCCCGGCGCTGGCACTACGGTGAACAGACGATCCATCGCGAGACGCTGACGACCGATTCACTGGGGCGCGCGACGGTGCGTTTCACGACGCCGTTCGGGCAGAATCAGGACTTCGAGTATCGCATCGAGGCCCGCGTCACCGACGCCTCGCGGCGTGAGATCGTCGGGCAGGACACGGTGCGTGTCGGCCGTCGCAGCTACTTCGCGCACCTGAAACCGGAGCACAACCTGTACCGCCCCGGCGACAAGGTCACCATCGAGATCCACACGCGCGACGCCAACGACGAGACCGTCTCCGTCGCCGGCAAGATCACCGTCGTGCAGCAGACCTGGACCGAACGAAGAAACCGGCCCGGCTCCTACGACGAGCGGGAGGTCCTGCGGATCGATGCGACGACGGGACGCGACGGGACGGCCGCGATCGATTTCGAGGCCGCGAAGGAGGGCTATTACCGGGTCCGGTGGTTCAGCCGCGATCGCGACGGCGCCCCGGTGAAGGGCGAGACGACCGTCTGGGTGTGCGACGCATCCTCGCGGCACATCGGGTACCACCACGGCGGGGTCGACCTGCTGATCGATCGCGACACCGTGCGGGCCGGCGAGACGTTGCCGGTCATGATCAGCGTGCCGGTCTCGAACCGCTACGTGCTGTTGACCGTCGAGGCCGAGGGGATCCTCGAGCATCGCCTGGTGCACGTCGAAGACCGTATCCGTCTGATCGAACTCGACATCGACGAACGTTTCGTTCCCAACGTCTACCTGGCCGCGGTGATGGTTCACGATCTTCAGGTGCTGTTCGATCGGGAACAACTGATCGTTCCTCCGGTCGACCACTTCCTCGACGTCCGGCTCGAGTACGACCGCGAGCGCTACCTGCCGCGGCAGGACGGTCGGGTCACGGTCGTGACGCGCGACGTCGACGGTAATCCGGTCGCGGCCGAGGTCGCGCTGGCCCTGGTCGACAAGTCCGTCTTTTACATCCAGAGCGATTACGCGGGCGACCCCCGTCAGGTCTACTTCGGGAGCCGCCGCTCGCCGCGCGTCCAGACCGGGACCAGCTTGCAGATGCAGCCGTTTCGCTTGCCGGACGCCATCGAGGCGGAGGAGGAGCGTCAACCCAAGAGTGAGCTGGACAATGTCGGGTTCGCGGGCGACATGGCCCAGCGGGCACGGTATTTCGGTGCGGACGCGGTGATGGAGTCCGCGGCCCAGGCACCAGCGGCCAAGGCGATGAACCGGGTGGACGCCGACGGCCGTGAGGGCGCCGGCCCCGAGATCGAGGTGCAAGTGCGGACCGATTTCCGCTCCACGATCCTGTGGCTACCCGATCTCGTCACCGGTGAAGACGGCCGGGCGACGGTCGACGTGACGTTCCCCGAGTCGCTCACGACCTGGCAGCTCAAGGCGCGCGTGGCGACGCGAGAGGACGCGTTCGGTATCGCCGAAGTCGACGCGAAGACGCATCAACCGGTGATCATGCGGTTGCAGAGCCCGCGTTTCCTGGTCGCCGGCGACCGCGGCGTGATCTCGGGCATCGTGCGCAACGACACCGAGGAGACGATGACGTTCGACGCCGTGTTGGAAGTCGAGGGTCTGCGGATGCTCGATCGACGCGCGCGGCAGTTCGAGCTGCAGCCGGGCGCGGAGACACGACTCGATTGGGAGGTGATCGCGGAAACGGCCGGGACCGCGAAGCTGACCGCCAAGACGGCCGCCGGCTCGCTCGGCGACGCGATGCAACGCGAGATCCCCGTTTTCGAGCACGGCATCGACAAGCAGATCGCCCGCGCCGCGCGGTTCGCCGCCGGGAACGGAGCCATCGTCCTCGAGCTTCCCGCCGAGCGACGTCCGGGCTCGACGTCGATGTTCGTCCAGGTGACGCCGTCGCTGGCGGTCACGATGCTCGACGCGCTGCCTTATCTCATCGACTATCCGTACGGGTGCACCGAGCAGACGATGAGTCGATTCCTGCCGGCGGCGATCGTCGCGCGCACATTCGAAGATCTCGGGATCGATCCGGACGCGGCGATGCGCAAGGTCTACGGCGGCATCGAGCAACAGTTCGCCGACAAGACCCATCCCGAGGGCAAGGGCAGAGACCTCGATAGAGCGACGCGGAAAGGTCTCACGAGGCTCTACGACATGCAGCACGCGGACGGCGGCTGGGGCTGGTGGAAGGAGGGCGACAGCGACGCCTACATGACGGCGTACGTCGTCTGGGGACTGTCGATCGCTCGGGATGCCGGGATCCAGATCGAGCCCGGCGCCCTTTCGCGTGGAGTCGAGTTTCTACGCAAGCGTCTCGTCGAGTTCGAATCCAGCCCGGATATGCAGTCGTTCATGCTCTTCGCCTTGGCGTCGGCCAACCCCGGTCCGGCGCACCGTTTCGAAGAAGTTGCCCTGGGGAACCTGTGGGAGCGGCGCGAACGCCTCAACGCCTACACGCGCGCGTTGCTGGCCCTCTCGGCGAACGGTTTCGGCCGTCAGGACCTGGCGCGGACGCTTGTTCGCAATCTCGAGAACGGCGTCAAGATCGACGACGATCCGGCGAACTCGAACGTGCAGCGGGGCCCGCGCAACGCGAAATCGCGACACGACGTCACCACGGCCCACTGGGGCGCGGACGGTTTCTGGTGGCGTTGGTCCGAGGGGCCGGTCGAGACGACGGCATTCGTGCTGCGCGCGATGCTGGCGATCGATCCCGACAACGCGTTGATCCCGAAGGCGACCGGCTGGCTGATCCAGAATCGCCGCGGGGCGCAGTGGTCCAACACGCGTGACACGGCGATCGCCGTGCTGGCGCTGACGGATTACCTGCGGGCCAGCGACGAGATCCGCGGCCGACACGGGTTCACGGTCAAGGTCAACGGCCGGACCGTGGACACGGTCATTCTGGAGGGTGCGGAGCTGATTGCCGCGCCGAGCCGCTTCGAAATCGCCCCCGGCTGGCTTCGTACGGGGCGTAACGAGATCGAGGTCTCACGCACCAACGGCACGGGCCCGCTCTACGCGATGGCCCAGGCGAGCTTCTTCAGCCTCGAGGAGCCGATCAAACCGGCCGGGCACCAGCTGTTCGTACGACGCCAGTACAATCGTATCGTGGCGCGCGAGACGCTGCTCGACGGTCCGCGCGACGAGAAGCGCCCGCTGCCCGACGGCGGCGAGCTGGCTTCCGGCGACCGCGTCGAGGTCGTGCTGACGATCGAGGCCAAGAACGACTACGAGTACCTGCTGTTCGAGGATCTCAAACCGGCCGGGCTCGAGGCGATCGACGTGCGTAGCGGTGGTCCGCTGTACGCCTCCGAGCTCAAACCGAGTGCGGTGGAGCTACGGCTCGCCGGTGGCGTCGATCAGGTCGACCTCACGGGTGCCACGCGCTGGGTTTATCGTGAGCTGCGCGACCGCAAGATCGCGTTGTTCATCGACAAGCTGCCACAGGGTGTCTGGGAGATCCGGTACACGCTGCGAGCCGAGACACCGGGAGCCTTTCACGCGCTTCCGTTGCAAGGCCACGCGATGTACGTTCCGGAGATCCGCGCCAACGGTATGGAACAACGCATGACCGTTTTGCACTGATTCCCGCCGTTTTCGGCCAGCTTGCCCCACGCGTACCCGGGAACCTAACTTCCATCTAAAGAGGGTACGGGTGTATCCGCGAGGTGAGAGATGGGGACGACCTGGTGCACGGTGTGTTGCACCACGCACGAGAACAAAGCGGACTGTCCGGGCGAGCTGGTCACCGAAACGCCCGAGCGCCACGGCTGGCGGGTCAACGTCGAAACGCCGCACGGCATCGAGGCCTACGGCGTGCTCGTCGCCAAGACCAGCTGCGGTCTCTGGCGCGCCCGGGTGCTGACCTATCCCAACGTGTTGTGGGCGGTGCCCGGCGGCAACGGGACGATCAAGTTCGCCGCGGATTCGCCGATCGGCGCGGAACGCAAAGCCATCGACTTCATCCGCACCCACTGCCGCGAAAAGGGGTTCGCGTTGCGCAACGAGGTCGCGCTGTCCACCCCCGACAAGGTCAATCGGGAGTCGGGGGAGTACGTGCAACCCGACGCGGCGACGCGGGTCATCCGATTCCTACCCATCCGATTCGGTGTGGTCAACCCGTCGGAGGTCGGCGGGACCGGCAACCTCTCGGAGACGGGGCTGTTCGTCATCACCAACCACCCGCTCGAGGTCAACACGCGATTGCGGATGCTCCTCGACCTGAAGAACAAGCCGCTGACGCTGACCGGCGACGTGCGCTGGATGAACTCCAACCCACGCGTCGGACGCTCTCCGGGGATGGGCGTGCAGCTGCACGCGCCCCCGGAACAGTACGCCGAGTACGTCCGAACACTCTAGGCCCTCTTTGGGTTTACAATGTGCGGCGATGATCCTGATCGCCGCACTGGGCACCGACCGCGTGATCGGTAGCGGGGACGGCATGCCTTGGGATGTGCCGGAGGAGTACGAGCACTTCCTGTCCCTCATCGAGGGTCAGACCGTCCTGATGGGTCGTCGAAGCTGGGAGATCTTCGGCGGCGACCTGACGAGCGCTCACAACATCGTGATCAGCCGCTCGGCGAAACACATCCTCGGCGCCAAGGTGGCGCACAGCTTGGGCGAGGCGATGGAGCTCGGTCGATCCTACGGCAAGACGTTGTTCTGCGCGGGCGGTGCCGGAGTCTACGCGCAAGCTTTGCCCCACGCGGACGCGATGTACCTGTCCTTCATCAAAGGCGAGTTCAGCGGCGACGCCTACTTCCCCGAATACGACGATGCCGACTGGATCATCGAAAAACGGGTCGATCACCCGCGATTCGAATATGTCGTGTTTCGCCGGCAAGCTGCGGCGTAGAAGGCAAAACGGCCCCCTGTTGGGCCTCGCCCTCGGACCTGTCATAATGCGGCCGGTGTCGTGAGGATTTTCCGCGGCCCCCGGCACGAGGAACATCACCGCATGAGAATTCCCGGCATGATCCTGCGCCGGCTGTATACCAACGGCAGCCTGCAGAACGTCGAGGGTGGGATTCGGTTCGAGGTCAAGAACCGACTGTCCGACGCGACCCTCACGCGGATTTCCGAGATTCGTATCAACGAGACCGAGATCCCGCTGGAGGAGCTGACGCTCGAGCTCGGCGATGGGACCGAGGTGCGCGCCAGCGAGGTCGGCAACGGTCAATCGGTGCAGTTTCCCTTGCGCCAGAAGATCACCATGAGTGCGCCGCGCTCGGAGCTGCGCAAGGGCAAGCATCAGATCAAGCTGGCCTTCGAGACCAAACCCTTCGGACGGTTGTCCTTCAAAGTCACCGACGCCCTGTCCGACGGCACGCAACGGCCGAAGAAGAAAGACGACGGCAAGCCGCGCATCCCGTACGACAAGGACTACGACCACAACCCCAAGATGATCAGCAAACGGCGCCGCTTCATCGAGGAGTTCACCGGCGCCTCACTCGAGCACACGTCGCGGTACTCGTTCGACCCCGAGGTCACCCAGGGCAACATCGAGAGCTTCACCGGCGTGGCCCAGGTACCGGTCGGATTCGCCGGCCCGCTGCGGATCCACGGCGAGCACGCGAAGGGTGATTTCATCGTTCCGCTGGCGACCTCCGAGGGCACCCTGGTGGCCTCCTACAACCGCGGGATGAAGGTGCTCAACCTGTCGGGTGGCGTCGAATGCACGGTCCTCGAGGATCGCATGCAGCGCGCGCCGGTGTTCATCTTCGACAGCGCGCGTGAGGCGCGCGAGTTCAAGCACTGGGTCGACCGGCACTTCGCCGATATCCGCGCCGCGGCCGAGGATACGTCGAGCGTCGCCCGGCTCCTGGAGATCGACTCCTTCCTGGCCAATCATTTCGTGTTCATGCGCTTCAATTTCTCGACCGGGGACGCCGCGGGGCAGAACATGGTCGGACGCGCCACGCTCGAAGCCTGCGACTGGATCCTCGAGAACTCCAACACGGTGCGCAAGTTCTATCTCGAGTCGAACCTCGCAGGTGACAAGAAGGGAACGCAGGTCAACATCATGCGCACACGTGGCAAACGCGTCGTGGCGGAGGCCACGATCAAGCGCGACGTGCTGCTCGAGGAGATGCGTGCGGACACCGAGAGCTTGTTCTACCACTACAACGTTGCCAACGTCGGCGCGTTCCTGTCCGGCTCGAACAACAACGGTTGCCACTCGCCCAACGCCCTGACGGCGATGTTCATCGCCACGGGCCAGGACGTCGCGACCGTGGCCGAGTCGTCGGCCGGTGTGGTCTTTGCGGAGCTCACACCCGAGAAGGACCTGCACATGTCGTTGACGATCCCGTCGCTGATCGTGGCGACCCACGGCGGCGGCACGGCGCTACCCACGCAACGCGAGGCGCTGGAGGTCCTCGGCTGCACGGGCCCCGGCAAGGTCAACAAGTTCGCCGAGATCGTGGCCGGCGTGGCGCTCGCCGGCGAGGTCTCGCTGGCGGCGTCGATCTCGTCGCTGGAGTGGGTCTCCAGCCATGAACGGTTCGGACGCAACCGCTAGGAATCGCTACCCCAGCCGTTCCAGCTCCGCTCGCGTTCGCTCATTCCGGACGTTGCCGGTGTTGAGCGTCTCCGCCGGTTCGAAGAGCATGACCCAAGCCTCGTCCTCGGCCACCGGGAGATGCTCGACACCCCGGGGCACGACGAAGAACTCGCCTTCGCCGAGCGTGATGTCGCGGTCGCGCAGCTTCAGTGTCAAACCGCCGCGCACGACGAGGAACATCTCGTCTTCGTCAGGGTGCGAGTGCCAGACAAACTCGCCCTTGAGCTTGGCCAGCCGGACGTGCTGGCCGTTGAGCTCGGCGGCCAGCCGCGGATTCCAATAATCGGAGAAGCTGTCGAACGCGGCCCGGAGACTGATCTTGTCCTGCACGGCTAAAAACCTCTTCGTAATCGGATCTCGGGGACGTGGACCCAGCAGGCTCCCTCGTCCGCGACGACCTCCAGATCGTTCAGCTTGTACACCAGCATCTTCATCGTGTGGTCCGGCGACGACACCACCACGGTGAGGTGCTTCAGCTTCTTGGCGCACGGATTCGGGGAATCCCGGGTGTCGCTGCACACCAGCCCGGCCCGGTACTTGCCGTACTCGTTCGTCCGGAAACGCCGCCCGCGCACGCCTTCGCGGAAATACTCGGCCTCGCTGATCTTATCGAGCAGCAGAAACACCTCGGCGTCACCGACCGGGCGTCCGCCTCCATCGCGGACGGCGCCGTAAAACGCCCAAGCATCGGATTCGCACTCGAGGGCGCCGACTTCCGGCCCCGTCAACAGGCAAGTAAGAAAGAAAAAGACGGCTCGCACGGGGTAAGCATAATGCTGGCGAGGGCCGGAGCCCAACCACTGGTAGGATCGGCCGCGGAGACGTTGATGAGCGCACCGAGCCGACCGTCGAACCGGAGAGAACCCTGCAAGTCCTGCGGTGGCCGGCCATGAGCCTGCGGATAGCCGTGAGTGGCGCATCGGGGTTGATCGGAAGCGCGCTGTGCCGAAGTCTCGCCGCTCGCGGCGATCGTGTCCTGCGCCTGGTTCGGCGCACCGCGAGCTCGGACGACGAGGTCTCCTGGGACTTCTCCGAGGGGCGGTTGGAGGTCTCCAAGCTGGAGGGCCTGGATGGTTTCGTGCATCTCGCGGGCAAGGCCATCGCGAGCCGGTGGACGGCGCAAACGCTGCGCGAGATACGCGAGAGTCGCGTCCGGGGTACCACGCACATCGCCGAAAGCCTGGTGAGTCTGGAGCAACCCCCCGGTGTGCTCGTCAGCGCATCGGCCATCGGTTTCTACGGCAACGGCCGCGAGCGCAACCTGGACGACCTGATGCCGCGCGGAGAGGGCTGGATGGCCGAGCTGTGCGAGGCGTGGGAGGCGGCGACCTTGCCGGCATCGAGGGCAGGCATCCGTGTCGTGCTCCCGCGTATCGGTATCGTGCTGTCTCCCGACGGCGGCGCGCTCAAGAAGATGCTGCCCGCCTACCGCCTCGGCCTCGGCGGGCGGCTCGGCGACGGGAAGCAGGGAATGAGCTGGATCGGGCTCCACGATCTGGTCCGCGTCCTGCTTTTCTGCATCGACAACCCGGAGATCTCCGGCCCTCTGGTGGCGACCGCTCCCCACCCGGTATCGAACGCGGATTTTACCCGCACGCTCGCGCGGGTGCTGCGACGGCCCGCCCTGCTTCCGGTGCCCGCGTTCGTGATCTTGACGCTGTTCGGTGAGATGGGTCGCCGCTTGCTGCTCGACGGAGACTTCATCCGGCCGACGCGACTCCAGCAAGCCGGGTTTCATTTCGAGTCTCCGACGCTCGACATCGCGCTCGAACGAGAACTCGACCTGGCGTAGCGCATTGCTTGCCACGCGCGGTGCTAGCATGACGCCACGGAGGTCTCGACGCATGTCCCAGTCCGACTTCAAGCGCGCCATCGCCGCGGGGGTTCCAGCGGTCCTCCCGGACATGCCGCCGCTCGAAGAGGGGATCGATCGCGCGCCCGCCCGCAGGCAGGTGCTCACGACGACCGAAAAGCGGCAGGCCTTGCGCAACGCGCTACGCTATTTCCCGCAGCAGATGCACGCCGAGCTGGCGCCGGAGCTCGCCCGCGAGCTGGAAACCGATGGGCGCATCTACATGCACCGTCTGCGTCCGGCCGACTACGAGATGCGCGCCCGCGCGATCGACGAGTATCCCGCCAAATGCCGCGCGGCGGCGGCGATCATGTTGATGATCCAGAACAACCTCGACCCCAACGTCGCGCAGCACCCGTACGAGCTCATCACCTATGGCGGCAACGGTGCGGTGTTCCAGAACTGGGCGCAGTACCGCCTGACGATGCGCTACCTCTCCGAGATGACCGAGGAGCAGACGCTCGTGCTCTACTCGGGCCACCCGCTGGGCCTGTTTCCGTCGCACCCGCAGGCGCCCCGCGTCGTCGTCACGAACGGGATGGTGATCCCGAATCATTCGACGCCCGAGGACTACGAGCGACTGAACGCCCTCGGTGTCACGTCCTACGGGCAGATGACGGCCGGCAGCTTCATGTACATCGGGCCGCAGGGGATCGTGCACGGGACGACGATCACGCTGCTCAACGCGGCGCGCAAGTACCTCGGCGCCGGCGGCGACGACCCGCTCGCCGGCAAGCTTTTCGTGACGTCCGGTCTGGGTGGGATGAGCGGCGCTCAGGCCAAGGCGGCGGTGATCGCGGGCGCGATCTGCGTGATCGCCGAGATCAACCCCAAACCGCTGTACAAGAGGCACGAGCAGGGCTGGTTGCAGGAGGTCGCGACCGACCTCGATGCGGTGATCGCGCGCGTCGAACGCGCACGCCGGGATCGCGCGCCGCTCTCGCTCGGGTACCTCGGCAACATCGTCGATCTTTGGGAGCGGCTGGCCGCCGACGGCGTCGATGTCGAGCTGGGGTCGGATCAGACCTCGCTGCACAACCCGTTCGCGGGCGGGTACTACCCGGCCGGACTGGGCTACGACGAATCGAACGCATTGATGCGGGACGATCCGGACCGGTTCAAGGCCGAAGTCCGAGCCAGCCTGCGACGGCAAGTCGACGCGATCAACGCGCTGGCGGCGCGTGGGATGAGCTTCTGGGACTACGGTAACGCCTTCCTGCTCGAAGCCTCGCGTGCCGGTGCCGCCGTCACGCGCGACGACGGGAGCTTCACCTACCCGTCCTACGTCGAGGACATCATGGGTCCGATGTGTTTCGACTACGGCTTCGGCCCGTTCCGCTGGGTTTGCACGAGCGGCAGCGATGCGGACCTCGCGGTCAGCGATGCGATCGCGGCCGGGGTCATCGAACAGGCGGCCGCTTCGGCGCCGGCGGACATCAAGGGCCAGATGCTCGACAACCTGCGCTGGATCCGTGAGGCCGAGCACCACAAACTGGTCGTCGGTTCCAAGGCACGCATCCTCTACTCGGACGAGGAGGGTCGCAAACGCATCGCGCTCGCGTTCAACGCGGCGATCGCCGACGGCCGGATCTCCGCGCCGATCGTGCTCGGCCGCGACCATCACGATGTCTCGGGGACGGACTCGCCGTACCGCGAGACCGCCAACATCCGCGACGGCAGCGCGTTTTGCGCGGACATGGCCGTGCACAACGTCATCGGCGACGCCTTCCGTGGCGCCACCTGGGTCAGCCTGCACAACGGCGGCGGTGTCGGCTGGGGCGAGGTGATCAACGGCGGCTTCGGGTTGTTTGTCGACGGCACCGACGACGCGGCGCGCCGTATCGAGCAGATGATCGCCTGGGACGTGACCAACGGCATCGCGCGTCGCGCCTGGGCGCAGAACCCCGGCGGACGGTTCGCGATCCGCAAGGCCATGGAGCTCGACGAGCGGCTGCGCGTGACGCTGCCCCACGAGGCCGACGAGTCGGTCGTGGAGTCGGCGATTCCGAACCGCCCCTGAGCGCTAGGCTGGACATCCGCATCGGGACGATTGGCGTCGCCGTTCCCGAAGACCCCGTCCCGACACCACCCTTAGCGGGTCAGGGATCCGCGACGAACGCGACCTTCACGGTCAGCCGCTCCGTCTCGCCGTCCTCGCCCGCGCGTTCCAGATCGACCTCGACCGAGTCACCGACGGTGTAATCGGACAGCACGGCGCGCAGCTCGTCGCGAGTCGTGACCGATGTGCCGGCGATGCGCACGATCACATCGTCGGCGAGCATCCCGGCCGCCTCCGCGGCCGAGTCCTCGGCGACGCGGGTGATGCGGATCCCGCCCTCCGCGCGAGCGATGCCGACGCCGAGCCGTGCGCGCTGCCACTCCCGGTAATCCGCTTCGCTGGGCAGCAGCACCGTCGATTCGGGGTGTTGCTCCAGCCACGCGGAGAGCCTGATCGGGGCCGGCTCGTCGAGGAACGGGACGCTCATGCCCTTGCGCATGCCGCCGACGGCCTGGAGCGCCTGTTCTCCGGGGTACCAGACCGACTGCGTCGCGCGATCGT
>JBFFZZ010000046.1:0-15384 GCA_041568335.1 Candidatus Polarisedimenticolaceae bacterium | reverse complement strand
CGCGCCCACGTCTAGGTCACTTCACTTCGCGGGACTCGACTCGCCGAGTCTCGTTCCGCTCGCTCCAGGGTGTTGACGGGGTCAGATCGGGTAGGAGTCGTCGCGGCGCCCGAGCATCTGGATTTGGCGCTCCCACTGATGCTTGAGGATCAGCAGCATGCGGAAGGTCAGGTCCGCCTCCTTGCGCGTGGGGCTGCGCCAGTCGCGCTCGATCCGTAGCAGCTGGATCCAGCGACTCGAGTCGTTCATCTGTTTCGTGGACAGATTCCAGCGGCCGTCCTTGCCCTGCTGCGACTGGAGCCACTCGAACTGCGCCATCAGCGCGGGGTAGCGGTTGATCAGGCCGAGTCGCGCGAACAGCTCGAGAAAGATGAGCAGCTCGTCGAGGTGGCCCTTCTTCTGGTAGTGCTCGAGGGGGTGGAGCTTGATGCCGTGGGAGCGGGCAAACGCGCCCTTGGCCGTGCGCACCAGGCCGAGATCGGGTGCCAGCTCTTGGTACAGCGGCGACATGATGTAATCGAAGATCTTCTTCAGCCGCATCTTGGCCAGCTCGCCCCGGAGCAGCCAGGCGGAGTGCGCGAAGACGAGGGTCGTGTAGAGATCGGGGAAGAACGGGTAGCCCTGGTTCCAGGCCTCGTAGCGGATCAACGGGAGCGACGCTCCGATCTCCTCCACCGGGTTGCGGGACGCAGGGTTGTCGACAAAACCGGCGGTCAGATCGAGCAGCTCCAACACCGCGGTGCGATTGCGCTCTTCCGTATAGCCGGCCCGGGTGAGCAGGCCCAGCGCGAGGATGCGCAGAAACCAGCGGTAGAAGCGCTCACGACGCTCGTCCGCCTTGATCGCCTTGGCGAACTCGAAGAACTTGAGATCGGCCTTCGCGGTCATGAAGCCACGCAGCGTCTTGGCGGCGTTGCGCACGGGCTTGGTGTCGCGGTTCCACCCGAACTCGAACATCCGCCACAGCGAGTTCTCGACGCTCGGTGTGTACTTCCGCGGGTCGCCGGCGTGCAGGTTGCCGCCCCAGGTTCCGTCCTTGCGTTGCAACCGTGCGAGCTGCGCGCCCACCTTGTAGTCGAAGGCCTCGCCGCGGGTCTTCTTCACATCGGGATCGTCGCGCCGCATCTCCAGCAGCTCGGTCATGACGCGGTAGCGCGTCGACGCGCAGGCGTTGTCCAGCAACCACGGGATCGGATCCGCGCGCAGCGAGGATTTCCAATCGGTCATGGAGCATCTCCAACGGTCGTTCCGGGGGAGCTCGATCTCGTGCGTAGCGGACGCGTGGTCCGCTGCGGTGCCGCCAACAGGCGTCGGAACTCACCGAACAGGCCCACCGAGTCGTGCGGGCCCGGCGAGGACTCGGGGTGGTACTGCACCGCGAACAGGCGCGTGTCCCGGTCGATGAATCCTTCGCAGGTCTGGTCGTTGAGGTTGACGTGCGTCACCTCGACGCTCGCCGGGAGGCTCTCCGGATCGACCGCATACCCGTGATTCTGAGATGTCACCGCGACCCGGGAATCGCGCAGATCCATCACCGGGTGGTTGGCCCCGCGGTGACCGAACTTGAGCTTGAACGTCTTCGCCCCGAGGGCCAGTGCCGCGATCTGGTGCCCCAGGCAGATGCCGAAGACCGGAACCCTCCCGATCAACCCCCGTACCGTCTCGATCGCGTACGTGGGTTCGGTCGGATCGCCGGGACCGTTCGACAGGAAGACCGCCTCGGGCCGTCGCTCGAGCACGGCGGACGCCGGCGTATCGGCCGGCACGACGGTGACGTCGAACCCTTCGTCGTGGAGCAAGCGCAGGATGTTGCGCTTGATGCCGAAATCGAACGCGACCAGTGGCCTCCGCGGCCCGCCCGGTCGTTCTTCGCGCCGCGGCGCCCACGCCGCCGCGACACCGCGGGTCCAGACGTACGGCTCGGTGCAGCTGACCTCCTTGACCAGCGGACACGTCCCCAGCGCGGGGGCCTCGCGTGCTTTGCGCACGAGCGACTCGACATCGCGATCGACGCTCGACACGATCGCCTTCATCGCGCCGCGCGTCCGGATGTGGCGTGTGAGTGCGCGCGTATCGATCCCGCTGATGCCCGGGATCCGGTGCCCGCGGAGGTATTGCGGGAGTCCCTGGTGCGCGCGCCAGCTCGACGGCAGGACGGAGCACTCGCGGACGACGAACCCGGCGACGTGCGGGGCGCCCGACTCCTCGTCCTCGGCGTTGGTGCCGTAGTTGCCGATCTCGGGGCAGGTCATGACGACGATCTGGCCGCGGTACGAGGGATCGGTCAGGATCTCCTGATAACCGCACATCGACGTGTTGAAGACGACCTCACCCGCGTTTTCGCCGGCGGCGCCGAACGAACGACCACGGAAGATCCGGCCATCTTCAAGCGCGAGGATCGCCTCCAACGCTACCCCTTCATCCAAG
This sequence comes from Candidatus Polarisedimenticolaceae bacterium, assembly GCA_041568335.1. Classification (GTDB taxonomy): domain Bacteria; phylum Acidobacteriota; class Polarisedimenticolia; order Polarisedimenticolales; family Polarisedimenticolaceae; genus WVWW01. The sequence goes on along the minus strand of JBFFZZ010000046.1, from coordinate 12,957 downwards.
AGAGAACGTTCAACGGACCGTCTCCCCTTGGCCGTCCCGCACGGAGGCGAGCAGACGAATCTGTTCAGCCAGCGGCTCGAACTCGGCCGGCGCGAGGGATTGCGGACCGTCGCACATCGCGCGGTCCGGGTGCGGGTGCACCTCGACCATCACTCCATCGGCCCCCGCGGCCACCGCCGCCTTGGCCAGCGCGGCGACGCTGCGGCGCCGGCCCGACGCGTGCGACGGGTCGACGAACACGGGAAGATGCGACAGCTCCTGGAGACGCGGGACGATCGACAGATCGAGCGTGAACCGGCTGTGATCGGAGAACGTGCGGATCCCCCGCTCGCAGAGCATCACGTTGCGGTTGCCCCGCTCCAACAGGTACTCGGCGGCCAGCAGAAACTCCTCGAGCGTCGCGGAGAAGCCGCGTTTCAGGAAGACGGGCAGGCGGGCCGCACCCGCGCGCTTCAAGAGCGCGAAGTTGTGCATGTTGCGCGAGCCGATCTGGACCACGTGGCCGAACTCCTCGATCTCGTCGAGCGAACGCTCGTCGACGGCCTCGGTGACGATCGGGAGCCCAGCCACCCGCCCCGCCTCGGCGAGCTTCTCGAGACCGGCACGGCCGAGGCCCTGGAAGTCGTAGGGGCTCGATCGCGGCTTGTAGACCCCGCCACGCAACAGGTGCACGCCGTTGCGCTTGAGGGCGCAGGCCATCGTGACCAGATCCTCCGGCGCTTCGACGGCACAGGGACCGGCGATGATCGTCGGCTCGGCCCCGCCGATCGTGTGATCCGCCACGCGGATGGTGGTCTTGTGCCCCGGGGTCTCTTTGAGGGCCAGGTGAAACGGCTTGTCCGCATGCACGACGTGGAGCACGCCGGGAAGGCCCTGGAGCCACTCGGTCGAACGCGGCGCCCCGCGCAGGCGGATGACCCTCCGCGGTGGAACCGCCACGAACTGCCCGTCCAGCCCGGCTTCGCGTAGCGTCGTGAGCAAGGCCTTACCGGTTTGTTCGGTGGAATCTGGGTGCAGGAACAGCAGCATGTGGACATCGACCCCCGGATTCGCGGACCGCTCCGCGGATCGTTGAGGGCGGTTGATGGTATTCCAAACGTGCCACGCGAATCAACCTGGCCACCCCCGAACCGACCGGTTCGTCGAGCCGGAACTCCTTTCGTTGACCCAGTTTGCGGCGTATGCTACTTTCCGTGACCGCCTCGACGGAGGCGCTCCATGGAACCAACCGCGGAAGACATTTAGGCGCGTAGCTCAGGGGGAGAGCGCTACGTTGACATCGTAGAGGTCGTCGGTTCAAAACCGACCGCGCCTACCATCCCGCGATCAGGCACGAGATGTCCCAGGCCACCACGGAAATTCGCGTCACGTTGCCCGACGGCAGCGTTCGTACGGTCGCTCCCGGGACCACCCCGCGCGAGATCGCCGCCGAGATCGGGCCCGGCCTGGCCAAGGCCGCACTGCTGGCCCGCGTCGACGGCAACCTGATCGACCTGGCGACTCCGCTTCACGGGGACCATGAGCTGGCCCTGATCACCGCGCGCGACCCCGAAGCGCTGCACGTGTTGCGGCACTCCACGGCGCACGCCACGGCCCAGGCGGTCCAGGAGCTGTTCCCGGGGACCAAGATCGGCCAGGGGCCGGTGATCGAGAACGGTTTCTACTACGATTTCGATCGCGAGACGCCGTTTTCCGACGCCGACCTCGAGGCCATCGAGGCGCGGGTCGGCGAGATCATCGAGCGCGATCTGGCGATCGAGCGGATCGACCTGCCCCGCGAGGAGGCGATCGCCTTCTTCGAGAAGGAAGAAGAGCCCTACAAGATCTACTTCGCCAACACCAAGGGCGGCGACACGGTCTCGATCTACCGCCAGGGCGAGTGGACCGACTTCTGCCTCGGCCCGCACCTGCCCTCGACCGGACGGCTGGCCGCGTTCAAGCTGCTCTCGGTGGCCGGGGCCTACTGGCTCGGGGACGAGAAGAACAAGATGCTCCAGCGCATCTACGGCACCGCGTTCTTTTCGAGGAAGGAGCTGCGGCAACACCTGGCGATGCTCGAGGAGGCGCGCAAGCGCGACCACCGCAAGCTCGGCAAGGAGCTGGGTCTGTTTTCGTTCCACCCCGAAGCACCCGCGAGCCCGTTCTTTCACCCGGGCGGTGCCTCGATCTACAACCGGCTGATCGAGCACGTGAGGATGCTCTACCTTCGCTACGGTTACGACGAGGTCATCACGCCCCAGATCTTCGATTCGTCCCTGTGGAAGCGCTCCGGGCACTACGAGCACTACCGTGACGGGATGTATTTCACCGAGGTCGATGGTCGCGAGTACGGCGTCAAACCGATGAACTGCCCGTCGCACTGCCTGCTGTACGGCGAGGGGCGGCACTCCTATCGCGAGCTACCGATGCGGATCGCCGATTTCGGACGGCTGCACCGGTACGAGCTCTCGGGTGCGACCGCGGGGCTGACCCGGGTCCGCAGCTTCTCGCAGGACGATGCGCACATCTTCTGTGCGCCGGAGCAGGTGCGCGACGAGGTCGCCGGGGTCACGAAGATGATTCTCGAGTGTTACTCGCTGTTCGGCTTCGATGTGAAGCTCGTGCTCTCCACCCGACCCGACGACCGCGCCGGCGACGACGCCACCTGGGATCGCGCCGAGGTTGACCTCAAGCAAGCCCTCGACGGCCTCGGCCACGACTACAAGATCGCCGAAGGCGATGGAGCGTTTTACGGCCCCAAGATCGACTTCTTCGTCAAGGACGCGCTGTCGCGCGAGCACCAGTTGGGGACCTGCCAGCTGGATTACGTCCTCCCCGAGCGTTTCGAGCTGCGCTACTTCGACGCGGAGGATCAGGAGCGTCGTCCGGTCATGATCCACCGCGCGATGCTGGGCTCGTTGGAGCGCTTCTTCGGGATCCTGATCGAGCACTGCGGGGGCGCGTTCCCCTTCTGGCTCACCCCGGAACAGGTCCGCGTCTGCTCGATCGCGGACCGCCATGCGGGCTATGCCGGGCAGGTCGTCGAGCAGCTCCGGAGCGCCGGCCTGCGGGCCGAGCCGGACACGCGGAACATCAAGGTCAACGCCAAGATCCGCGAAGCTCAGCTGGCGAAAATCCCCGTCATGCTGGTGGTCGGAGACCGCGAGGCGGACCAGGGCACGGTCGCCGTGCGCACTCGCGGCGGCGGCGATCAGGGCAGCTCGAGCGTCGAGGCCTTTGTCGGGGAGGCAAGAAACTGGATCGACCGCTACAATCTGGAGCCCTGATCCGGCCGCCGGGCCCCAAGGAGAGGCTGAGATGCCCAAGCTGAAGACGCACCGCGGAGCCGCCAAACGGTTTCGGTCCACCGGGACCGGGAAGTTCAAACGCTCCAAGGCCTACAAGAGCCACATCCTGACCAAGAAGTCGACCAAGCGGAAACGCAAGCTCGACACCCCGACGACGGTTTCCGGTGCCGATCAACGCAAGGTCGAGCGCATGCTGCCCTACGGAGCGCGCTGAGCGGAATCTTGAACACACGTTTCCCGCCGGATCGGCGCTTCGCCCGTCGGTCGGCAAGGAGGATCGGGAATGGCCCGAGTGAAAAGAGGAAACAAGCGCCGGCTCAAACGCAAGAAGATCCTGCGTCGGGCCAAGGGCTATTACCTCGCCAAATCCAAGCTCTATCGGATCGCCCGTGAGCAGGTTCAGCGCTCGCTGAAGTTCGCGTACCGCGATCGCCGCCAGAAAAAACGGCAGTTCCGCCGCCTCTGGATCGTTCGCATCAACGCCGCCGCGCGGATGCACGACACGACCTACTCGCGGCTGATGCACGGCCTCAAGGTCGCCGGTGTGCAGCTCGATCGCAAGACGCTCGCCGACCTCGCGGTACAGGACCCGGCCGCGTTCGGCCAGGTCGTGGACGCCGCGCGACAAGCCTCCGCCAACGCCTGATCCTTCGGCCGTGCAGTCCACGCTCCAGAAGATCGAACGTGAGTTCGACGCGGCGCTCGCCTCTGCCGGCGCCGACCCCAAGGCCGTGGACGAAGTCCGGGTGCGCTACCTCGGACGCAAGGGCGAGATCACGGGGTTGATGAAACGGCTCCGCGAGCTCCCGAAGGACCAGCGCAAGGCGGCCGGCCAGGCGATCAACCGGCTCAAACAAGCGGTGCAGGAGCGCTTGGAGACGGCGATCTCGTCCGCTTCCTCGGCGCAGCGCGACGCGGCGCTCGCCGCCGAACGCGTCGATGTGACCCTGCCGCCGCTGCGCCCGTGGCGCGGCTCGCTGCACCCGGTGACGCAAACCCGGCGTGCACTGGAGCGCGTGTTTCGCGAGCTCGGCTTCACGATCGAGGACGGGCCCGAGGTCGAGGACGACTTCCACAACTTCCAGGCGCTCAACATGCCGAAGGACCACCCGGCGCGGGATGCCACGGATACCTTTTACCTCGAGGACGGCAACGTCCTGCGGACGCACACCTCGCCGGTTCAGATCCGCACGATGGAAACTCGCAAACCGCCGATCAAGATGGTCTGCCCGGGACGCGTCTACCGGCGGGATCTGGATGCGACGCACCTGCCGATGTTCCACCAGCTCGAGGCGCTCGTCGTCGGTGAGGCCGTCACGATGGCCGATTTGAAGGGGACGCTCGAAGCGTTGTGGAGTGGTTTCTACGGCGCCGACATCCGGATGCGCTTGCGCCCGGGATACTTCCCGTTCGTCGAGCCCGGATGCGAGTACGACATCTCCTGTCAGATGTGCGGCGGCGAAGGCTGCCGGGTGTGCAAACGCTCGGGATGGATCGAGCTGGGCGGAGCCGGGATGGTGCACCCGAACGTCTTCGACGCCGTCGGGATCGACCCGCAGCGCTACTCGGGCTTCGCGTTCGGGCTGGGGATCGATCGCATCGCGATGATGCGTCACGGGATCGACGATCTGCGCCTGCTGATGGAGAACGACGTGCGCTTCCTGCGGCAGTTCCCGGAGCAGCCCTGATGTACGCCTCGTTCGACTGGCTGCGCGAGCTGTGCCCGATCGAGGCCGGACCGGAGGAGGCGGCCGCGGCGCTGACCCGCCGCGGGTTGACCGTCGATGCGGTCGAGACGATCGGAGACGACACGCAGTTCGAGATCGACATCCCGGCGAACCGGCCCGACTGCCTGGGCCATCGCGGTCTGGCGCGGGAGCTCTCGGCGGCCTTCGGCGTGCCGCTTGCGTCCCCCACCCCGCCCCCCGCGGCCGGCGGCGGAGACGTGTCGGAGTCGATCGCCGTGCAGATCGAGGCGGACGATCTGTGCGGACGCTTCACGGCGCGGATCGTTCGCGGAGTGAGCCTCCGGCCCTCTCCTCCCGAGGTGATCCGGCGGCTCGAGGTCTGCGGTCTGCGCTCGATCAACAACGTCGTCGACGCGTCCAACCTGGTCATGCTCGAGACCGGTAATCCGATCCACTTCTTCGATCTGCCGACGCTCGAGGACCAACGGATCATCGTTCGCCGCGCCAAGGCCGGTGAGACGCTCACGACGCTGGACGATCAGAAACGGGCGCTCGACGAGGAGATGCTCGTCATCGCCGACGGACGCAAAGCCATCGCCCTGGCCGGCGTGATGGGGGGCGCCGAAACCGAGATCGGCGCTGCAACACGCGACGTGTTGATCGAATCCGCCTGGTTCCTGCCGCGCTCCATCCGGCGAACCGCGCGCAAGACGGGGCTGGCCTCTGACGCCAGTCATCGTTTCGAGCGCGGGGTCGACCCCGAGGGCGTCCGCGCCGCACAGGACATGGCGGTTCGCCTGCTCGTGGAACTCGCCGGCGGTCGTGCCGACAGCGGCTGGGTCGACCTCTACCCCGGCGCTGCAGAACCGCGACGACTGGGACTGCGCACCACCGAGATGCAACGTTTGCTCGGCTACCTCCCGGGCGCCGAGGAGACGCGCGAGGCGCTCGCCGCGCTCGCGCTCGACCCGGTCGAGGGCGGCGCGGGGACGTTCGAGGTCACCGTACCGTCGTGGCGGGTCGATCTCGAAGGCGAGGCCGATCTCGTGGAAGAGGTGGCGCGCCACCTGGGGTACGATCGGGTACCCACGTCGATGGCCGGCCTGCCGGAAATCGAGACCTCGACCGGCAACGTCGATCGCGCCGAGCTCGCGCGCGACCTGCTGGCGCGCCGTGGGTTTCACGAGGCCTACGGTTACGCGATGATCGGGCCCGGGGAGGACGAGCGTTTCGTCGAGCCCTCGCTTCGAGCGCCGCTCGGTCTGACCCACCCGATCGTCGAGACGATGGCGGTCCTGCGCCGCTCGATCCTGCCCGGCTTGCTCCGCGCGGTCGACCTCAACCTCCGCCGCGGTAATCGGGACGTGCGCCTGTACGAGGTCGGCAAGGTGTTTCATCCGTCGGGGGACGGTTTCCCCGCCGAACCCCTGCGCGCCGGCATCGTCTGGTGCGGCCGCGCCCGCCCGTCCCACTGGAGCGAGCCCGATCGTGACGTCCGCTGGTTCGATCTCGCCGGGCTCGTCGAGGACGTGCTGCGCAGCGCGTCGCCGGGGATGCCGATCGATCGTGCGCCGGGAGGGACCCGCGCGCAGCACCCGGGTCTGTCGGCCGTCTGGGTCCACGGCGCGACCGAGGTCGCCTGGGCCGGTCCGCTGCATCCCGAGCTGTCGGCCGAGCTGACCCGGGAGATCTGGATCGCGGAGATCGATTTCGACCGCCTTCCGGCGGGTGAAACGAGGGTCGCCGCGTACACACGGCTCCCCAACCTCGGGGCCGTCGAGCGGGACATCGCCGTGGTCCTGCCTCCCGACCGCTCCTGGCGCGAGGTGCGGGACGCATTGACGGCGGTCGAGGCGCCGGTGCCCGCGAGCATCGAGGCCGTCGACCGGTACGAGGGCAAGCCGCTGGCCGCGGGGTCTGCCGCGGTGACGGTGAGGGTGCGGCTCCAACCCGATCGGACCAGCCTGACGGAGGAGACGATCGAGGAGTACCGCCGGCGGCTCGTCGACGAGCTGACCGGCCCTCTGGGCCTCGAAATCCGGAGCTAGTTCGGCCTGCCGGCGAAAACGCGACAGCGCCGGCCCGGATCGGTTAGAATCTCGACGAGCTATGAAGAACATCAGGTTACTGGAAGACCGCGTGTCGCGAGTCGCCGGGCGACTTCGACAGCTAAGCGAAGAAAAGAAAGGACTTGAATCGGAGTTGGAAGCTCTGCGCCGGGAGCTCGACGCACGCCCGTCCGGGGACGCGTCGGACCAGGCGTGGAAGGCCGAGCGATCCGCGATGGTGCGTTCCATCGAGGAGACCCTGGCCGAGCTTCGAGCGGAATAAGCGCAGGAGAGGATTGGCCGATGCCCGGACACACCGACGAAGCGACAAGCGTCAACATCTACGGCCGGACGTATCACCTTCGGGGGTCGGACGACACCCAGCATCTGATCGAGCTCGCGTCCATCGTGGATAGCAGGATGCGCGAAATCGCGGACGGCACGGGTACGGCGGACACGCTGAAACTGGCGATCCTCGCCTCGCTGAATATTGCAGACGAATACTTGCGGTCCGACCTCGACGACAAGACCCCCGCTTCGGCGCGGGTCGAAAAGAGGCTGGGCCGAATGGTGACCCTGCTCGACGAGGCACTCGCCGAGTAGGTCGAACAACCGGCACCGGCCGCGGCCGGGATGACCGGATGGCGCCGTTTTCAGAAAGGATGAGACGTCCCCTCGGGGAAAGATTTCTGATCGCCCTGCGGGGCCCGTGATGGGTAGGATGCGCTTGAGCCAAGGCTCCCGAAAAGGGAACCGGACACGGTTCGTCGTGTGCAGGCCCCCCGCCGAGAGGGGGAAGCCTAAAGCGAGCCTTGGGTCCCCACCTGGAAAAACAGGTTCAACCATCTAGCCCACACGACCCTGTGGGGTCTCTTTCCTTTCCGTCTCTCGCCATCCACGATTCCCGCACCGGGCCCGCCGGTCCGCGCCCGTTTGGGGTGCGGCGTGAGGCGAAGCTGTGGAATCTCAGATGTTCACCGTCGTGGGTCCGGTGCTCGGTCTGCTGGTCGGGCTGCTGGCGCTGCTGACCGGCATCTACCTGGCCCAGCGCAGCCTCCAACGCGCCCGCTCGGCGGCCCTTGAGATCACCACCGAGGCTCGTCAGGAGGCCGAAACGAAAAAAAAGGAGATCCTCGTCGCGGCCCAGGAGCAGGTTCTGGTGCAGCAGGAGGAGGCCGAGCAGCGCGACAAACAGCTCGAGGATCGCGAGAACGCGCTCGAGCAGCGCGCGCGGAAGCTCGACGGCACGGCGAGCGAGCTCGGTCGTGACCGGAAACAGCTCGAACAGAAGATTGCCCAGGTCGACCAACGCCTGGCCCAGGCGCGCCAGACGCTGGAACAGGCCGAGTCGGAACGCCAACAGGCCAAACAGCTGCTCGAGAGGAACGCCGGGATGGACGCCGAGCAGGCGCGCGCCGAGCTGATCTCGCAGATCGAGAGCGCGGCCAACAAAGAGGCGGAAAAGCTCGCCCGCAAGATCGAGGACGAGGCGCGTCAGAAGGCCGAGCACGAAGCGATCCACCTGATGGTGCAGGCGACCGAGCGGGTCAATATCGACGACGTCGTCGAGTCGACGGTCACGTTCATCGAGCTTCCCAGTGACGAGATGAAGGGCCGGATCATCGGTCGCGAGGGGCGCAACATCCGCGCGCTCGAGATGGCGACCGGGATCGATCTCATCGTCGACGACACGCCGCGCTCGATCCTGATCTCCTCGTTCGATCCGGTGCGGCGCGAGGTCGCCCGGGTGGCGATCGATCGGCTCGTCGAGGATGGCCGCATCCATCCCGCGCGCATCGAGGAGGTCGTCGCCAAGGCATCGGAAGACATCGATGAGCGCATCGACGAACGCGGGAACGAGGCGGCCTACGCCCTGGGGATCTCGGACATCCACCCCAAGCTGTCGCGCATGGTCGGCCGGATGCGCTACCACACCGATCATGGCCAAAACCTGCTGCGGCATTGCATCGAGACGGCGCAGATCGCCGCGCACATGGCGCAGCATGTCGGCGCGCGGCTGGACATCGTCCAGCGCGCCGGTCTGCTGCACGGGGTCGCCCAGGTGGTCAACATCGTCGCCGCGCAGCAGAGCCCCTCCGCGGCGGAGCTCTGCGCCAAGTACGGGGAGTCCGAGGAGGTGGTCGAGGCGATCGCGAGCCTCGAACCCGACGCCGAGTGCCGCACGGTCGAGGCGATGCTGGTGAACACGGCGAACCGCCTGAGCGAGAGCCGTCCCGGCGCGCGCAAGGAGAACCTCGCGGTCTTCATCGAGCGGCTCAAGCGATTGGAACAGATCGCCGCTGGTTTCGACGGTGTCGACCGGGCCTACGCGGTCAAGGCCGGCAAGGAGATCCGCGTGATCCTGGATGCGGCCCGGGTCGGCGACGACGCGGTCTACCGGTTGAGCAAGAAGATCGCTCGGACCCTGGAGAAAGAGTTGAACTACCCAGGCCAGATCAAGGTCAGCGTGATTCGGGAAACCCGCGCCGTCCGTTACGCGTTGTAATCGCCGTGCGGATTCTGTTCGTCGGCGATGTGGTGGCCCAGGCCGGCCGCCGTGTTCTCAAGGAGGGCCTGCGTGCCCTGCGCACGAGCCATCGCCCCGACGTGATCGTGGTCAACGGAGAAAACTCCGCCCGCGGTCATGGGCTGACGCCACGGTGTGCCGGGCGGCTGTTCGCGTCCGGCGCGGATGTGATCACCAGCGGGAATCACGTGTGGGACCGTCACGAGGTTCACCGCCTGCTCGACGACGACCCGCGGGTGCTCCGTCCCGCCAACTACCCGGACCCGGCTCCGGGGGGCGGCGTTTACGTCCACGAGCACCCAGCCGCCGGTCCTCTCGCGGTCGTCAATCTGATGGGGCGTCTGTTCATGGCCGATGTCGGAGATCCGTTCCGCGCCGTCGACGAGATTCTCGCCGAGCTCGACGGTCACGCGCGGCTCGTGTTGATCGATTTTCACGCCGAGGCCACGAGCGAGAAGATCGCTTTCGGTTGGTATGTCGACGGCCGCGCGACCGCCGTCGTCGGCACCCACACCCATGTCGCGACGGCCGACGAGCGTGTGCTACCCGGTGGCACCGCCTACATCACCGACGTCGGGATGACCGGCCCTTACGACTCGGTCATCGGGGTGGACAAGGCCGCGGTGATCGAACGGTTCCGGACACAGCGGCCCGTGCGTTTCACCCCGGCCGATGGCGACGCGCGGCTCTGCGGCGTGCTGATCGAGGCCGACCCCGAAACGGGACGCGCGGTTTCCATCGAGCGGGTCGAGTGGCCCGCGCGGGAGACCGGGTGAATCTCGACGCCTATCTCGCCCGGCGCCGGGAGGAAGTCGAAACGGCGCTGGATCGTTTCCTTCCCGCACCCGACGGTCCGGGTGCGACCGTCGCCAGGGCGATGCGCTATGCCGTCCAGGCCGGTGGAAAACGGCTCCGACCGATCCTCGCGATGACCTCATGCGAGGCTTGCGGAGGCAGCGCCGCGCCCGTTGTCGCGCCCGCGGTCGCGCTCGAGCTGATCCACACCTATTCGTTGATCCACGACGATCTTCCGGCGATGGACGACGACGACCTGCGTCGCGGCAAACCGACCGTGCACAAGGCCTTCGGCGAGGCCGAGGCGATCCTGGCGGGCGACGCACTGAACACGTTGGCCTTCGAGCTGCTGGCGACCCACCCCGAAGGCGATGCCCACGCCACGCGGCGAATGCGTGCCGTCTCGCTGATCGCCAGGCGTTCCGGGATCGATGGGATGGTCGGGGGCCAGATCGCCGATCTCGAGGCGGAGAACGGCGCCGCGGACGAAACGCGGCTGCTCTGGATTCATCGGCACAAGACCGCGGCACTGCTCGCGGCATCGACCGAGCTCGGTGCCATCCACGCCGGCGCCGACGGCGAGGTGTGTGCGGCCTTCGCGGAGTACGGACGACAGCTGGGACTTGCGTTCCAGATCGCGGACGACATCCTGGACTGTACCTCGACCGCAACCGATCTGGGCAAGACTCCCGGCAAGGACCGTCACGTCGGCAAGCTCACGTTTCCCGTGCTCTACGGGATCGACGGCTCGCGAGAACGCGCGCTGGGTGCCGTGCGACAAGCCCAGGAAGCGCTCGAACGGGTCGGCCTCCTCGACGAGCGGCTCGCGGCCCTGGCCCGCTTCAGCGTCGAACGCGCGGGTTGAGCAGGTGGCTCGACACAAGCGCGTCCGGCTCGACCTCGTGCTGGTGGAACGCGGCCTGGCGGCCACTCGATCGAAGGCACAGGCTCTCATTCTCGCGGGCGACGTGTTCGCCGGCGGCAACCGTCTGGACAAGCCCGGTCAGCTCGTGGACGCGAACGCCGACCTGAGCGTGCGACCCGGTCGAGCCTGGGTCGGGCGCGGCGCCGAGAAGCTCGCACCCGCGTTGGACGTTTTCGAGCTCGATCCGGCCGGACTCGGGGTGCTCGACGTCGGCGCTTCCACCGGCGGTTTCACGCAGCTCCTTCTCGAGCGCGGTGCGCGGGAAGTCATCGCTTTGGACGTCGGCCGGAACCAGCTCGACTGGCGCTTGCGCCGCGACTCCCGGGTGCGGGTCCTGGAGGGAGTGAACGCGCGTCATCTCGACCCCGAGGACCTGCCGTTTGTCCCCGACTGGGCGGTCGTCGATGTATCCTTCATCTCGCTCGAGAAAGTGCTGCACCCCGTCGTCGCGTGCGTCGGCGCGGGAGGATCGATCGTGGCCCTCGTCAAGCCGCAGTTCGAGGTCGGCAAGGAACACGTCGGGCGCAAGGGACTCGTTCGTGACCTTGCGTTGCACCGCGACGTGCTGTGCCGGATCGCGCGATTTGTCGAGCGTGGCGATTGGACGATCCGCGGGATCTGCCCGGCCGGGCTGCGGGGCGCGCAGGGTAACCAGGAGTACTTCATGCACATCGGCAAGGCGTCCGGTCGCGACGCCGCGTGGTCGAGTTGGGTCGAAACGGCGATCGCCGCCGGAGAGGCCGCCCCGTGAGGGCGAAGGAGATTCGCCGCACCCTCGTGGTCGCCAAGGCCGCCGACCGTGAGGCCGCCGTGCTGGCGGCGCAGATCACCGACTGGCTGGCGGCACGCGGGATCCAGGCGCATCTCGAGGACCGCACCGCCGAGGAGTTGGGCCGACAGGGCGGGCTGTCGCTGGAGCAGTTGCCGGACGATCTCGATCTGGGGATCGTGATCGGCGGCGACGGAACCCTGCTCTCGGTCGCCCGAAACGTGATCCGCAAGGGCTTCCCGCTGCTCGGGATCAACCGCGGGAGCCTCGGCTTCCTCACCGAGCTACAACCGGAGGAGATGTTCGAGCACCTGCCGGCGGTGATCGCCGGGCGGTACCGAACGGAACGCCGCCAGCGCCTTCGCGTGCGGCACGTTCACGCCGGAACCGTGCGGCAGGAGTTCGTTCCGCTGAACGACGCCGTCGTGACCAAGAGTGCCCTGGCACGGATGATCCACATCAGCCTTCGTGCCGACGGAGAAGAGGTCGCCGTCTACACGAGCGACGGACTGATCGTCTCGACGCCCACCGGCTCGACGGCCTACTCCCTGTCCGCCGGTGGCCCGGTGCTGGATCCACGCATGGCCGGGTTCGTGATCACACCGATCTGCCCGCACACGATGACCTACCGACCGCTGGTGGTCCCCGCCTCCGTCCGCTTGGAGATCCGTCTGGCACCACCGCTCGAAGCGGTCTATGTGACGCTCGACGGGCAAATAGGTTTCCCGATCGAGGAGGGAGATTCGCTGGTCATCGACGCGCATCCGGACCCCGTGCGTCTGGTGCGGGTCACCGGTCGCGGCTTCGTCGAGGTCTTGCGCCGCAAGCTGCGCTGGGGCGAGCGCACCCCACCCGAGGCCTGATCCTTGGCGAACAACACGAACACGCCGCAGCCTCCCCGCCGCAGGGAGGTCTTCG
>JBFFZZ010000045.1:0-15627 GCA_041568335.1 Candidatus Polarisedimenticolaceae bacterium | reverse complement strand
TGGCGACGGCCGGCGGCGTCGTCAACGAACCGGCCACGTGGGAGCGTCTTTGCGATGAAACCCGGGTCGTCTGGCTACGCGCGACGCCCGAGGACCACTGGAACCGCGTCGTCGAACAAGGGGACCGGCGGCCGATGGCCGACAATCCGGCGGCCATGGATCAGCTGCGCGAGTTGCTGCGCGCACGCGAGGCTGCCTACAGCCAAGCCTGGCTGACGGTGGACACGAACGGCAAGAACCCGACCGCGGTCAGCCGCGAGATCGAACGGGCGCTGCGTGCCGTGTGAGCGAGCCGGCCGGCCGCTTGCGTCCGGACCCGTCGGGCTAACGCACCGGCCGGGTAAAAATCAAGAGGTACTGATATTTCAGGAGGCGGCTGTTGGTCGTCACCGTCCAGCCGTCCCTTTCCATCTCCGCGATCAGCGTCGCGGGGTCCAGCCGCTGTTCGACGGGTGGCGCGATCGGGATGTCTCCCAGATGCCAGTCGACGACCACGAACCGCCCACCGGGTTTGAGCGCCCGGCGTACGGCTTCGCGCGCAGTGGAGCGGTCGCCGAACCGGTGCCACGTGTTGACCGTGAGCACGAGGTCGAGCGTGCCGGTCGGCAATCCCAGATCGGTCTCCGTGGCCCGGACCACGACCGTGTTGTCGAAAAGGTGCCCCGACTTTTCCCGTTCGAGGTATTCCACCAGCCGGGGATCGGTCTCCACCGCGTACACCTTGCCCGTTTCGCCGACGAACTTGGACAGGCTGTTCGAGAAGTAGCCCATCCCGGCCCCGACGTCGGCCACGGACTCGCCCTCCCGGATGGCCAGCAGGCCCATCACACGATCGGGGCGCTGCCAGTTGTAGCGCGCGGGACCGGCCAGCAACTCGGAACCGCTCGGCTTTTCGTAGGTCGTGGCGACCCGGGCGCGTTCGGACTGCTGGGACCCGACCGGTGCCCCGGCCGCCAGCAGTGTGGCCATCCCCAAGACGAAAACCCCGAGCCGCTTCATGCCGGAACCTCCAACAAACGTCGCTTTTGCCCGGCTGGGAGCAAAAAGGTCGATGCGATATAGTACGCGCTTCTAGCCGAGCGCGCCTGCCGGAACGGATCCCGCGCGCGGAGGGCTGATCGTGGGCCAGATCGACGTCTTCAAGTCCGTCCCCGTGGCACGTCTGCGCGACTTGATCGAGCTCGGCAAACCGCGCCTGTCGATGCTGGTGTTGTTCACCGCCGCGACCGGAGTCGCCGCGGCGCCCACCGTGGAATCGGCGTGGCGCGCGGGCGTCTTCGTCATCGCCACGGCCTTGCTGGTGATTTCTGCCAACACGTTGAATTGCTGGATCGAACGCGAGATCGACGCGCGGATGCGGCGAACGCGCGAGCGCCCGCTCCCGACGGGCCGGCTCGAGCCCCACGTCGCGCTGGCGTCGGGCACGTTCCTCGCGATCGTCTCGCTGACGATTCTCGCGCTCGTGACCAACCCGCTCACCACGATCCTCGGGATGACCGCGTTGATCAGTTACGCGGCCGTCTACACCCCGTTGAAACGCGTCACACCGTGGTCGGTGATCGTCGGCGCCGTTCCCGGGGCCCTCCCGCCGCTGATGGGTTGGACCGCCGCCACGGGGGAGCTGGGGCTCGGTGGCTGGTACCTGTTCGGCGTGTTGTTCTTCTGGCAGCTGCCGCACTTCATCGCCATCTCGGTCTACCTCCGTGAGGACTTCATGCGCGGCGGCCTGCGCGTCATGTCCGTCGTGTTCGAGCCGCTCACCGTGCGCCGCTTCATCTTCGCATTCACGCTGGTGCTGGTCGCCTGGAGCCTGTTGCCGCAGTTCCTCGGACTGGCCGGGACCGTCTACACGATCGGGGCGGCCGTTCTCGGCCTGGTGTTCCTTGCGTACGCCGCTGCCGGGCTCCGCCGTTCGGCCGGCCCTACCGAGGCGCGCCGCGTCTTCCTCTGGTCGCTGCTCTACCTGCCCTTCCTGATCGTCGCCTACTTGCTGGGCTAGCCCGAAGCCGCCGGGCTACTTTGATAGAGTCTGCTCTCCGACCGGGGGGAGGGAACCGGGCATGCTGCGGAAAAGAACGGGCGCGTTCGCCCTGCTGTGTGTCGCCGTGGCCGCGCTCGCGTGGATGACTTCGGCGCAGGACGGCGGTGACACGACCGTCCAGGCACCGGAAGTCGGCTGGCTGACGCTCCTGCCGCCGCTACTGGCCATCCTGGTCGCGCTGGTGTTTCGTCAGGTCGTCCCGGCGTTGTTTGGTGGAATCTGGGTCGGCGCGTGGATCGCTTACGGCGACCCGTTCACCGGTTTGTTGCGCACGATCGACAAGTATGCGGTCGAAGCCCTGGCCAACCCCGACCGTACCAAGATCGTTCTCTTCACCCTGCTGCTCGGCGGGATGGTCGGGGTGATCTCCAAGTCGGGCGGGACTCGCGGCCTCGTCGAATCGATCGCGCCCTACGCGACCAACTCCCGGCGCGGTCAAGTGGTGACCTGGTTGCTCGGCGTCGCTGTGTTCTTCGACGACTACGCCAACACGTTGCTGGTCGGGAATACGATGCGACCGGTCACCGACAGGCTGAGGATCTCGCGTGAGAAACTAGCGTACATCGTCGATTCGACCGCCGCACCCGTTGCCAGCATCGCGTTGATCTCCACCTGGATCGGTTACGAGGTGTCGTTGATCGGCCAAGCGCTCGAAGACATGGGTCGCACCGACGAACCGTACGCCATCTTCCTCCAGTCCCTGCCGTACAACTTCTACCCGATTCTCGCGCTCGTGTTCGGGATCATGATCGCGACGACGCGACGCGATTTCGGCCCGATGCTCAAGGCCGAGCGACGGGCGGCCTCCGGCAAGGTACTCGCCGACGGCGCCGTTCCTTTGGCGGACTTCGAGGGCACGTCGTTGACGCCCGTCGAAGGCAAGCCGTTACGCTGGATCAACGCCGCCATCCCGGTCGGACTCGTGCTCGCCGTTACCTTCGTGGCGTTGTGGTTCACCGGCCGGGCGAGCCTCGTCGCCGACGGCAACCCGGCCGGGACGGCGGGTCTGTTCTCGCTCGGTCTCGAAGGGTTGGGCTCGGTGTTCAGTGCCGGAGCCTCGTACAACGCGTTGATGTACGCCTCGATCGCGGGCTCCGCTTCGGCGCTGATCCTCGCGGTCGGTCAACGCATCTTCCCGCTCGGCACGGGGTTGGGCGCGTGGATCGACGGCATGAAAAGCATGATGCCGGCGATGGTGATCCTGATCCTCGCCTGGGGTATCGGCAACGTCTGTTCGGACCTGCAAACGGCGAACTACCTCGTCGCGCAGCTCTCCGATTCACTCAATCCCGGCTACCTCCCCGCGCTGGTCTTCTTCCTCGCCGCCGTGACCGCGTTCGCGACGGGGACGTCGTGGGCCACGATGTCGATCCTCATCCCACTCGCCGTCCCCACCGCGGTCGGTGTGTCGCAGAGCGCGGGTTGGGACGCCGCCTCGACCCACGGGGTCATGCTCGGAGCCGTCTCCTCGGTTCTTGCAGGCGCCCTCTTCGGCGATCATTGCAGCCCGATTTCGGACACCACCGTGATGTCCTCGATGGCCTCGGGGTGCGATCATGTCGATCATGTCCGCACCCAGCTGCCTTACGCGTTGACCGTGGCCGTCGTCGCGCTGATCGTCGGTTACCTACCGGTGGGGTTCGGTTTGTCGCCATGGATCGGGTTGTTCCTCGGCTCCGCGGTGCTGTACGCGTTCCTGCGCTTCGTCGGGAGGCGCTCGGCCGACTGACCGCAAGTACATGGAGGCCTACCCTCGAGAGCTCTTCGACCTGCGGGCGTTCCAGCTGCACGGCGACCGTTCGCTCGCGGCACTGGCGCCGGCCGGCTGATACACTGCGCGCTCTTTTGGGAACCGCCGATGATCGGATTGCGACGCGAGGATAAGAACGAGTGGGAGCGCCGCGTCGCGCTGACGCCGGATCACGTTGCCGAGCTCGTGGGCGACGCCGGGGTGGTTTTGCGCGTCCAGCCCTCCGCCAAACGCGCGTTCGCCGATGTGGATTACGTCTTGGCCGGCGCGATCCTCGACGAGAGCCTCGACGCGTGCGACGTGATTCTCGGGATCAAGGAAGTCCCGACCGACAAGATCCTGCCCGGCAAGATCTACCTCTACTTTTCACACACCAGCAAGGGTCAGGCCTACAACATGCCGATGTTGCGACGATTGATGGAGGCGGGGTGCACGCTGATCGACTACGAGCAGATCTCGGACGAACGCGGCAAGCGTCTCATCTTTTTCGGTCGCTACGCCGGCTACGCCGGGATGATCAACACGTTGTGGGCCCTTGGGCGGCGTTTCGAATCCGAAGGCCACGCGACGGCGTTCGAGAGGATTCGGCTGGCGCACGACTACTCGAGTCTCGACGAGGCCACCCACCACATAGCACGCGTCGGGGAACGGCTTCGCCACACCGGACTACCGCAGCACCTGCGGCCGATCGTCTGCGGTTTCACCGGCTCGGGCAACGTGTCGCTCGGCGCGCAGGAAATCTTCGACCGGCTGCCCACGCTCGACGTCGCCCCGGAGGACCTCGAGAGCCTGATCGCCGATCCGGAGCGTCCGCGCAACGTGCTTTACAAGGTTCCATTCGACCGCAAGCACCGCTTCGCGCGACGCGGTGGTGGCGATTTCGATTCGGCGGAGCTGGAGTCCCACCCCGAGCGCTATGAGAACGGTCTCACCCGCTGGCTGCCGCACCTGACGATGCTGGTTCACGGGGCGTTCTGGACACCCGAGCAACCACGTGTGGTCGGTCTCGACGACCTCGACCGGTTGTGGGCTGAGGACGCGCCGAAGCTCCGGGTTATCGCCGACATCAGCTGCGACATCGGCGGTGGCGTCGAAGCAACCGCGAAGGCGACGACACCGGGCAACCCCGTGTACGTGTTCGATCTCGACCGGCGGGAAGCCGTCGATGGCTACCGCGGCCGCGGTCCGGTCGTCATGGCGGTCGACAATCTCCCCTGCCAGCTCGCGGCCGAGTCGAGCGAGCACTTCGGCGATACCCTCGCACGCTGGGTCCCGATGCTCGACCGCTGTGCCTGGGAAAAGCCGCTCGGGGAGCTGGGCTTGCCCGATTCGATCCGTCGCGCGGTGATCGTCCATCACGGCGCGCTCACCCCACCTTTCGCGTACCTCCAAACAGCGCTCGACGCGGGATAGGCGGATCCGTCATGCACAAGGTGCTGGTGCTCGGCGCGGGCCTGGTCAGCCGGCCGATCGTGCACTACTTCCTGGATCGGGCCGAGGTCGACCTGACGGTCGGTACGCTGTACGTCGAGGACGCGCAAAGGCTCATCGGCGACCGGCCGAACGCCCGCGCGATCGCGATCGACGTTACCGACGCGTCCCAGGTCGAGCAGCGGGTCGGCGAGGTGGATCTCGTCGTGAGCCTCGTCCCGTTTCACCTTCACGCGGAGGTCGCGCGCGCCGCCGTGGCGCGGCGCGTGAGCCTCGTCACGACGTCCTACGTATCGCCCGCCATGCGCGAGCTCGACCCGGAGGCTCGCGATGCCGGTGTGCTGTTGCTCAACGAGTGCGGGCTCGACCCGGGGCTGGATCACATGTCGGCGATGCGAGTGATCGACCGGGTCCACGACGACGGCGGGCGGATCGTCCGCTTCGAGAGCTGCACCGGTGGATTGCCTTCTCCGGAGGCGGCGGACAACCCGTGGCGCTACAAATTCTCGTGGAGCCCGCGCGGCGCTCTGGTGGCGGGCACCCAACCGGCGCGCTACCTCGGCGACGGCATCGAGCGCAGGGTCGACGGCCGCGTTCTCTTCGACCACTACTGGCCTTACGACGTCCATGGGCTGGGACGTTTCGAGGTATACCCCAACCGGGACTCCATACCGTATTGCGAAACGTACGGACTGCGTGACATGGATACGATGGTGCGCGGGACGATCCGCTACCCCGGCTGGTCGCGGGGGATGAAGGCCGTCGCCGACCTCGGGCTGCTCGAGCTGGAGCCGCGGGAGTGGCCGGTGGGGTCGACCTACGCCGACATGACGGTCTCGCGACTGCCCCCCGGACCGGGAACACCGCGTGAGCGCGTTGCGCGCCACCTCGGTCTGGACGATGACGACGACGTCCTCGAACGGTTGGCCTTTGCCGGTCTGTTCGACGACGAGCCGTTGGGACAGACGAACGCCGCACCGCTCGACCTCGTGGCGAGTCATTTTGAACAGCGCATGCGTTACGCCCCCGGCGAGCGCGACATGGTCGTCATGCAGCACGACTTCGGGATCGTCCGTTCCGACGGCCGGCATGAGCATCGGCAATCCCAGCTGATCGCCTATGGTGATCCGGACGGCTTTACCGCGATCTCGCGAACCGTCTCCTGGCCCGCGGCGATCGCCGCGCGTCTGATCCTCGAGGGCCGGCTCCCCCTCACCGGCGTGCAGATTCCGACGACCCGCGTGATCTACGAACCGATCCTCGCGGGACTCGAATCAATGGGCATCAGCTTCCGCGAGCGGCTCGTCACGTCCGACGAAAATGAATAAGATGCCGTGATGGGTAAGCGCCGCTTCATGGTCACCTCGGGGTTGCCGTACTCGAACGGACGGCTGCACGTCGGACACGTTGCCGGGGCTTATCTGCCCGCCGACACCTGGGTGCGCTACCTCCGGGCCCGGGGCGACGAGGCGTTGTTCGTTTGCGGCAGTGACGACAACGGTGTCGCCGCCCTGATCTCGGCCCGCAAGGAAGGCCGTTCCGTCGAGGAGCTGACGGCGTATTACAACGCGCGACAACGCGCGGACTTCGAAGGACTCGGGATCCGCTTCGATATCTTCGGCGGAACCCACCAACCCGAGTTCGTGCGGCGCCATGAGCAACTCAGCCAGGAGATGTTCCGATCGATTCACGAGAAAGGTTATTTCGTCAAACGGACGACGGAGCAGTTGTACGACACCGAGGACGAGCGCTTTCTCCCGGATCGGTTCGTCAAGGGCATCTGTTATCACGACAAGACCGACGGCACGCCGTGCCGTTACCCGGAGGCCTACGGCGATCAGTGTGAGTCATGCGGGAACGCGATCGACCCGATGGAGCTGATCAATCCCAAGAGCACGATCACCGGAAGCCGACCCGTCGCCCGCAAGACCACGCACTGGTATCTCAAGCTGGGGGAGTTCGAGGCGCCGCTCAAGAAGTGGCTGGAGCGCAAGCGTGACGGTGTCGACGGGCCCAAGTGGCGAGACACCGTGGTCAATTTCGTTCTCGGCCAGATCAAGGACGGTTTGCCCGAGCGATCCATGACCCGCGACCTGGAGTGGGGTGTGCCGGTGCCGCTGGACGATCCGGACGCCGAGGGCAAGATGCTCTATGTCTGGTTCGACGCGCCGATCGGCTACGTGTCGTTCACGGCCAGCCTGTGCGAGCAACGCGGCGGCTCCTGGTCGGACTACGAGCGTTGGTGGAAGGATCCCGACACACGGATCGTGCACTTCATCGGTGAGGACAACACCGTGTTCCACGCCCTGATCTGGCCGGCGATGCTGCAGGCCGAGGGAAGCTACCAACTACCGTGGCAGGTCGTGGCCAACAGTTTCCTGAACATCCAGTTTCCGGGCGCCGAGGAGCAGAAGATCAGCAAGAGCCGCGGCACGGCGATCTGGATCGACGAGTATCTCGAGCGGCTCGCACCGGACCCGCTGCGCTATTACCTCACGGCGATCGCACCCGAGAGACAACGCACGGCGTTC
The DNA here is from genome assembly GCA_041568335.1 of Candidatus Polarisedimenticolaceae bacterium. Classification (GTDB taxonomy): domain Bacteria; phylum Acidobacteriota; class Polarisedimenticolia; order Polarisedimenticolales; family Polarisedimenticolaceae; genus WVWW01. The sequence continues at coordinate 7,874 of JBFFZZ010000045.1, read as the reverse complement.
GACATCGACGACTTCATCGCGCGGAACAACAACGAGCTGTTGAACGCGCTGGGCAATTTCATCAACCGGTCCCTGACGTTTGCGGCGCGCTATTTCGACGGGCAAGTCCCCGATCCGGGAGAACGGGACGAGGTCGACATGGTTCAGATCGAGACCATCTCGAGCCTGGCCGAGAAGGCGACGCTGTGTCTCGAGGAGTTTCGGTTCAAGGCAGCCCTGAAGACTGTCATGGACCTTGCGCGCGCAGGCAACAAGTACTTCGACACGAAGCAGCCCTGGAAACAACGCAAGGAAGACCTTGCCGCGTGCGGGACGACGCTGAACGTCTGCGTCCAGACGGTCAAGGCGCTGACGACGCTGATGGGGCCGTTCCTGCCGCATTCGGCGGATGCCTGTAAAGCGATGCTACGTGTGGAGGAGCTGGACTGGCACGCGGTGGACGATGAGATTCCCGCCGGGCACGCGCTCGGCGAACCGCAGATCCTGTTCAAGAAACTGGATGCGGCGGAGCTCTTCGGCGAGGACTAGAGCTTCAATCGCGGTTCCGTACCGGCGCGTATCCTGCGCAGGTTCGCGCGATGCGACCACAGCAGGAGCACGGTCAAACCGGCGCTCAACGCGAGCAGTCCGTTGCCGGGCCATCCCTTCTCGTTCAGGGTGCGGTACGCCAGCGCGGTGACGGGCAGCGCCAGCACGGCAGCGATGGACGCCTCGGATACCCGCCGGCGAATCGCGAATACGATCGCGAACACGGCGAGCGAGCCAACCAGCAGACGCGGCGCGAGCGCGCCGATCGCTCCGGCCGCCGTGGCGACGCCTTTGCCCCCGCGCAACCCGAGCCACGGGTTGAAGACGTGTCCGAGAACGGCCGCCCCCGCAGCCCCGAAGACGACCCACCACGCCGTCTCGTCCGCAACGACGGGCACCGCGGCGACCGCCAGCCAGCCCTTGAGACCATCGAGGAACAGCACGATCAGGCCCGCGCCGCGGCCGGCGACCCGCCAGGTATTCGCCGCCCCGGGATTGCCGCTCCCGCTACCGCGGACGTCGGCACGGACGAATCGGGCGACGAGCACGGCGCTCGGGAACGAACCCAGCAGGTAAGCGGCGAGGATCGGGACGAGCTGCATCGTCCCAGGATAGCGTGACCCGACGAACGGGTGGAATGACGATCAGAAGCCGACGCGGTAGGACAACACGTACGCGGAATCGTCGGCGACGTAGCCAGCGTAGAACCGGGCCGATGTCGAGCCCGTGGGGCGGAACTCGAGACGCACCGTACCATCCAGACCGATGTCCAGCCGGGTGGCTCCGGTCGCCGCTCGATGACGCAGACCGAGCCTCGGCACGCCATGCGAAACGTCGACCTTGAAACGGGCGGATGGTCCACCGACGGCCGCCCGGCGTCCGACGGGACGGGACTCCAGCCACGAGCCGATGGGGGTCACCTCGTAGAGGTAGGCTTTCGCCGCCCGGCGCGTCGCGCTCAGCGCGCGATGGCCGACGGTGTCCGCGACCCAGTCGTGCAGGCTCGAATCCTCGAACCGTCCACGCTGGGTCTCGAGAGTGTGGATCGAAGAGACATCCGCGACCTGACGCGACATCCTCGGAAGCAGATGCCCCTCCAGGAATCCGGGACGAGAACGTAGCACGCTCAGGTCGAGTCGCGACGCCGCCGCGGTTTTCTCCACGACGATGGGACGGGCGCGATTTTCGACGCGCTCACCCAACTCGGCCGTCAGGGCCCGGAAACGCTTTCGCGTCACATCGGGATCGAGACGCACCGTGGACATCTGCGCATCCGTCGCGGGGGCAAGCAGGACACACGCCGCCGCGACGCCGACCCCCACGGCGATCCGGTTCAGCGTTCCTGTCGTTGCCTCACGCATCAACATCCTTCATCTTAGTTACGATGAGCCGGGGCCCGTGACAACTGGCGTATACTGACCCTGTTGCACCGCCACCGCGGCGGAGCGCGGTTCAAACTGTTGTGAGGTAAGAACTTCCTGATGACGCCCCCGTCGGTCGGCGACGACCCACCCGAATCGGGTACCGCAAAAACCGTTTCCGAAAACGGCGAAAAGCCGGACAATCCTGACCGAGCAGCGACATGATCCTGCTCCTCGCCTATGTCGCTTTCGCGCTGGGGATCTCCTTCGTCTGTTCCCTGCTCGAGGCCACGCTGCTGTCGGTGCGTATCGCCACCCTGAACTCGTTGGCCGCCGCGGGGAACCGCGGCGCCGCAAGGCTCTGTGCACTGAAGAAGAGCCGCATCGACGACGCGATCAGCGCGATCCTCACGCTCAACACGGTGGCCAACACGCTCGGCGCGACACTCGCGGGCGCGCAGGCAGCCGATTACTTCGGCAGCCGCTGGGTCGGCGCGTTCTCCGGCGTGCTCACCTTCCTGATCCTGATTCTCTCCGAGATCATCCCCAAAACGCTCGGCGCGGTGTACGCGCGGCCGCTCTCCGGAATCGTCGGTCATGCCCTGCACGCGCTGACCATTGCGATGGCGCCCGCTCTCTTCGTCTCGGGTACGATCACGCGTTTTCTGACACGCGGTCGCAAGCTGACCGTGTCCCGGGCCGAGCTATCCTTTCTCATCGAGACGGCGACGAGCGACGGCGTGATCTCCGACGAGGAGGCGCGCCTGTTCGCGAACTTGCTCAGCTTCAACGAGGTGCAGGTGGAAGACGTCATGACACCGCGCACGGTCACGCTGATGCTCCCCGCCGAGACGACCATCCAGGAGTTGCTGGACCGGAGTGATGTCGATGCCTTTAGCCGAATTCCCTTATACCGGGATTCGCGAGACAACGTGGTCGGTTATGTGCACCAGCGCGACGTTTGGAAAGCGGTCGCGCGGAGCGGGAAACAAACAGTGCGGTTGGCGGATTTCATGCGCCCCATCTCGTTCGTCCCCGAATTGGCGACGCTGGTCGCCGCCCTGCAGCAGTTGCTCTCCAGCCGGGAGTCGCTGGCCATCGCCACCGACGAGTACGGCGGTGTCGCCGGGCTGCTCACGCTCGAGGACATCACGGAGACGCTGCTGGGAGCGGAGATCGTGGACGAATCGGATCGATTCGTCGACATGCGCGAGACCGCGCTCAGGCTTCGCGGCGTCCGTCTCGAGCGCATCCGCCGGCTCCAGGAGAAGCAGGGTCCGGCACCCTCGAAACAGGGCGGCTAGCCGAGTCGCCTCACCACCGGGTGGGCGTGCTACCATCCGCAACTTTGCCGGGAGGGTTCGTGTTCGCCGATCGTGTGCTTGTCGTCGGGGTGACGTTGTTCGCGATCACCGCTTGCGCGCCACCGGTCACGGAAGAACCCGGTGGGTTCACCGACGTCTCCGTACGGGCCGGACTGTCCCGGCAATCCCCGCCGCAACGGGCGGTGGACCACATCCTCGAATCCACGGGTTCCGGTGTCGCCGTTGCGGATTACGACGGGGACGGGGACGACGACCTCTACTTCCCGACCCAACCCGCGTTGGAAGATCACCTCGCGGGGCGACCCGGACCGGCCAACGAGCTGTATCGCAACAACGGCGACGGCACGTTTACCGAGATCGCGCAACAGGCCGGCGTGGCCCTACGCGCCTGGGGCAATGCGGCCTACTTCGCGGACTACGACAACGACGGGGATCAGGACCTGTTCGTGGCCAACTGGGGCGCCAACAACTTCTTCGAGAACAACGGCGACGGTACGTTCGAGGACGTCACGGAACGGGCCGGGCTGGCCGGGGCGATCGACGGATGGACGTCTGCGGCCGCATTCGGCGACCTCGACGGCAACGGGCTTCTCGACCTGTTCGTCGTCAACTACTGCGACTACGATCCGCGGGATTCGCCGCCGGAGGCGATACGCTCGGTGTGGCAGGGAATCGAGGTCTATTTCGGCCCCTCTGGGTTGCCCGGGCGGGGCGACCGCATCCATCGAAACAACGCCGACGGTACCTTCACGGACATTTCGGAGCTTGCGGGCCTGGATGGGCACGCCAAGCTCTGCGGTCTGGGCGTGATCATGCAGGATCTCGACCGCGACGTGGACCTGGACCTCTACATCGCCAACGATGCGACGGTCAACCAGCTATGGCGCAACGACGGCGCTCTTCCGCTCGTGGAAGTCGGCGCGATGAGCGGCACCGCGACGAACGAGAACGCGCTCGAGCAGGCGGGGATGGGAGTCGATGCGGCGGACTACGACGGCGATGGGTTCGTCGACCTGTTCGTGACGAACTTCTCGCACGACTGGAACACGCTGTACGTCAACGAGGGCGGCATGCGGTTTCGCGACGCCACCTTCGAGGCGGGTCTCTCGGACGCCTGGAAGTACCTGGGATGGGGCACGAAGTTTTTCGATTTCGATCACGACGGGGATCTCGATCTCGGGATCGCCAACGGGCACGTCTACCCGCAAGTGGACGAGCACCCCGAGATCGGCACGTCCTACCGCCAGGCCAATCAGTTGCTGCGCAACGTCGGCGACGGGAAACTCGAGAACGTCGAAGACGCCGCCTGGAACGAGCAGCTCAACTCGCGTGGACTGGCGTTGGTCGATTTCGACTCCGATGGGGATCTCGACGTCGTTCTGACACACACCGACGCCCCGCCGACCCTGCTTCGAAATGACATCGGGAACGGGAGCAACTGGGTTTCCGTACGGCTCGAAGGAGTGGACTCCAATCGCGACGGGATCGGCGCACGGCTCGAGCTGCAGATCGGTGAGCGGACGCTCACGCGCCTCGTCAACCCGTACGGCTCGTACCAGTCACAAAGTACGAGCGCCGTGCACTTCGGTCTGGGCGATGCCGACTATGTCGACAGGCTCACCATCCAGTGGCCCTCGATGCGTGTTTACGCCTACGAGGATCTGCAGGCCAATCGCTTCTACACGATCCGCGAACGGTCCGGGGTCGTCGACGTTCGCGAACCGCCGGAGACACCGTGAGAAGGGCGTGGCTCCTCCTGCTCGCGGTGTATCCACTCACCGTCGCGTGTGCCGCGCCGGATCCCGAGACGTCCCGGGAGGCGGAAATCACCGACGCGACTCGGCAGGACGGTGGCGCGGGTGTCGAAGAGCTCGACCCGGCAACGGTGCAGCGGGTGCAGTCCGAGTTTGCGGTCGTCGGCGAGCTGCTCGGGCAGGGCCGGTTCGGCGAGGCGCTCGATGCGGCAGCGGCGGCCATCGCCATCGCCCCGCACCGGATCGAGCCCTATGAGGTGCTGTCCAACTGGTTCGTTCAACTCGATCGACACGACCGCGCCATCGAGGCGTTCGACCGGCTCTCCGCGGGCAACGCGCACGGTCTTCGCTTCCTCGCCCGTCACCAGGCCCTGTCCGGCGACAGGGAAACGGCGGAGGCGACTCTCGAGCGCTGCCTCGAACGGGAGTCCGACCATCCGGGGTGCCGGCTCGAGCGCGCGCTGTTGTTGCAGGCGCGCGGCGCATTCGAGGATGCGGCCACGGACTTGCGGGTCGCCTATGCCGGCGATGCCGATCCGGCAACGGCGGCGCGCCTGGTCGAGACGCTGCGTCTCACGGGGGATTACGATGCCATCGATGCGGTCCTCGATACCGCGCTCGAGGCCGATCCCGACTCCGCGGACCTGCTGTTCGCCCGCGCGCGAATGTTGCTACGCGACCGGAAGGACACCGCCGCGGAGCCGCTACTGCGCCGTGTGATCGACCTCGATCCCACCTCGGCGCCTGCGTTCCGCCTGCTCGGCGGCCTGTTGATCCGCACCGGGCGTGAAGCCGAGGGACGCTTTCGTCTGGGTCAGGCCGACCTGTATCGCGACTACCACGCGGCGATCCGGACGTTGAAACAGGGCTACACCGACAGCGCTCATGCAACCGGTGCGCTGATGATCGCGGAAGTCGAATTGACGATCGGGAGCTTCGATGCGGCGACGGGTTGGCTCGATGTTGCGCGTGCGGGGGGAGCCTCCGAGTCGCGCATCGCCGCCGCGGAGGCCTGGATCGCCTACGCGCGGGGCGATGCGACTCGCGGCGACGCCGCGCTCTCGCGTGCCGGTGGAGAAGACGACGGCCGTGCCAATCTCGCGCGGGCGGCACGGGCGACGCGTGCGGGGAACCGCGAGCTCGCCGTTGCCTGGCTGCGCCGGGCCGTCGCGACCGGACCCAACGAGCGATGTTTCCTCCACCGGGCGGCCGACCTGTACCGGACGATCGGGGACGTGGTCGCCGCGGAGGACCTGCGGCTACGCACCGCGACCGCGGAATTTCCTTGATCTCGTTGCTTTTTTGAGCGCCCGGAACACCGTTCACCGGGCCCGCCTCGCAAACGGGTGCGCTCCTGCTCGATTGTTCGTACAAAGGTAGGCGCAATGCGTAGGTCGGGGGTGTATTCCATCAGGTTGTGGGCGGTGGTCTGGGCCACCCTGGCCCTTCCTGCCTCTGCGGACATCGTCGCCGTCGATTCGACGGATCCCATCCAGTGGCTGGCCAACGCATCGGACCCGGGCCTGGGGGAGAGCTGGACGGCGTCCGATTTCGACGACACGTCTTGGTCGCCGGGTTTCTACGGCATCGGATACGACACGTCGGGGGATGCCTCGGGTTTGATCGCGACCGCGGTGCCGAGTAATTCTCGATCGGTCTACACGCGGGTCGAGTTCAACGAAGGCGGCCTCGGCTCGGTGCAGAACGTCTACCTGGGCATCGACTACGACGACGGTTGGGCGTTGTGGATCAACGGCACCGAGGTCGCTCGCTCGGCCAACATGCCGGCCGGACCGCTCGACTGGAACAGCTTCGCGACCATGGGACACGAATCGAGCAACCGTGCGACGCCCTTCTACGAGTGGATCGACGTCAGTGCGACGGGTCTTCCCGCGCTGAAGAACGGGAACAACGTTGTCGCGCTGGCCGTATGGAACGACCAGCCGGGCTCCAGCGATCTGGTGCTCGCGCCGACGCTGGTGCTTGACAAGACACCGCAAATCCAGCGCGCGCCCTACCTGCAGTGCGGGACGCACGATGCCGTGACGATTCACTGGCGTACGGACATCCCGACGGATTCCGAGGTCCTCTGTGGCACGACGCTGAACGCGCTGAGTGTCTGCGCGCAGGATCCCACCCCAAAAACGGATCATGCCGTCAAGGTGAACGCGCTGTCGCCGGACACCTACTACTGGTACGGGGTCGGTCACGCGGGCACGGTTCTCGCGGGCGACGACGCCGACCACGGTTTCCGCACCGCGCCGTTGCCGGGCGTCGCCAAGCCGACGCGCGTGTGGATCATCGGGGATTCGGGGACGGCCGATGCCAATGCCGCGGCCGTGCGCGACGCCTACCAGGCGTACACGTCCGGCACGTCAACGGATGTCTGGTTGATGCTCGGCGACAACGCTTATCCCGACGGAACCGACAGCGAGTACCAGGCCGCGGTGTTCGACATGTACCCGGAGCTGTTGCGCAGGACGGTCCTGTGGCCCGCGTTCGGCAACCACGACGCGATCGCCTCGAACGCGATCAGTCGCTCCGGACCCTACTTCAGCATCTTCAACCTGCCCGCCGGGGGGGAGTCGGGCGGGGTCGCATCGGGGACCGAGGCGTACTACAGCTTCGATTACGGCAACATCCACTTTGTCGTCCTCGATTCGCAAACCGCGGATCGCTCGCCGGGATCGGCCATGCTCACCTGGCTCGAGGCGGACCTGGCGAACACGGCGCACGACTGGCTGATCGCCTACTGGCACCACCCACCCTACTCCAAGGGGTCGCACGACTCGGACGCCGAGATGCGGCTCATCGAGATGCGCGAGAACGTCGTTCCGATTCTCGAGGATTACGGTGTCGATCTCGTGTTCACCGGGCACAGTCATGCCTACGAGCGCTCGTTCCTG
>JBFFZZ010000044.1:0-15795 GCA_041568335.1 Candidatus Polarisedimenticolaceae bacterium | reverse complement strand
CGTAGTATTTGGTCTTGTTGGAGATGCCGACGCCGGAAGGCGTGCAGTCGATCACGACCGAGGCGCGATTGAGGGCCTCGATCGATTCGAAGCTCGGCTCCATCCCGAGATTCTGGAACCCCTGGGTGGCCGAATCGTCGACGCACAGACGCGCGCCCTTGTGCATCAGGCTGATCACTTTCGAGCGGTCGGTGAGCAGGGGAGTACGCTTGTGAAACGTGACCTCGTCGATGCCCAGCTGCTCGCGGAACGAACAGAGCAAGCCGATCAACGGCTCACCGATGGTTCCCGTACCGATGACATGGACAACTGCGTTCCCGCTCATGCTCGAACTCCCGCCAGAGACCGATCTGGGCTGCCGAAATGGATGCGTGCCGACGTATCTACGTACGAAAACGCGATGATGCCACCCGGCGAACGGGGCTGTCAAACGTGCGTTCTTGACAGCTTCGTACCCCCTTCCTAGAATTCCGCCATTCTTCTCAAAACACCGGAGCCGCTCGATTGGGTGACCAGGAAAGCTGCGCGATCCCCACGATGGCCGTCCGCGAGTTGCTCTCGGACGCGGGTGCGGAGCCACTCGGGCTGAACGTCCGGGCGGGGATCAACGGACTCGACAATCTCGTCAGCCGCGCGCGCATCCAAAAGCCCGGGCTCGCGTTGGCCGGCTTCCTCGAGTACATCGACTCGGGACGAGTCCAGATCCTCGGCAAGTCCGAGATGATCTTTCTGCAGGAGCGCCCGCCGAGCGAGCGCGAGCGGATCATGGCGCAGCTGTGCCGGCAGGGGGCGAGCTGCTTCATCGTGACGAGCGGGATCGAGATCCCCGACGAGCTGACCAAGGTGACGGATCGCCAGGACGTCCCGCTCCTGACGACGGACCTGCCGGCTTCGGAGACGATCGATTTGCTGACGCGCTTCCTGGAGGACCGGCTGGCGCCGCGGGTCGTGGTCCAGGGCGTGTTGCTCGACATCTACGGGCTCGGGGTCCTGCTGCTGGGCGATTCGGGTGTCGGCAAGAGCGAGACGGCGCTCGATCTGGTCGGCCGCGGCCACCGGCTCGTGTCCGACGACGTGGTGGAGATGAAACGCCGCGGCGACGTGCTGGTCGGGACCGGCCCCGAGCTGACCCGCTACCACATGGAGATCCGGGGCCTGGGGATGGTCAACGTCAAGGATCTCTTCGGCGTCGCCGCCGTACGGCTCAACAAGTTCGTCGAGTACGTCATCCGGCTCGATCCGGTGACCGACGGCAAGAGCTACGACCGGCTGGGCCTGGATGACCAGCGACACGAGATCCTGGGCTTCGAGCTGCCGTACGTGGAGGTGCCCGTCCGGCCGGGACGCAACCTCGCCGTCCTGGTCGAGGTCGCGGCGCGCAACCACCTGCTCAAGCTCAAGGGCTACCACCCGGCCAAGCAGCTGGCCCGCCGGTTCGGCGAACGGCTCCACCCGGCGCGGGCGGACACCGAGGACGATGTGTTGCGCGGCGCGATGCTGCGGGATCGCGAAGACCCGGAGCGCTGAGTGCAGCAGCTGATCATCATCACCGGGTTGTCCGGCTCGGGGAAGTCCCTCGCCGCGCGTTGCTTCGAGGACCTCGGCTACTTCTGTGTCGACAACCTCCCCGTCACGATGATCCAGCCCTTCTGCGAGCTGATCCAGCGCTCCGAGCAGACGCCGCAGGCGGCGCTGGTCGTCGATGCGCGCGAGGGCGGCTTCCTGCGCGAGTTCCCCGAGACGCTCGAGCGGTTGCGCCAAGGCACGCTGCCGGTCACCGTGCTGTTCTTCGATTGTTCCGACGAGGTGCTCAAGCGCCGCTACAGCGAAACCCGGCGCCCGCACCCGATGAGCGACGAGACCAACACGCTGGACGAGGCGCTGGCCGCGGAACGCGCGATGCTCGCGCCGCTGCGCGAAACATCCGACCGCATCATCGACACGACGCGCTACACCTCCCACGAGCTGCGCGCGATCATCAACAACGCCTACGCCGCCGAAGGCGACCACCGCGGCCCCAATGTCAACCTGGTCTCGTTCGGTTTCAAGCACGGCCCGCCCGCCGAGGCGGATCTGCTGTTCGACGTTCGATTCCTGCCCAACCCGTACTTCGTCGACGGGTTGCGTCCTCTCAACGGGACGGGTCCCGAAGTGCAGAAGTTCCTCGACGACATCGAGCTGACCGGGGAGTTCTTCGAGCGGCTCTCGTCGTTCGTCGACTTCCTCATCCCGCACTACGCCGCCGAGGGCAAGAGCTACCTGACCGTCGCCATCGGCTGCACCGGCGGGAAACACCGATCCGTGGCGCTGGTGGAAAAGCTCGCCAGACATCTCAGTGAGCGCGAGGTGGCGTTCACGACGCGCCACCGCGACCTGGGCAAGGAGTAAGCCTTTCATGGACCGTGTCGACAAACCGTGGGGTCACGAGATCCGCTTCATCTGCACCGACCGCTACGCCGGCAAGCTGCTGTTCATCAAGGCCGGGGCGCAGCTCAGCCTGCAGTACCACGAGCGCAAGGACGAGGCCTTTTACGTCCAGTCGGGGACCCTCGAGCTGGTGCTCGGCAAGGGCGAGGACCAGCGGGTCGAGCGCCTCGGGCCCGGTGAGACACGGCACATCACGCCCGGAACGATCCACCGCTTTCGCGGCGTCACCGATTGCGAGCTGTTCGAGGTCTCCACCCCGGAGCTCGACGACGTCGTGCGGATCGAGGACGATTTCGGCCGCGAGGGCACCCGCGACGACTGACAAAACGGCTTGAAACCCGCCGTCGGCCGGGCCTATAGTTGGACGGGCCGACCGCTATGGGGCCGTAACGGGAGGATGCCACTTGTCTGTCACACCCGAGATCCCGGAGAAGCCTTTCTTCCGCGTCAACGAAGTCTGCCAGCTCACCGACACCCAACCCTACGTCCTGCGTTTCTGGGAGAGCGAGTTCCCGCAGCTCTCCCCGGACCACGGCCGTACCGGAAGCCCCGTCTACAAGAAGGACGACGTCGAGCTGATCTTCCGCATCAAGCGGTTGCTCTACGAAGAGGACTACACGATCGCCGGCGCGCGCCAGGTGCTGTCGGGGAAGTCGAGCGCCAAGGCGCGGGCCCAACCGAAGGCGAAGGCCGCGCCGCAGCCGGTGCAGAAACCGGAGGCGCAGAAACCGGGCGAGCCGAAGCAGCTCGAGTTCGGTCCACGACGCGTGGCCGCCGTTTCCGCACCGCCCGCCGAGTCGACCCAGACGGTTCCCAAGGAGCGCTACGAAGACGCCGTCGAGGAGATCACGCACCTGCGGTTGTACCTCGCCGAAGCCAAGACCAACCTGCGTCGCGCGGAGAGCGAGCGCGAGAAGGCGTTGAACGAGGTCGAGCGGCTACGCGACAAACGCGATCGCGCCATCGGGCGGCTCGAGGCGATCCTCAAGCAGGTTCAAGGCGACGCCTCCTAGCTTGACGCTCCACAGGCCTTTCCCTACCATGCAGCCAGGTCGGGGCGTGGCGCAGCCTGGTAGCGCACTTGCTTGGGGTGTAAGTGGTCGGAGGTTCAAATCCTCTCGCCCCGACCAAATTGCCGGCTCTGGAACCAAGCAGCCTTCGGTGAACCCACTCGCATAACTCAGGGAAGCCCACCCACCCGCCTCGTCGTTCTCTTCAAGCACGTCCCCCCGCACCACCTCGACCCAACAGCGCCCAATCGCGTCGCGCTCGCCTTGCTATACTTCCTGCTCACTACGGCCTAGGAATTGAACTCGGAGTGACCGGTGCCGGCCACCAGGCCCCTCATCCTCATCACCAACGACGACGGCTACGACGCGCCGGGGATCCATGCGCTCATCGAAACCGTCGCGGGACTCGGGCAGGTCGTGGTGTCGGCGCCCGATCGTGAGCAGAGCGGCTCCAGCCACGCGTTGACGCTCGACCGTCCGCTGCGCGTGCGCACCGTGGCCGAGGATCGTTATCGCATCGACGGGACGCCGACCGACTGCGTGCACCTGGCGGTCGACAAGTTGTGCGAGCGCCTCCCGGACCTCGTCCTCTCGGGCATCAACCGCGGGCTCAACGTCGGGGACGACGTGACCTACAGCGGGACGGTCGCGGGGGCGCTCGAGGGGGCGCTGCTGCGCATCCCCGCGGTGGCGGTCTCGACGGCGACGCCGCCCGAGGGGCCGATCGACTACGCCCAGGCCGCGCGGATCGCCTGTCGCGTCACCGAGCGCGTGCTGGCCGCGGGACTCCCGACCGGCACGCTGCTCAACGTCAACGTCCCGCACCGACCCGCCAAGGGCGTCCGCGTCACCCGCCAGGGCACGCGCGAGTACCGCGCCACCGCGGTCGAGCGCAAGGACCCGTCGGGACGGCCCTACTACTGGATCGACGACATCGACATGACCCCGACCGGCGAGGCCGACGGGGACCACCGCGCGGTCAACGAGGGCTACATCTCGATCAGCCCGCTGCACACCAACATGACCCACGAGCAATCGCTCACCACGCTCGCGGGCTGGGTCGAGGACCTGCTGTGACCGGCCACGAGCAGATCCGCCGCGACCGCATGGTGCGCCAGCTCGGCGAGCGGGGCATCGTGTCGCGCCGGGTGCTCGCCGCGATGAACGCGATCCCACGCGAGCTGTTCGTCGAGGAGGCGCTGCGCGGCAAGGCCTACAGCGACGTCTCGCTGCCGATCGGCGAGACCCAGACCATCTCGCAGCCGTGGATCGTCGCCCGGATGAGCGAGCTGCTCGAGCCCGACGGCAGCGGGAAGGTGCTCGAGATCGGCTCCGGCTCCGGCTACCACGCCGCCGTCCTGTCGCAGCTGTTCGAGCTGGTCTACTCGGTGGAGCGGCGTCCGGAGCTCTCGCGACGCGCGCGGGAGACCGTGAGAGAGCTGCGCTTGCACAACATCCACTTCAAGATCTTCGACGGCAGCTACGGCTGGAGCGAGTTCGCCCCCTACCGCGCGGTGCTGGTCACCGCCGCGGTCCCGGAGATCCCCGAACCGCTGCTCGAGCAGCTCGAGCCCGGCGGCCGGCTGGTCCTGCCGTTGACGGCAGCCGACGGCGGACAGATATTGACCCGCGTGGTCAAACGGTCCGAGGGCGTCGTCCAGGAGCAGCACGGTCCATGCCGGTTCGTGCCGCTCGTCGGCCGGTTCGGAGCAACGACTTGAGCGAAGCCGTGGACGTCCCGCGCCGGGGCGGCTTGCTGGGGATCCACTACCGGATCTACGACTGGGTCCTCAAGTGGTCGGCGCACAAGCACGCCGCCTGGGCGCTGTTCCTCATCGCCCTCGCCGAGGCGTCGTTTTTCCCGATCCCGCCCGACGTGCTGCTGATCGCGATGTGCCTGGCCGCACCGCGCCGTTCGCTCTGGTACGCCTTGATCGCCACCGCCGGCTCGGTCAGCGGGGGACTCGTCGGCTACCTGATCGGCTGGTCGGTCTGGCAGGGGATCGAGACCTGGGCCTTCACCAACCTGAGCTTCCTCGGCTTCACCCAGGGGAACTTCTACAAGGTGCAACAGCTCTACCACGACAACGCGTTCCTCGCGCTGTTCGGGGCGGCTTTCTCGCCGATCCCCTACAAGGTCTTCACGATCGCCGCGGGTGTCTTCGGCGTCGCGCTGCCGGTCTTCGTGCTCGCCTCGGCGATCGGTCGCGCGGGGCGGTTCGGGCTGGTCGCGGTGCTGCTGTGGTGGTTCGGTCCGCCGATCAAGCGCCTCATCGACCGGTACCTCGGCTGGCTGACGCTGGCCTTCGTCGTGCTGCTCGTCGGCGGGTTTTACGTGATCAGCAAGATCGGGCACTGATCCGGGGCTCCATTGGACGCCGTTGGGTGAGCGGTCGGCATTCTCGGCGCTTTCTGAGGTCGGGGCGTAACTCAGCGTTGTCACAGGATTTCTAAGTCGACTCACGGCTACACACGTCAGTCGGCTACAATCCACTACAATAGGCAAGTCGGAGCCGTTTCCCGTTTCGATCCCGTCAGGGGGACAAGATGTACAGAGGACACAGGATCGACCAGCGGCGAGACTTGCTGTTGGGTTCGGTCGGCATGGTGGCGCTGGTGATGCTACCGGCGTTGATCTGGTCGGGCGCGGCGTATGCGTCCGCTATCGAGGATGGCGACACTGTGTCGCGTCCGATCACGCTGCGGGACGTGCCTGTCGATGTTGTCGTCCATCCGGGCGGTGACGTGACGGTGCGTTCCGGTTCGCGTGTATGGGTGATGCAGTCCGATGGCTCAGGCGACGATGTTGGCACCGCTTTCGACCGCCACTACGCGTCCGCGTCTGTGTCCTGGTCAGGCGAGACGCTGAGTATCGAAGCCGACGACGCGATGACGACGTACCGCGCGGGCGGTGCGATCCTCGGGATCGCGGTCTACAACCTCGACGGCATCCCGGACGACGTGATTGACGACTACATCCAGAGGGGCGGCGTCACCATTTCGAACCAATGCAGCAACCCGGAGCGGAATTGCACGGGCGGCGGCGATCCATCCACAGGTTGTTCGATTCGCGGATGCGGCGGTCATTCCGGGACGGGGACGGACTGTGGTGTTACGTGTCCCCAAGATACCTACTCTTGCTGTAGTTGCCTCAAGTTCGTCGGACAGTTCGGCATCATCTACTACCTTCCGAAATGTCGCTGTTGTCGGACCTGACGCAGAGTACCGGCGCACCATACGGGGGCACAACGTTTCCTTTTCGGGGAGGCGTGGTTGACCCCCTATTTTTTGCCTGATCGTCGGGCGTCTGATACGGTGACCGCCTTGGTCGGGGCGTAGCGCAGCCTGGTAGCGCACTTGTTTCGGGTACAAGGGGTCGGAGGTTCAAATCCTCTCGCCCCGACCAACTCCTCCCTTCGGTCGTCGTCCGCCGGATCGAGCGTCTTTGGACACCCCACCTCATTCCACTCGGCGGCTTAGGTCAAATCCTCTTGCAGGTCAATTCGAGCGGGTCAGCACTGCTCGCTGCGCTCGTAGCCTTAGGGCATTCCCACTATCCGTCTCAGTCCGGGAAGGGGCAGATAATCTCGACGTCACTTGCGTCAATTTCGGAGCCCGTCGAATAAAACACGAAGGGTAATCCGGCAACCGTCGACACGGCGTCCAAACCGAGGACTCCTCGATTGCCGGCAGGAGTCACTGAGCCGATCTGCAAGAAACCAGTACCGGCGACTCCTTCGACGGTGTAAGTCGTCGCGGCGCCGACCGAATCCGGAGTCCATGTCCCCGTCGTGGGAAACGCCGACTCAGACCAATGGCCGTTGGCATCGAAGAAATAGCAATTGTCGGAGAACGGGAACACACCGACCCCCGGAACCTCGACATCGACCCAGACATAAAACACACGATCTCCCAAACCCCGAAGGCGCTGCGATTCTTCCGGAGAAGCCTCCACGGCACCCGTGAACATGAGTGCCGATAGGACAACCGCCGATGCGAGGATTGCTCCCGCGCTTGCCCTGTTCTTCATCCCAGACACCCGCGTTAGAAGCGAACTCTTCATGACTCTCCCCGTGCCCGCGGGCCGGGCTGGCGCGGCCCGGGCCAAGCGTTTATTCAAGGTGAGGCCAGCCGTTGGTCCACTATACTCCCGGCAAGAAAGCTCACCGGTTTCGTTCACGGCACGCACCACGTCCCAGGTGAACATTGGTGCTGTACCCGAGCCAAGTCCTTTGTTTTTGCAGGACGGAAACGCGTATCCGCGCTTCGCGTACAAGGGGTCGGAGGTTCAAATCCTCTCGCCCCGACCAACTCCGCCCTTCGGTCGTCGTTGGCCGGGTCGAGCGGATCTTGGTCACAGCGACTCGCTTCGCTCGTCGCTTTAGGGCAAATCCTCCTCTCACGGAATCACCCGGACGAACAGATGATCGATCGAGACCGTGTCGAGATCCTGGGCTCCCGGCGATCGGTCCGAGTCGCGGACGCGGAACGTGACGCTGCCGTTCAGCGTGGGCGGAAGCGGTCCCGACCAGTCGACATCGCAGTCGAACGAACCGCACGCCGTGCTCAATGGCAGGGGAGCCAACGGAACCTCGACCCAAACCGCTCCGTCGAAGTACTCGAAAACGAACGTGTCGCCGTCGACGCTGTCCGTACGGAAGCCCTCGACGTGGAGGCTGAGCTTGCCTCCCGCGACCACGGGGATCGTCCAGCGGTGCTCCAGGAAGGAGTAGCGCAACGAAGGATTGCCGCCGGAGCTGATGATCTCGGTGATCTCGAACAGGGCATCGTCGGAGCCGCCGACCTCGACGAGCGTCCCCGAGACGGTGCCGTCGACCGGCGTGCTCGAGTCGGGAACCACGTCGATGACGTCGACGCCTATGCAGGCACCGGCGTCCCCGTTTTGACGCGGCACGAGCGAGTCGGACGCCAGCAGGCCGAGACCGCACTCGTGGTTTTGCGCCTGCACGAGGTAGACGAAGGCGTCCCCGGCCGTCACCGGCGTGGCGTCGGGTAGAGACGTTCCGTCCACGCCCTCCGCCAGACAGGAGCCGTACGTACCGAAGGCGAGCGTCGACAGCAGACCGCGGGTCACGGAATAGCCGTCGGCCTTGGGGACGGCCGACCACTGCAGCTCGGTCACGCCGCCCGGGCGCGCGAGCGACAGGGAGACCGCCTGCGGCTCGCCGTCGGTCGGATCGCCGGGATCGCAGTCGCACGCATCCCCGCTGCCGTCCGCGTCGAGATCGTCCTGGGAGACGTTCGCGACCAGCGGGCAGTTGTCCGCCGCGTCGCCGATGAAATCGCCGTCCTCGTCCCCGGCCAGCAGGGCCAGCCGGCCACCGGCCCTGTTCAAAGCATCCCAGACCAGCAGGCTCGATCCGGTCCAGGCGGCGTAGAGCTGGTCGTCGAGGAGCGGCGCGTCCTCGAGCGGGGTCGGCTGGACCCAGCGGTCGGTCGCGGGATCGTAGATCCCGCCGGTCGATTCGGGGACCCCGGCGCTCATGCCGCCCCAGACGATCATCTCGCTGCCGGTCCAGACCGCCGCGTGGATCATGCGTCCCGCGGGCGCGTCGAGCGACGCGATCGGTGTCCACGTATCGGTGGACGGATCGTAGGCGGCGCCGTCGGCGAGGCCGGGCACGGACCAGTCGTCGGTGAAGAAGTCGTGTGTGGGGCCGGGCTGGCCGCCCCAGACGATCATCCGGTCGCCCGTCCAGACCGCGGTGTGTCCCATCCGCGGGGAGGGCGCCCCCACGGTCGACATCGGCGTCCAGGTGTTCGCGACGGGGTCGTAGCGCGCGCCCGAGTCGAGCATCGTGACCTCGCAGGACTGGGCGCCGAGGATCTCCCGGCGACCGCCCCAGACGATCAACTCGGTTCCGGTCCACACGGCGGTGTGTCCCAAACGGCTGAGCGGCGCGCCGGGCGGGTTGGGTGCGCTCCACAGGTTGGTGACCGGATCGTAGATCTCCAGCGGGTTCGTGTCGGACGAACAATGGCGGCAAACCTGTTTGTCGCCACAAGGCGTGCCCCCGAACGAGATCAGTTCTTGACCGGTCCAGATCGCCTCCGCGCGAGCCCCGGTTCCCCCGACGGCGACGGGGCTCCAGGCGTCCAGCAACGGGTCGTAGGCGCCGCCGCTGCCGATCGGGTTCCAGCCGTTGCCCTGACCGGAGGTGTACCCCCCGCTGACGAGCATCCGGGTGCCGGCCCAGACCGCGACGGGGTAGGCTCGCGCAAACGGTGCGCCCGAGGCGGTCGTCGTCGTCCAGCTGTCGAGCGTCGGGTCGTAACGCCGGCCGTGGATCGCGGAGCTGGGATCGCCGCTGATCGCACCCCAGACGATCCACTCGTTGCCGGTCCAGATGCCCGGTCCCCCCAGCGCGACATCGGGGGGCGGAGCGGCGAGGGCCCCGTTGCGCCAGCCCAGCAACAGCGTCCGAGTGTGGGCGCTTTCCTCCTGGCCCGCCCGAACGGAACCCGGCTCCGGCAGAGCGAGGCTCGCGAGACCGGGCACCGCACGCGCTCCGCGTTCGTCGAACGTCTCCGCATGGTCCCGCCACCACGCGGTCCAGCTCGTCTTGGTGACGCTGTAGCGTCGGATCCCGTGCGCATCGCGCCGCGCGACCGTGAAGGCGCCGCCGCGATCGAGGATCGGCCCGACCTCGTGCGGAGACCCCGCATCGAGCTCACCGGGATCGGCGTCCGCGAGCGCGGAGACGCCGTCGAAGTCCGCGGGTGTCTTTCCCAGCAACAGATCGAGCTGGACGGTTTCGATCCGCCGTCGTGCGGCCGCGTGGATGGACTCCGATCGTGCGAACGCCTCGCGCAGCTTGCGAGAGACCCAGACCGGCTTGAGGAGACATTCGTGGACGAGCAACGGATCGTTGCCCAAGGCTCCGTAGAGCTCCACGAGCCGCTGCGGCATCGCGGTCGCCGCCGCGATCCGATCCAGCTCGGCTTCGAGGTCCGCGGCACGGATCGCGACGCCGAATTCCCGCTCGAGCGCGACCTGTTGTCGCTGTTCCTCGCGAACCCGATCCTCGATCCAGGACCGCGGCACCGCTTCCTCGAAGGAGCGCGTGTCGCCGATCTGATGGCTCTGGTAGACGCGCCATACGGCGCTGCGACAATCGATTCGCTCGGTCGGGTGCGGCTCCCGCGGCGCGGCCGCCTGCAGCCCGGCCGCTGCGAAGACCCACACGCCCATCATGGTGAGAAGTCGGGTGACCGTGCGATGCCCCATGTGGTCCTCCCGGGTACCCCCCATGGGATTTGAGCCCTTTTATACGTCGCTGAACCGAGCGCAGTCAATTCTCGCCCCGTACGCGGACCGGATGCTGTCACAATCGGCGAGATCCGCCGGGATCCGCAGATTCGTGTCCATCAACCGCCGAGCTGAAGTTGAAACGACTCGTCGCCGCCGGCTTGCTCCTCGTCCTCGGTTGCGCACCCGCGGATGACCGGACCGGTGCCCGCGACCCCGATCACGTCGAGATCGACGCCAAGCTGCCGCACCTCCCCAACACCAAGATCGACGTGCAGAGCTACGAAGTCCGGCTCCGCTTCGACCGATTCGGCAAGACGTCGATTCCGGCGCGGGTCGGTCTCGAGGTCGAGCTGCTTGCCGACAGCACGGACCTCCGTCTGCACGTCGACGACGAGCGGATGTCCTTCACCGCGGCCGTGGTCGACGGTGCCGAGGCGGAGTTCGAGATCGTCGACGGCACGGACGGGGACGATCGCTTCGGGCTGACGGGCGACGTTCTCAAGGTGACGTTCAACGAGGAAAGAGCCGCCGGCTCCGTCGTGCGCGTCGATCTCGCCTACCGGATCGACGGCGCGGGGATGGACGGCGACCGGGGCATCCTGTTCCGTGACGCTCACGACGATCCGATCTTCGTGACGCGCAACTGGCCCTACTACGCGCGATTCTGGCTGCCGAGCAACGACCATCCCGGCGACATCGCGACCTTCGACGCCGTGATCGAAGTCCCGGAGGAGGGTCAGGCGGCGGCGAACGGCTATCTGGTCGAGGGAACCTACGAAGAGGGCTCCGGTGTGAACGCGGAGGGCTACCGCGTCTTCAGGTGGAGCCAGCCCACACCCATCCCGACCTACGCGATCAACATCTCGGTCGGCAAGTTCGAGATCGACCAGCAAGAGTACTGCTACGACCCGGCCGTTCCGGGGAGCGCGACGGTCGCGTGCACCAACGAGACGCCCAAGATCGCCTACGTCTACTTCCTGAGACCGAACCTCCCGGAGAAGGAAGCCTTCCGGCGAGCGGGCCGGTCCGGCGTCGACTCGGCGATCCTCTTCTCGAAGCTGCTCGGCGAGTATCCCTACGAGAAGCTCGGGTTCGTGACGGCGCCGCATCCGTTCAGCATGGAAGCCGTCTCGCTGATCATCATGACCGGGCCCGGGGCGACGGTGCACGAGGTGGTGCACCACTGGTGGGGCGACACGGTCTACATCAAGCATTGGGGGGACTTCTGGATCAGCGAGGGATTCACGACCTACTTCACCGGTCTCTACCATGAGATCGTGGACGGGGAGAACACCTCCTGTCTGATCGAGACGGCGCCCGCAGAAACAAGGGCGACTCTCGAGCAGGGCGTCCTGAACAACCCGGCGGACACGGATCCGATGGCGATCTTCAACGGCGTCCCGTATTGCAGGGGAGCCTCGGCGCTGCACGCGCTGCGCGCGACGATCGCGGGGCTCGTCGGAGTTCCCGACGATCGTGAGAGGTCGCTCGACCTCTTTCTACGGCTCGCGCGACGGATCTATCAGGAGTACCGCTTCAAGCTGCTGGGCAGCGACGACCTGGCGGTCTTCCTCAAGCGGGAGCTTCCCGCACTGCTGAACGGCGTCGCTCGCTCCGAGATCGACCGGGCCATCGATGCGTGGCAGGCCGAGTGGTTGCCGAAGTCCAAATAGAACGTCACCTCACTCCGATGGACGACGCTGTCTGCGATCATCTCGCCCCCGTACAAACGAAACCGGTAGACGAGCACCTTCCCGCCTTCGCGCGTCGCGGGTCGCAAAGCCGGCCGGCTTGGGGCAGAATCCTCTCGCCCGATTCCGCCGGGCCCCGTGAGGCACGCGTGAGCCCATCTCGATCGTTCGTCTTCCTCGGACCGTGGCTGCTCCTCGCGGGGTGCGCGCCCGCCCCGGTCGATCGGGCCCCGGCCTCCGCCGGCACGGCGGATCCGTGGTTCGTCGACATCGCCGCCGAATCGGGCCTCGACTTCCTCTACGAGCAGGGCACGACGGGCGAATGGGCGATGCCCGAGATCATCGGGGGAGGCGCGGCGCTCTTCGATGCCGACGGCGACGGCGACCTGGACATCTACCTGACCAACGGCAATCGCGATCCCCGTGGCGGCGTGCCCGGTTCCGACCCGCCGCGCAACCGGCTCTACCTGCAGCAGGCCGACGGCAGATTCGTCGACGGCACCGAGCGCGCGGAGCTCGGCGATCCCGGCTACGGCATGGGCGTCGCCATGCTCGATTTCGACAACGACGGCGACCTCGATCTCTACGTCGCCAACTACGGGCGCGACCGGCTGTTCCGCAATCGCGGCGAGGGCCGCTTCGAGGATTGGACGGTTGGTGCGGGCATCGGCGTGGACGGCTGGTCGACGTCGGTGGCGGCTTGCGACTACGACCTCGACGGCCACCTCGACCTGTACGTCGCGAGGTATGTGGTCTTCGACCCCAGCCGGTTCTGTACGGATCCCGCGGGACGCAGGGAGTACTGCAGCCCCGAGGCGTTTCCCCCCGCGGTCGACGTGCTGCTCCGCAACCGCGGCGACGGGACGTTCGAGGACGTCACCGCGGCGGCCGGGATCGACCGGGTGACGGGAGCGGGGCTGGGCGTCGTCTGCTCGCTGCTGGACGACGACGAGCGGCCGGACTTCTACGTGGCCAACGATCTCGACGCCAACCAGCTGTGGATCCAGCAACCCGACGGGACGTTCGAGGACCACGCCCTGGCGCGCGGGGCGGCCTACAACCTCGAAGGCCGCACCGAGTCGGGGATGGGGGTGGTCGCCGCGGACCTCGACAACGACGCGGACACCGATCTCTTCGTGACGCACCTGACGGCGCAGAGCAACACGCTCTACGACAACCTCGGTGCGGCGGTCGGGTTCGAGGACGCCACGGGGCAGCGCGGGCTGGCGACGTCGAGCCTGCCGTTCACCGGTTTCGGCACCGTCGCCGCGGATCTCGAGCTCGACGGCGACCTCGATCTCGTCGTCGCCAACGGTCGCGTCCTGCGCGGCGAGCGGCTTGCCGGTGCGAGCCTCGGTGCGCCGTGGGATGCCTACGCCGAACCCAACCTGCTTTACCTGAACGACGGACGGGGAGGGTTCGAGCTCGCGCCGGAGGGAACGCTACCCGGCGACGTCGAGATCTCGCGTGCGCTGGCGGCCGGCGACATCGATTCTGACGGCGATGTCGACCTGCTCGTGGCCAACCTCGCCTCGGCGCCGCGGCTCTATCGCAACATCGCACCGCGCCAGGGGCGCTGGCTCGCGGTGCGTGCGATCGATCCGGCTCTCGGACGCGATGCCATCGGCGCGCGCGTGCGGTTGATCGGTACGCCGTCGATCGAGCGCGAGATCACGCGCAGCTTCGGCTACCTCTCCGCGAGCGACGCCGTGGCCCACTTCGGGCTGGGCGTGGATCCCGATGTTCAGGGTCTCGTCGTCCGCTGGCCCGGCGGGGCGACGGAACGGTTCGACGTCGACGGCGTCGACCGGCGGCTCCTCGTTCGACGCGGGGAGGGGCGGGCGCCGTGATCCGGGTCGTGCGCGGCTTGGCGTTGTCGCTGGTCGTCGTCGTCACGGGCTGCGACGACACGCCGCCCCCGCGGATCCCCGATCCGCCGCTCGACGGCATGGAGCGGCGCGTCGCCGACCTGCTCCGCGAGACGCGCAAGAGCGTCGTCGCCGAGCCCCACTCCGCCGAGGCGTGGGGTGCGCTCGGAGCGACGTATCAGGCGCACCGGTTGCTGGCCGAGGCGGACCTCTGTCTCGAGCGCGCCCATCGGCTCGACCCGGACGACTTCCGCTGGGTCTACCTCCGTGCGATCACGCGGGAGGTGTCCGGCGCGGACGGCGCCGAGCTGAGACGGCTGTTCGGGCTGGCGGCGCGGATGCGACCCGACTACGCCGCGGTGCAGGTGCGACTCGGGGACGCGATGTCGAGCCGCGGCGATTTGCCGGCGGCGCGGGAGGCGTTCCGGGCGGCGCTCGATCTCGATGCCGACCTCGCCCTGGCGCATCGCGGGCTGGGCCAGGTGCTGCTCGCGCTCGGCGAGGCCGAGGCCGCCGTCGCGGCGCTCGCTCGATCGCTGGAGATCGACCCGCTCGACGGTTCGGCCTGGGCCGCGCTGGCGCGCGCCCGCAACCGGATCGGCGACGGCGCGGGCGCCAAGCAGGCGAGCGCCGAGGCACGGCGCCTCGGGGACAGCGCCGGCGCGATGGCCGACCCCGTCTTCGAGCGGGAGGTCGTCGCACGGGGCGTCAGCGGCACGCGGGCGCTGGCGCGGGCGGTGCGGAGGATCCGCGCGGGGGATTTCGCGGGCGCCCTTCAAGACCTGGCGATCGCCGACGAGACCCACCCGGGCGACTCCAACGTCCAGCACTGGCTGGGCATCGCCTACCGGGGTCTCGGCCGGGCGGACGAGGCGATCGCGTCGTTCGAGCGCGCCGTCGAGCTCAACCCCTCCCTGGCGGCGGCGCGGTTCGATCTCGCGCACCTGCTCTTCGACCGCCACGGGCCGCGCGAGGCGCTGCCGCACTACGAGGCGGCGCTGGCGCTCGACGGGGAGCAGCCCGGCTGGTGGTTCGCCCTGGCGCGCTGCCGTTTCGCGCTCGGTGACCGCGGCGGGGCGATCGAGGGACTGGAACAGGTCCTTCGCCTCGCCCCCGACTACGGGCCGGCCCAACGCCTTCTGCGGCAGCTTCGCGGCGAGTCCCGGGGCTGATTTTTGGCTCCTCCCCGGTGGGGGTTCTATAATCCGCGCGCCCGGGGCGGCCCCCGGTGCGAACGAAGGATCCCTGGATGCTGGTCAGCGAGCTCAAAAAGACGATCCGTGAGGTCCCCGATTTCCCCAAGCCGGGGGTCAACTACAAGGACCTGACGACGCTGTTTCGTAATCCGCTGGCCTTCGTCTCGGCGATGGACCGGATGGTCGACCGCTACCACGGGGAGAAGATCGATCTCGTGGCGGGAATCGACGCGCGGGGCTTCAGCGTCGCCTCGGTGCTGGCGTACCGGCTGGATCTCGGCTTGATCCTGGCGCGCAAGGGCGGCAAGCTCCCGGCCGCCGTCGAGGCCG
>JBFFZZ010000043.1:0-15901 GCA_041568335.1 Candidatus Polarisedimenticolaceae bacterium | reverse complement strand
TCCCGATCCGTTCGTCGGGACCCTGGCGAGCGTTCGACAGCGGTTGGACCATGCCCGGACGATCACCGAGCGCACCGTTTCCGGCGCGGAAGTCGCGCAGGCCTGGAACCGCGCCGAGGAGTCGATCGCCGCGAGCCCGGTCTACACCGGGCTCGAGCTGAAACCCCAGCTCGGTCTGATCCCGCTGGATCTCGATCCGCGCACGGGTCTCTGGGAGTTCTGGCATCCCGCGAGCGGGGAGCGGCCGTTGCCGAACCCGGACCCTGATGCCGACAACCGCTGGATCATCGGCGATTCGACCGGCATGGTCTTCGTGCTGATTCCCGGCGGGACGTTCTGGATGGGCGCGCAATCCGACGACCCGGCTGGGCGCAACTACGACCCCTTGGCGTCGCGTCGCGAGAACCGGATCATGCAGGTCACGCTCGATCCTTTCTTCATGTCGAAGTACGAGACGACCCAGGGTCAGTGGCTCCTCTTCACGGGCAAGAATCCCAGCCGTCACGCGATCGGCGGCCTGGTCACGGGGCAGGAGACGACCGCCAACCACCCGGTCGAGATGGTCAACTGGTACGACGCGAACGAAACGATGTTAAGGCTGGGCCTTTCCCTGCCGACGGAATCCCAGTGGGAGTACGCGGCGCGAGCGGGAACGACGACGCCGTGGTGGACCGGAAAAACTCGTGAGACGCTTCGCGGCGCCGTGAACATCCAGGATCTGTTTCTCAAGAACAACGGCGGTCGGCCGACGTGGCGCTACGAGGAATGGCTCGACGACGGCCACGGGATCCACGCCGAGGTGGGATCGCTCCGCGCCAACCCGTTCGGCCTGCACAACATGCTGGGCAACGTGTCCGAATGGTGCCGGGATTACTACCGTAGCCCGTACCATCGGAATGTCGATCCGGGAGACGGCTACCGCAAGATCCCTGGCGGCACGCCATCCCGGATTGCCCGCGGAGGCGGCTGGGACAAGAGCGTCCAGCTGACCCGCTCGTCGTTCCGAAGCAACACGCGTCCCGACACCGTCAATCAGTCCATCGGTCTCCGCGCCGTCCGCAAGATCGACGACTAGCTCTCCGGCGCGGCCTCGATCACCACCGCCGGCCCCGCCCCCTCGGGCTCGTGGATGCGGTCGATCATCTCGCGCACCGACTCGGACGGTGCGCGGGTGAGGGGGGTCAACGCAAGCGTGACCGCGAAGTTGATCAGCATGCCGACGATCCCGATCCCCTGGGGTCCGATGCCGAAACACCAGTCCGGCATCCCGAGGTAGACGCTTCCGATGATGTAGATTCCGGTGAAACCGATCCCGCAGATCATGCCGGCCACGGCCGGTACCGTCCCGACGCGTTTGGAGAAAATCCCGAGAACGATCGCGGGGAAAAAACTGGACGCGGCCAGCCCGAAGGCGAACGCGACCACCTGGCTCACGAAGCCCGGCGGAAAGATTCCCAGCAAACCGGCGACCACCACGGCCAGTCCGATCACCACACGGCCGACGACCAGCCGCTGACCCTCCTCGGCTCGCGGGTTGATGACACGGAAGTAGAGGTCGTGCGCGACGCTGGACGAGATGACGAGCAGGAGCCCGCTGGCGGTCGACAGCGCGGCCGCCAGTCCCCCGGCCGCGACCAGCGCGATGATCCACTCCGCCAGCGCGGCCATCTCCGGTGTGGCCAGCACGATGATGTCCCGGTCGGGGCCCGACAACCCTCGTTCGCGCAACACCTGCCGGCCGTCGATGCCCGCGCCACCATCGCTCGACAGCCACTTCTGATGTTCGACACGGATGTCGGCGAGCTCGGTGGCGCCGATCTTCCCGCTCCTGAAGATCTCGTTCACGCCATCCATCGCCGCCGGGCCGTGGTACGCGACGCGGCCGTCGCCGTCGTCGAGCCACAGGATCAACCCGGTACGTTCCCAGTTGTGGAACCACGAAGGCAGCTCCGCGGCCGACTTACCGTGAAGACTCTGGATCATGTAGTAGCGGGCAAAGGCTCCCGTCGCGGGCGCCGTGAGGTACAGCGTCGCGATGAACAGCAACGCCCAGAAGGCGCTCCAGCGTGCGGCCTTGACCGTCTTGACCGTGTAGAAACGGACGATGACGTGCGGCAATCCGGCGGTCCCGACCATCAAGGCCGCCGTGACGCAGAACACGTTGAGCTTGTTCCAGCTACCGCCGAACGCCTCCGTGTAGCTCGCGAACCCCAGATCGGCGTGGAGCTGGTCGAGCTTGGCCAGCAGCGGCATCCCGTCTTCGATCAGACGGCTGCCCATGCCGATCTGCGGGACCGGGTTACCGGTGAGCTTGAAGCTGATCGCGATCGCCGGGATCAGAAACGCGGTGATCAGCACCCAGTACTGCGCGACCTGCGTCCAGGTGATTCCCTTCATCCCGCCGAGCGTGGCGTAGGTGAAGACGATCGCCATGCCGATGACGACGCCGATCGTGATGTCGACCTCGAGGAAGCGGGAAAAGACGATCCCGACACCACGCATCTGACCCGCGACATAGGTGAAGCTGACGAAGATCGCGCAGATCACCGCGACCAGCCGCGCGGCGTTGGATTCGTAACGATCCCCGACGAAGTCGGGCACCGTGTAGTGACCGAACTTGCGCAGGTACGGGGCCAGCAGCAGCGCCAGCAGGACGTAGCCGCCGGTCCAGCCCATCAAATACATGCCACCGGCATAGCCCAGCGCCGAGATCAGCCCGGCCATCGAGATGTAGGAGGCGGCGCTCATCCAGTCCGCGGCCGTGGCCATGCCGTTGGCGGCGGCCGGAACGCCTCGACCGGCGACGTAGAAACCGCTGGTGTCGCGCACGCGGCTGACCCAGGCGATCACCAGGTAGGTGGCAAAGGTCGCGCCGACGAAGACAAAGGTCCAGAGCTTGATGCTCATGAATTCGAGGCCCGGATCCGTTCCAGCTCCCGGTGATGCTCGGCGTCCAACCGGTTGAGCACCAGCCCGTAAATCAGGATCAGCATGACGAACGTGATGATGGAGCCCTGCTGGGCGAACCAGAAGCCCAACGGGAAGCCCCCGAGATGAAATCGGTTCAACGTGTCCGCGAACAGGACGCCGCAACCCAGACCGGCAACGGCCCAGACGATCAGGCAGGCCGCCATCACCCGCAGGTTCTTGCGCCAGTAGCGGTGAATGGCCGCGGCGACGCGGGGATCACGAACATCGATGTTCGTTTTCTGGGGCGAACTCGCGTCCGGCATCGGCCGGGAGCTTACCACGGGGCCGCGAACGGTGAATCCGCGGAGAACCCCGGCAGGTCCTTGGCAAACGACCCGTTTTCGGGGTGCATGAAGCTCGTCAGGGGGAAGTCTGGACGGCACGCTGCTGACGACGATCCTCACCGAAGAGTCCCGCTCGATGTGGGACTATGACCCGATCACGTCCATCGGTTCGATCGCCTTGACCGAAGCGGCACGCGGTGGGGAAGAGGCGGCCGTCGAGGCCGCCGGCGTGAACTACAACGCGCTCGAGGAACCGTTCATCAACAACTCCGGTCACCTTGCGTTCAACGGCACGTTGAGTATCGGTCGTCGTCCACGCCACCTCGACCTTTATCGGCCGGGATCTGGCCACCTTCGAAACGCCGGTGCAAGGCGAGGGTCTGTGGTATCTCGTGCGGCCGGCCTGCCCGGTCGGGAGCTGGGTCTCCGGCGGCCCGAACGAGGTTCCGGGACGGGACATGGTCCTGCCCTGACCCGCTATTTACCGCGCGGCGGTGTCACGTGGGGGACGTTTTCCGCCAGCACGACCGTTCCGCCCGGTCGGATGCGCGAGAGCACGATGCGCTCGTCATCGGGGGAGATGTCGAACGACTCGACCATCCACTCCGGCTCGAAACCGGCGAGCTTCCGTCGCGTGGACGTCGTGTCACGGCCGGGCACGAAGTCCTGCACCATCACGCCGATCTGATTGCCGTCGGCGGCGACGAACGCGATCTTCTTGCCGTCCGAGAACCAGCGCGCGCGTCCGTCGGCCCCCGAGACGTAGTTTTGGCTCCGCGCGAGATCGCCGAAAATTCGGGACTCGCCTGATTCGATATCGAGGATCATCATCCGGTTGACGTTCGACCCCGCCGGCACGTTGTAGGCGATGTAGCGTCCGTCCGGTGAGAACTCGGGGATGAACGCGGAACCGTCGTAGATCTGCAAGGCCTCGCTGCCGTCGACGCGGACCTTCCACATGCCGGGATGATCGGGATTGGAGGTCATGTAGATGATCCACTCGCCATCCGGCGTGGCTCCGGGGTTCTCCGCATCCATCCCGTCATTGGAGACTCTCGTAGCGCCGCTCCCGTCGGCGTTGGCCATCCAGATCTCGAGGTTCCCGCCGCGATCCGAGCTCCACAGGATCTTGCGGCCATCGGGGCTGTAGGCGGGGTCCCAGTCGCGCGCCTCGTCATCGGTCAACTGTTGCACGCTGCCGGTTTTCGTGTCGATCGTCCACAAATCCAGGTTCCCGCCGCGATTCGACGAGAAGAGGATCGTGCCGCCGTCAGGGGAATAAACCGGCTGGCGATCGACGCTGCTGCCCGAGGTCAGGGTCCGGTGGTCGTCCGTTGCGCGGCTGCCCTTCAAGGAGACCTCACGTAAGCTCTGTGCCGTATGGATGGTCGAGTAAACGAGCTTGCCGGGGCCGGCCACGTCGATCCGCGTACCGACCTGGAGCAACAAGGTGTCGCGCGTCCAGAAAAGGTCCTTGGTCCGCCCGGTCTTCACGTCCTGCATCGACATGCGCGCCGCACTGCTGGCCAGGCCCGCCAGCAGGTCTTCGCTCCAGGCGAAAACGAGATGGTCTCCCGACCAGGCCAGTCCGGAGAGGCAGGGCCGGTGCGGCAAGAGATCCGTGATCTCGCCCGTCTCGACATCGATCAGCTTGAGCTCCTTGAAGATGTTGTTGCCCGACGGCGTCGTGCGAAAAGCGATCGTGCTTCCGTCCGGAGACCAGCGCGGCGTCAGCACCGCGTTGGCCGGAAGGTCCGCGAGCACGCGCTCTTCGCTGCCGTCGGCGTTGGCTGTCAGAACCGTGCTGTCGGTCCCGCTCGAACGCACGAACACGACTTGCGAGCCGTCCGGCGACCAGTCCGCCTCCACGGCGTCGTCGATCAACTTGCGCGGCTCGCCGCCGACCAGCGGTACACGGAAGATCGACGTCTTGTCGCCCTCGAATCGCGCGAACAGGACCGCCGAGCCGTCCGGCGAGAAACGCGGGAAATTGTCGTCGCCGCTCGTGAGCGCGGCCTCGCCTCCACCCTGAAGCTGCTTCACCCAGATGCCCCACGCACCGGCCCGCCGTGTCGCGAAGGCGACGGTGCGACCGTCGGAAGACGCGGCAGGATTCAAATCGTAGCCGGAGAATGAGATCGGCGAAATCTTGACGGGCGGCAGGGTGGGCGAGCTTCGGAAGCTTCGCGTCACGAGCGCGCCCGCCGCCAAGCCGAGAACGAGGGCCGCCGCAACCGCCCACCAGGCGAACCTAGTCTCTTTTCTCGCCGGCGCCACAGCCGCGATCGGATGCACGCCCGTCGAGACACCCGACGACGTCTCCAGTGCGAAGGCCAAGTCGACCGCCGAATGGAACCGTTCCTCGGGTCGTTTCTCGAGACAGCGCTGAACGATGCGCTGCACACCCGGTGAGACGTCAGCCGAGGAAACCTCCGGCGGATCCTCTCGCAGGATCGCGGTCATCGTCTCCGGCGCGGTCTCGCGCTCGAACGGCCGGTTGCCGGTCAACATCTCGTACAGCACGGAGCCGAGCGAGAAGATGTCCGACGACGGACCGGCAGGCTCCCCGCGCGCTTGCTCGGGGGACATGTAGTTGATCGTACCGAGCACCGTTCCGGGTCCGGTCAGATGCGTGTGCGTCGGCGTGTCCTCCTGCGCGTCGTCGCTCTGCTCGGCCGCCGTTCGCGCCAGACCGAAGTCGAGGATCTTGACCCGGCCGTCGCGCGTGACGAACAGGTTCTCCGGTTTCAGATCGCGGTGGACGACGCCGCCGTCGTGCGCCGCGCCGAGCCCGCGCGCCGTCTGCCGCGCGAAGTCGATCGCCTTGCGTTGCGGTAGGGGACCCGGCAACAGCGCCTCGCGCAGCGTCTCGCCCTCGAGCAGCTCGACCACGGCGTAGGCCGTCCCGTCGTGCTGGCCGAAATCGTGGATCGCCAGGATGTTCGGGTGCGACAGGGCGGCGACCGCCTTGGCCTCCCGCTCGAACCGTGCATAGGCATCGGGGTTCGCGCCGACTTCGTGGGGCAGGATCTTGATCGCCACGTTGCGGCCGAGACGTGTGTCGCGGGCGCGGTAAACCTCACCCATCCCACCCGCGCCGAGCGCCGAGAGAATCTCGTATGGTCCGAGTTGGTGACCCGCTTCCAGCCTCATCGAAGAGAGATTCTACGTCATCTTGCGTCGTCGGGCCCGCTGGAACGATAATCGGGAATCCCTTTTGCTCAGGAGGATTTCATGCACGGACGAAGCATCGTGTTTCTGCTCGTCGGTTTGCTTTGCCTACCCGCTGCGGGCAACTCGTACGCCGCGGAGTCGGCAGCCGCGTGGCCGTCGTTCCGCGGACCCGCGCACACCGGTGTGGCGCCCGGCGCCGATCCGCCGATCGCGTGGGCCGAGGACAAGAACGTCCGCTGGAAGGTCGAGATCGAGGGAACCGGTCACGCGTCGCCCGTAGTATGGGGAAACCGGATCTTCGTGATGTCCGCGGTCAAGACGGACAAGCAGATCGAGGCGAATCCGGATGCGGAAACGAGTCGCACGGCGCCGGACAAGCCTCTCCTGCTTGCCTCGCAACAATCCGGTTCGTCCAAGGGCCAGTCACAACAGCAACAGCGGCGCAGCCGGCCACCGCGGGTCAAGCCGACCCACGTGCACCGGTTCCTGGTCAGCGCTTACGACCTCGCATCGGGCAAGCGTGTCTGGAGCACGGTCGTCCGCGAGGAGGTGCCGCACGAGTCGCTACATTCGACGGCGAGCCAGGTCTCCGCATCGCCCGTCACGGACGGCGAGCACGTCTGGGCCTTCTTCGGCTCCCGCGGCCTCTACTGCCTGGACATGCAAGGCAAGGTCGTCTGGGAGAAACAGTTCGGGATCCAGACCACGCGGAACGAGTTCGGTGAGGGTGCCTCACCCACGATCCACGACGGTCTCATCGTGATCAACTGGGATCACGAGGGCGATTCCTTCATCACGGCGCTGGACAAGAAGACCGGCGAGCAACGCTGGCGCGTTGCCCGCGACGAGCGCACGTCGTGGTCGACCCCGCTGGTTGTCCGGGACGGGGAGAAGGACGTCGTCGTGGTCAGCGCCTGGTCGCGTGTGGTCGGTTACGACCTGGCCTCCGGCAAGGAGCTCTGGTCCGTTTCGGGGCTGGGACCCAACGTGGTCCCGACCCCGGTGGCCGACGGCGAGACGGTGTGGGTGATGAGCGGCTGGCGCGACGCCCACGGTATGGCGATCCGCTATCCGGGCGCCCGGGGCGACCTGACGGGAACGGACCGCGTGCGCTGGGAAACGGAGAGGGGGCTGTCCTACGTCCCCTCCGCGGTGCTCGCGAACGGCAAGGTATTCTTCTTCCAACGGTTCACAGGCATCCTTTCCTGCTACGAGCTGGCCACCGGGAAGGCGTGCTACGAGCAGCAACGCATCGATGGCTACGAGGACATCTACGCCTCGCTCGTGGCGGTGAAGGACCGTGTCTACAGTGTCTCGCGAGACGGATCCGGCATCGTTTTCGGAACGGGAGACGAGTTCGAGATCCTGGCGCGCAACGAACTCGACGACGTCTTCAATGCGACGCCGGCGATCGTGGGCGACACGATCATCCTCCGGGGGGACCGCTACCTTTACAACATCTCGGCCGAGTAGCCGTCCCGGTCAGTCCGCTTCCGGCCTGGACTGCCACAGCACGTGGACGATCTTCCACTCATCGTCCTGCTTGGCGAGGTGCATGTAGTCGATGCCCCAGAACGCCGTGAGCTTCACGGCCGCGGTCTTGTCGAGGACCTCGAAGATCTTCACCTTGTGCGTGGCGTCCTCGGGTACATGGCCTCCGGCCTTCATGGTGGCGGCCAGCTCCACGAGCTGGTCGAACGTCATCGGGATCTTGCGGTACTCGCCGTCAAGGCGATGAAAACCGAACTTGTGAAGCTCCGGATGGACCCCGCGTTGCATCAGCTCGGGCTTGCCCTGCTCCACGGCCTCGACATAATCGAGCACCGCGCGCTCGACGGCTTCGCGGTCTCCGGCCAGCGCGCTCGCACCTGCCAGCGCCAGACAAACGACGACGATCGTACCCACCCATCGACTACAGCAGCGCATCGGGTTCTCCTTTTCAACTCATGACCCTCGCCCGATCAAGGATAGCAGGCGGCTTAGAGCTTGAAGCCGCAGCGCGAGCAGACCAGATCGATCGCGTCCACGAGGCCGGGTTTGGACACCCAGTCGTGGTCCGGGACCTCGGTCGTCGTCTCGCACCGCGTGCAACGCTTCAACTTGAAGCAGGGACGCTCACGCTCCGCCTCGGCCCAATCGTGGGCGGCCTTGTCCTCGGATCCGCACCGGCGGCAGATCCCGCAGTCATCCAAGTCGCAACCGCTCAGCTTGCAGCGCAGCGATCCCATCGGCGTCTCCTTTTAATGAGGGAGACCCCGAGTATACGACTTTCGGGGACCGTTACCGACCGAGGATTTCGTCCTGCAGCGCCGCCAGGGCATCCGCCGCGCCGAGATTCTCCTCGAGCAGGTATTGCGAGACGAGCCAGTCCAGGCGTGAGGCCAGGGCCGCGTCGAGCGGGATGTACCCCGCGGAGAAGATGCTCCACGGTTCGTCGCGGATCGCCTGCGTCGTCAGGCGTCCCGCCACTCGCTCGTGGATCCAGTCCATCCGCTCCGTGTAGACACGAATCCCCGAGGCGCAGTCCGGCCGGATCACCGCATGCGCCGACGCTTCGAGACCGGCGAGCGGTTCGCCATGGGGTCCCGCCGCCAGCAACATCTCGCCGATGGCCGCCCCTTGCATGCGCTCGGCCAGCTCGAAGTCGCGCAGCTGAAAAGCGATCAGGCCGAGCTCGTCGAGCGTCTCCGCGAAACGCCAATCGCGAGGGCCGAAATCTCTCGCCGCCAGGAGCGCGCGACACATCTGTCGCTCCGCGACATCGTACTCGCCGCGCTCGATGGCACGAAACCCGTCTCGATAGGCATCGTTCCAGACCGTCTCCGCGGTTTCGGCCTTCGTCGATGCCGCATCGCCGTACTCGTGACAGTGACTCGGGGTCCAGCGCGGGAGCTCCTCGCCGAGCGAGGGGGTCGCGGACAAGAAGCCGAGCACCAGGATGGCCAGCGTGAAACGCATGAATCCAATATAGGTTCGGCATCGCCACCGCGCACACGGGCCGGGCCGGTACGGCTAAGATGGCCGGTGATGCAGATCTGGGTCGACGCCGACGCCTGTCCACGGGTCATCAAGGAGATTCTGTTTCGCGCCGCGGAGCGGGTCGAGGTTCGCCTCACCTTGGTGGCCAACAAACCGCTGCGTGTCCCGCGGTCTCCGTACCTGAAGGTGATCCGGGTGGGAGCCGGCTTCGACGAGGCGGACCGTCGCATCGTGGAGTTGATGAGCGCGGGCGACCTCGTCGTGACGGGAGACATCCCGCTCGCCGCCGAGGTGATCGAGAACGGCGGTCACGTCCTGGGTCCGCGAGGGGAGGAGCTCACCGAGGAGAACATCCGGGAACGTCTCGCGATGCGGGACCTCATGGACCACCTGCGAAGCACCGGGCTCGAAACCGGCGGACCCGACGCTCTGGGCAAGGGCGACCGTCAGGCGTTCGCCAACGGGTTGGATCGCCTTCTGACCCGGTGTCTGAAACGTGCCCGGCCCGGGGAGTGCTAGGCTGGAGTCATGGCCGATGTTCGTTTCTATCTCGATTTCATCTCACCCTATACCTGGCTCGCCCTGATGGAGTCGAGATCTTTCGCGGAGCGGCACGGCGTCACGTTCGAGATGCACCCCGTCGTCTACGCGGCCATGCTGGACGCGCACGGTCTGGTCGGGCCGGCGGAAACCCCTGCCAAGCGGCGTTACACGTTCCACGACGTCGTGCGCCTCGCTCGCAGGCGGGGCCTCGCTTTCAGTGGGCCACCGGCGCACCCGTTCCGTTCGCTCGAGGCGTTGCGCACCCTCTGTTTGTTTCGGGACGAACCCGGGGCCCTCGATCTGGCCGCGAGATTGTCGAACGCCTGTTGGGGCGAGGGAAAGGATCTGACCGATATCCAGGTCCTGAGCGACCTCGTCGACGAGGCGGGTTTCGACGGTGCGGATCTGAGGGAGCGCATCTCCACCCCGGAGACCAAGGGTCAGCTGCGTGCCCTGACCGAGGCGGCGATCGAGCGCGGTGTCTTCGGCGTTCCGACGTTCATCCGCGGGGAGGAGATGTTCTGGGGACAGGACCGGCTCGAGCTGCTGGCCGAGAGTCTGTCGGGCGAGACGGCATCGGACGGTAGCGTGGCCGACGCTTTTCTGGATCGGCCGCGAGGAGCCGACCGACCCGCAGCGCCCGGAAACCGGCGTTAGCCGTCCGTGGAATCGGCCAGCAGAGCGAGATAGGGCGCGGCCTGTTCGGGGCGGCCCCACGCTTCGTAAAGACGACAGCCGCGCCAGCACCTGGCGCTCCAACTCGAACCGGGTGAGGACACGACGCGTGTCCATCCCCAGCCGGACGAGCTTGATGGCGACCCTGCGGCGGACCGGGCGTTGTTGCTCGGCCTCGTAGACCTCGCCCATGCCGCCCGAGCCGACCTTCTGCAGGATCCTGTAGTTACCGATGAACTCGGGCGTTTCGGCGGTGGCGGCCCAGTCCGCCGTGTCTTCGGCCAGGGTCTCGTCGTCGTCGATCGGAGGTCCGGCCATCCTGACGGCGAGTCTAGCAAAGGTAGACTGGACGACTCGAAGGGGTAAGGCATGAGTCGACTCGTCTTCCGGCCGCTGACGGCGATCCTTTTGTTGGTCCTTGTTTTTCTTCCCACGACGGCCGCGGAACCCCTGGACATCGTGTTGAGGGGCGGGCGGGTGATCGATCCGGAAACAGGGCTGGACGCCGTTCGCGATGTCGGCATCCGGGGCGAGACCATCGTTGCGATCGGCGAGGATTCGTTGGCCGGCGATCTGAAGCCGGACGGGATCCTCATCGACGCGACCGGGCTTGTCGTCGCTCCCGGCTTCATCGATCTCCACGCTCACGGCCTGAGCGACAACGCGATCCGTTACCGAGCGCGAGACGGCGTGACCACGGCGCTCGAGCTCGAGGGCGGCCTCAGCCGCCTCGGAGAGTGGTTTGCAGCGCGCGAAGGTCGAATGCGCATCCACTACGGCGCCTCGGTCGGTCATGGAGAGGCCCGCGCTCTCGTGATGCCCGGCCTGGAGGAGGCCGTGCGTGCCGCCGAGCCGCTGTTGAGGGAGGCCGCGATCACCGAGGAACCGTGGAAGATCTACGAGCAAATCGAGTTCTTCAACGAGGCGCGCAACGCGAGTCTCCCCGACGCGGCACGTGACGATCTCTACCGATTACTCGACAAGGGGCTGCGCGAAGGCGGGCTCGGCATCGGCGTCGCGCATCAGTACTACCCGGGTGCGACACGCAAGGAGATCCTCGACGTGTTTGCGCTCGCGGCCAAGCGCGACGCACCGATCTATACCCACGTCCGCTCGATGAGCATCGATGCGATGCAGGAGGTGATTGCGGACGCCGCGTCGACCGGGGCTCCGCTCCACATCGTGCACATCAACAGCATGTCGGGAGACGCGACGCCCGAGATCCTCCGCTTGATCGAGGGCGCGCAACGCCGCGGTCTCGACGTGACGACCGAGGCCTACCCCTACACGGCGGCCTCGACGTCCATCGACTCGGCGATCTTCGACGATGGCTGGCAGGAGCGGCTGGGCATCTCCTACGGCGAGCTCCAGTGGCAGGACACGGGTGAGCGGCTGACGCGCGAGACATTCGACGAGTACTACGAGCAGGGCGGGATCGTGATCATCCATTTCATGAAGGATGCGATGGTCGACCTCGCGATTCGAACCCCGTTCGTGATGATCGCCTCCGATGCGATGGCCTACGCGTCCGGGGCGCACCCACGCTCCGCGGGCACGTTCGCCCGCGTCCTGGGGCGCTACGTACGCGAGCGTGAGACCCTCGACCTGGTCAGCGCGCTGCGCAAGATGACCCTGATGCCGGCCCAGCGGCTGGAGTCCATCGCACCGGGGATGAAGCGCAAGGGTCGCGTGCAAATCGGCGCGGACGCGGACCTCGTCCTGTTCGACCCCGAAACCGTGATCGACAACGCCACGTTCCAAGGACTCGAGTACTCCACGGGGATCGAGCACGTGCTCGTCTCGGGCACGCCGGTCGTGCGGGGTGGAGAGCTCGTCGAGGACGTGTTTCCGGGGCGGCCGGTACTGGGACGCTACTTCGAGGAGCCCGGCTCGGAACCGGTGGCGGAACGGTTCGCACAGCTCTGCGACGAGATCGAACGCTGGATGGAGGACTACGGCGTCCCCGGCGTCGCCGCGGCGCTCTCGCTCGAGGGCCGGACGGTCGCCTGTGCGCGCGGGATCACGAATGCGGAACACCCGCTCGCCGTCACCGATGAGACGCTGTTTCAGATCGGTTCGATTACAAAGACTTTCACCGGGACGTTGCTGGCCCGACTTGCGGACGAGGGTCGAGTCGATCTGAACGCAACGGTTCGCACCTACCTGCCGGACTTCCGCGTTGCCGATGAAGACGCGTCCAACCGGGCCACCCTACGCGATCTGCTGACGCACGTCGGCGGCTGGGCCGGCGACAACTTCGGCAGCACCGGTCCGGGCGACGACGCGCTGGATCTCAAGGTGCGTGAGATGGCGACGCTGCCCCAGATCGCTCCGCTCGGGAAGGTGTACTCCTACAACAACGCGGGCTTCGTCGTGGCCGGACGCGTGATCGAGGTCGTGACCGGCAAGACCTACGAGCAGGCGCTCGAGGAGATGCTGCTGGAGCCACTCGGACTGTCGCAGTGTTTCATCGAGCCCGCCGACGTGATGACGCATCGCTTCGCGGTCGGGCACGCGCCGACCCCGCTGGGCGCAAGTGTTCTGCGTCCCTGGCCGCTGTACCGGGCGGCCAACTCCGCCGGCGCGTTGACCTGTAGCGTTCGCGATCTGGTGCGCTACGGCGAGTTCCACCTCGGTGACGGCACTACGGACAATGGCGAGCGCGTGCTGTCGGCGGGGGCCCTCGCAGCGATGCACGAACCGATCCTCACCAAGCACGGTACCGACGAGATGATGGCGCTCACCTGGCACGTCGCCGACGAGGGCGGCGTTCGAAGGAGCTCGCACGGTGGCGCTACGCTGGGCCAGCTGGCGATGCTGACGATCGTGCCGGAGCATGACCTCGCCTTTGCGATCCTGACCAACTCCGGCGCCGGGCGCAGGCTCAATCGCGATGCGGTGCGCCGGGTCCTTCGGGTGTTCCTCGACGTCGAGGTCGCCGACCCCGAGCCGCAGGTGACCCAACCCGAGGATCTACGCGAATACGTGGGGACTTACACCCGCCCGTTCATGGACATCGAGCTGCACCTGGACGACGACGGGACCCTGCTGGCCACCGTGAAACAGAAGATGGGTTTCCCGGAGCGCGACTCGCCCCGCTCGCCGCCGTGGACGGTCGCGCTGGGCATGGTCGCTCCCGATCGCTTCATCACGACGACGGGACCGGTTCCCGGGAGCGGAGCGGAGATCATCCGCAACGCTGACGGGACGATCGGTTGGCTGAGGATTGCGGGGCGCATCCACGCCCGTGAGTGAGGGGGTTGCCGCTCCGAACAAAAAGGCGCGGCCCGCCGAAGCGAACCGGGCCGGGTCAAGCCGCCGGGAAAATCAGGGACAGACGCCGCCGGGCCGCGGGTTGCTGGACGAGTCCGAACCGATCGGACCGATTCCGGACCCACCGGGGCAGCCGTTCGTGGCCCGGATGAGGTACTGGTAGAGAGCTCCGAGGTCCGGCACGTCGGGATCCACGCCCATCAGGTCCGTGGGATCGGCATCCCCGAGGCACACGCTCGTCAGGACGAAGTCGTCGGGTCTGCCCGACCTCAACGCCTCGTAGTTGACCGACGTTCCGCCGAGATCGGCGGGGGAGAACCATCCCAGATTCGCGATGACGCCGCTCTTCGAGAGCATCAGCATCGTGACCTCACCCGGCGAATTCCAGATACCGGGGTTGCCGTCGTCGCAATCGCAATCGGAGACGCCATCCGCGTCGTTGTCGACGCCCGTCACACACAGCCCATCCGTACAGCAATCCAGGTCGGCGCAGTCCGGGTCGCCGTCGCAGTCGTCGTCGAACCCGTCGTCGCAGGCGAGCTCCGTCGGCGGCGGTTGACCACAGTCCGCGGCGCAGAGACAGACGTCCTCGGTCGGATCGCACGTGCCGTCGCCACAGCAATAAAGGGTGCCGGTCGAGCCGCAGCTGAAACCGCCGGCACTACACCGCGGATCGAAGCAGGTGACCGGGTTCTCGCCGCCCGCGTTGCCGCAACAGTAACGATCGCCGGGGTTCCCGCTCTGCGCACCGGCACAGTCCGAATCACAGTTGAGGCAATCCTCGCCGAGCCCCTCCTCGCAAATGCCGTCACCGCAGAAGCCGGTCGGGGGACCCTCCGACTCGCAATCGGTCGGGCAGTTGGAGCAGGTCTCCTGAGGATCGCAGACCCCGTTGCCGTTACACACGTTGGGAGCCGGGATGCTGGCGCCGACCGTGTCCGGGTCGCCCGGCAGCCCGGGTTTGAAGAGGTCGATGAACACCGAACCCAGGTTCACGGAGGCGTCGACGTCGAACCAGAAGTTGTACATCGTGCCCCAGCGCAGCGCGTTGGCGTTGGGGTTGACGTCGTACGTCTCACCGCCCCAGTAAACACGGCTGTTCTGCTGGTCGTGGTACATGACCCAGTCGGTGTTGTCGAACGGTTCGCCGGAGTGGTAGTCGACGTCATGGAAACCGATGTTGGTCACCGTCGATCCCCCCGGCACCGGCACCCAGAACGCCTGCGCCGAACGATCCGAGTTGAGGTTCTGGACGGCGTACTCGAAGTGCATCGTCCCGTCGCCGTTGTCGGTGGCGAGACCGCGAATCGAGATCCGGCCGTCGTTGACGATGTCGAGATCGTCGCCCTTCACCTCCTGAACCTGCCGTATCCAGACGTCGATCGCCGGGGCCTGGCGCGTCGTGATTCCGGTGACGTTGATATCGAAGTTGGCGTCGACGGTGATCGGCCGGTAGGAGGCGTTGTTGCTGGCGTTACCGGCGGCGGCGTCGTCGGCAGTGACGTACTGCCCTTCGACGTAGTACAGGGCGCCGGGGTTGAGCGCGGGGTCCAGGTCGTCGCGGTGGACCTGCAGCCGCTTGTAGATCAGGTCCCCTGTTTGCCCGTCGGCGGTGGGGGGATACGGGAAGTAGCCCGTGGCGGCGTTGACCTCGAAACGAGGTCCGAGATTGCCCTGGCTCCCGTTCAAGCCGGCCGAATAGGGATCGGAGCAGTTGACGCCGAGGTAATCCCCGTCGGTATCGAGACACCCGCTGCTGCAGAGATCCTGAGAGAGGGCGAAGAAACCGTGCTTCAACCAGCTCTGCCCGATCTGCGTCAGGCGCCCGTCCTTGAAGCGGTACATGTTCTGACCGATGACCGGATGCTCGTTGGTCTCCGAGATCCACTTGAGCCAACAGGTCCCGATGTTGCAGGAGACCGTCCCGACCGAGTAGGCGTAAATGTCGCCCACGTTGCCGTAGCTGTTGACGTCGTGCAGGTCGCCGACGATCACGTCGGGGC
>JBFFZZ010000042.1:0-15987 GCA_041568335.1 Candidatus Polarisedimenticolaceae bacterium | reverse complement strand
GCCGCCTACATCGTCGGCATTTCGGCGCCGGCGGTGACCTATGGTCAGGAGATCCACTACAGCCGGCTGACCGGCGACGACCCGGGTCCCTATTCCGGTCTGTCCGACGACGAGATCGAACGCAGGCTCGACGCCTACGACGGGCCGCACGGGTACGATCCGTTGCCGGTGCTCGAGCGGCTCGCCGTGCCGTCGCTGTGGATCCTCGGCGGCGCCGATCCGAGCGTCCCGACGAAGCTCTCCGTCGCCAACCTGAACCGGCTGCGCGCCGACAGGCAGCGCGCGCCGATCGACATCGAGCTGTTCGCCGACGGCGATCACAGTATCCGCCACGCCGTGACCGGCCAGCGGCTCGATTACTGGCCGCGCATCACGGCCTGGCTCGAACGGCGGAGGATGAGCGGAAAAAAGACCGGACAGCCTTGACAAGGGGTGGATTTATAGGTAACTTTATAGTTACCTATGATACAAAAAGACCCTCAAGATGCCATTTTTTCGGCTCTGGCCCATCCCGCGAGACGGCGGATCATCGATCTGCTTGTCCGTGTCCCGGGCGCCAGCGTCAAGTGGATCGCCTCCAATTTCAAGTTCAGCCGCATCGCGGCGATGAAGCACCTGACCGTCCTCGAGCGGGCCGGTCTGGTACTCAGCGAGAAGCACGGACGCACCCGCAAGCTGTTCTTCAACCCCGTTCCGATCCAACAGATCTACGACCGCTGGACGAGCGATTACAGCTCGTTCTGGGCCGGTCGCATGGCCGATATCCAATCGCGTGTCGAGACACGCGCGGCGAGAGAGGAGAAGAAGAATGCCTGAAGCAACGACGCAGGCCGACACCCAGGCCAAGTTCCGCGTGGAAATCCGCGGCTCGATCGAGGACGTTTGGCAGGAGATCACACGGACCGACGCTCCGATCGCCGCGTTTTTCAATTCGCGTATGGAGGTCGCGCGTCTCGCGCCGGGCTCCAGACTGGCGATGCGCACACCCGACGGGAAATACACCGGTGTGGTCGGCGAGATCCTCGAATACGACCCGCCGCGGCGATTCGCGCACACGTTCCAGTTCACCCAGTACGACGACCCGCCCTGCACCGTGATCTACGATCTGGAGGAGGGCGCCAACGGCGTGCAGTTCACCCTCACCATCGCCGACATGCCGGTCGGGACCAAGACGGCCAAGCAGATGCGCCAGGGCGGCCCGATGATCGTCAACACGCTCAAGGCGGTGATCGAGACCGGGCGGCCGTCGTTCGGCACGCGGGTCCTGTTCGGCGTCTTCAAGCTGATGGCGCCGATGACCCCCAAGAAATGTCTCAGCGAGAACTGGCCGGTCGACACGCCGGCAGCGACGCCCGTAGAAAGGAACCACCCATGAAACGCGCCATTTTCGGAGTGATCGCCGGCTACGCAGCCTGGACCGTCCTGTGGTTGGGCGGCAATGCCCTGTTTTTCGGCGAAGCCTCGCGCGTGATCGGCGAGGGCCGGGCCTACACCGCGGCGGGACCGCTGCTCGGCGTGATCCTCCTGAGCATCGTTTGCTCGATCGTCGCGGGGCTGACGGCGACGAGGATCGCCGGGGAAAAGACCGCCGGCGCGGTGGCGACGATGGCGGTCCTGCTGCTGGTCACCGGGATCGGGGTGCAGATCGGCGTCTGGTCGCTGATGCCGGCCTGGTACCACCTGGTGTTCCTGGCGCTGATCCTCCCCGTGACGATCGCGTCCGGTCGCTTCTTCCGGAGCACGCCCGCGTAGGACACCCATGATCCCGCTTCTGATGCTGGTCCCGTTGTTCGTGACACTCGTCCTCGGGCCCGTTTACCTCCTGACCGGGGCGGCGGGCCCCGGTTTCAAGGCGGCCGGGATCACGCTCTTCGGCCTCGCCGTCTATCTCCAGTTCTTCAGCCGCTTTGCGCTCGCTGGGATGTTGATTCAGGTCGCGCTTGCGTTTAGCCTGGCGCTTTGGCGCAGGATGGAATCGGGGTTTCGATGAGCAAGCTGTCCACACTCACCAAATTCCTCGACCGGTTGGACGGGGAAGATTTTCACTACACGTTGCAGAGCGTCACCGAGGACGCGGTGATCGTCGCCGTTCGTGCCGCCGACGAACGCTGGGAGTTCGAGTTCTCCGGGAACGGTGACGTCGAGGTCGAGATCTTCAAGAGCGACGGCGAGCTCGGCGACGAGGAGATGATCGACGAGCTGTTCGAGCGCCATTCCGGGGACTAGCCCACATGAAGATCGAGATCCTCGAAGCCGGCGACGGTGAGGTCAAGCAGGCGCTGATCGACCACGTGCGCGCGTTCAACACGGCCGAGATCGGGGACGGGGAGGCGCGACCGTTGACCGTCGTCGCCCGCGACGCCGAGGGCGAGCTGATCGGCGGCGTCTCCGGTCGTACGATCTACGGGCATTACCTCATCGAAGTGGTCTGGGTCGCCGCGTCGATGCGTGGCCGAGGTCTCGGCGCCAAGCTGATGAAAGAGGCCGAGCGCCGCGCCCGCGAGCTCGGCTGCTATGGCGCGCAGGTCGACACGGCGTCGTTCCAGGCGCCCGGTTTCTACGAGAAGCTCGGTTTCCGGGTCATCGGGACGGTCGAGGGTTTCCCACGCGGGCACGCGCGGCTGTTCCTGCAGAAGGACTATTCCTGAGCCTCGGCGCGGACGCCTACGGAGAGCCACGTGGAACCGACGAAACGGGACGGAGGGGATCAACCCACGGCTCCACCGGCTCGATGGCCGTGGCTCGCCGCCATCGCCACCGCGATCTTCCTGCTGCTTTTCTACTGGCCGACGGGGGAGGAGCGGGCGCCGACGACGCCACCGGTAGCAGACAGTTCCAGCATCCAATCGCTGGTGCCCGATCGGCCCTTGCCGCTCGACGAGTGCCGCTTGCAATGGACACCCGGCCCAGAAGGAAGTAGCTACCGGCTGACCTTGGCGACCGTAGATTCCCGTACTCTTGCGACCTGGCAGGGCCTCGACAAGCCGCAGCATCTGATCCCCAAGGGCGTGTTGCTCCCGGTGAAGGGGGAAAGCTTCCTGTGGCGCGTGGAGGTGTTTCCCCCGGAGGGCGACCCCCACCTCTCGGCGACGTTCACGACCCGGCTCGAGGACGACTGAGCCGTTTGACCCATGGTAGCCTCTCCCGCAAACCGGAAAGGAACCCATCAAGTGGATTTGGATGATCGTGACCCTCTTGGTGGCGGTGACCGGTGCGATCGGCGGTTACAACACGATCAGCGTGCCGTGTGGGCGGGGCGCAGCGCCGCTGCGAGCGAGACCCCGTGACGATGAAGCCCGCATTGCGACTCGTGGAAGGGGAGTTCACGGTCCATCGTCTCGATCCCTCGGCGCCGATTCCTCACACGGTTACCGGGGAGCCGCACTGCTGGATCGGGCGCACCGAGGACGAGCTTTCGATCGTCTGTCCCTCGGCCGTGGAGATCGATGGTGAGAAACGCGAGAGCGGCTGGTCCTGCCTGAAGGTCGTGGGCCCGCTCGACTTCGAACTGACCGGGATTCTCGCGGGAATCGCGGGTGTGCTCGCGGATGCCGGCGTGGCGATTTTCGCGCTATCGACGTTCGACACCGACTATGTCCTGGTCAAGGCCGCAACGATGCCGCGAGCCGTCGCCGCGTTGCGTGAAGCGGGCTATCCGATCGGCTAGGATAGCCGCCCCATGGCTTCCTACCGTTTCTGCCGCTCCGACGACGTCCCGTTGCTCGTCGACGCGTACAACGCCTGTTTCCGGCCGCCGGGCGAAGTCGAGCCGATCGACCGTGAGCGGTTCAAGTGGTGGATCCGGGTGCTCGAGCTGTGGACCAGCAGTTGCATGGTCGCGACCGAGGGCGAACGGTTGATCGGTGTGGTCCTGGCGGCCAAACGCGAGGACGCCGGCGAAAACTGCTTGCTCGCCGTCGGCGTGCATCCCGATTTCCGCCACCTCGGACACGGCCGGCACATGGTGACGTCGCTGTGCCAGAAGCTCGCCATTCTCGGGCCGCGGAAGATCGTCGCCGAGGTCCCGGCGAACGCCGAACGTTTCCGCACGTTTCTCGCGCACTGCGACTACACCGAAGGGGAAACATTCACCGACTACGTGCTGGAGCCGCCGTTCGCGGCCTCGAAGGTGCCCGACGACATGGTCGCCGAGATTTCCCTCGACGAGCTTGGCGAGGCCGGCTTCCCACAGCGGGACGTGACGTTGCCGTGGGGCCGCACGCCCGACTCCATCGCGCGCCGGCAAGAGTACTTCGAGTCGGTGCGCGTCCTGGCGCTCGCCGGTGTCGATCGATTCGAGGCCGCGCTGGTCGTCGACGAATCGATCTCGAACAAACGAGAGATCCTCGCGATTCATTACGCGCATGCGACAGGCGGTCCGGCACTGACCCGCGGACTCCTGCGGCACTACGCGTCGCTGGCGGACACACCGCTGCACTGGGGACGCGTCCACGAGAGCGAGTGCGGCGCGGAGCAGGCGGTCACATGGGGGTTCCGTCCGGCCGGGAACATCGTACGGATGGAGACGACGGCGATTCCCGCCTAGCGTTTCTCGAAGCCGCTGTAGCTCGTCTTGACGCTTTCCGAGAACGATCGGAAAAACGCCGATCCGTCGATCTCCATCGCCTGGCGCACGATCACGTAGGGACCGTCGTTCCAAATCGGGTCGTAGTAGAGCTTCAGGTCGAACGTGCTGATCTTGGCGACCAAGGCGGGTTTGAAAGCCTTCTCGGCGAAGAACCGAACCCACCGCAGATCGTCGTCCGGGCCGATCGCCAGCTCGCCGGTGAGGTGTTTGGCGGCTTCGAAGTTGCCCTCGCCGATCTTAGCCGTCTCGGACAAGTTGAATCGATAGACCCGCTG
This sequence comes from Candidatus Polarisedimenticolaceae bacterium, assembly GCA_041568335.1. Taxonomy (GTDB): domain Bacteria; phylum Acidobacteriota; class Polarisedimenticolia; order Polarisedimenticolales; family Polarisedimenticolaceae; genus WVWW01. The sequence continues at coordinate 11,124 of JBFFZZ010000042.1, read as the reverse complement.
TGCCGCGGAGCTCTCGATCAGCTCGACGCCGTCGCCGATGTACTCCCTCAGATCGCCCGCCAGCAGCTCCCGATCGGGCCCTTCTTCCTGTTTCTCGGCACGTTTGGCGATCTGCTCCTTGATCCGCTCGCCCTCCTCGCTCACCGGCGGCAGCAGTGTCCAGGCCTCGGTCGCGCGCGGGTCATAGCGCAGCCGGAACTCGTTCTTGCTCGTGACCGTGTGCGATTGAAACGTGAACCGCAGCTCGGCCGCGGCCGCCTTGCGCGCCTCGACATCCTTGATCACGGCCTCGAGGGGCGCGGGGAGCGATGCCGCGGAGGCGGTGCCCGACGCGAGCAGGAACGAGAGGACCACGGCGATTCGATTCGGGTGTCGGCGCATCCAAGCAGTCTAACAACATCGGCGCCGGGCCCGTGCTCGAGGACACGTTATTCTCCTACAGCAGAACCGGTCACGACCGGTATCCGCGGAGGGAGCCATGACACGAGCGATCTGGATCTACACGGCGGTCAACCTGACGATCATCGGCATCTCGCACCTCACGGTGCCGAGGGCCTGGATGGATTTCTTTATCTGGTTACGCGGCAAAGGGCACGCCGGCGTCTTCGTCGTCGCGGCGATGAGCCTGGTCTTCGGCGGGCCGATCGTCGCCTTCCACGAGGTCTGGCGCGGCTTGCCGCTCGTCGTCACCCTGCTGGGCTGGGCGCAGATCGCGAAGGCGACGCTCTATTTCGTCTTTCCTGCCCACGGCTTGCGGATGCTCGGCTCCGTGCGCGAGGACCGACCGTGGATCTTCGTTCCGGGAGGCGTGCTGCTGCTGCTGCTGGCCGCGCCCGTCTGGTATTTGCTGATCCGCTCGGGGTGGCCGGGCCCGCCGATGCCCTGAGCGGCGGATGGCGCCGCACCTGCGCTAACATTGACCGATTAAACGGGCATGAAGAGCTACTACGACATCACCGGGGACGGCGGTTCGAACATTCTCGAGCAGGTCGGCGCGATGCAGGCGGCGATCGACGAGAAGCTCGCGGGGGTCAAGCACCGCCTGGCGATCGGCTCGGGCAAGGGCGGCGTCGGCAAGTCGACGTTGACACGACAGCTCGCGACGGCGTTACGCCAGCGCGGCAACGCCTGCGCGATCCTCGACGCCGATCTCAACGGGCCATCGCAGGCGCGGCTGTCGGGTCTGCAGGATGTCCCCTTGCTCCCCGGAGCGGAGGGTGTCGCGTTGCCACGGGACGCCAACGATGTCGGTGTCGTCTCGCTCGGCTCGCTGGTCCCCGAGCACGAGGCCGTCCGCTTCGACACGGTCGTGGAAGGGGACAGCTACACCTGGCGCGCGACGCGTGAGTTCACCGCGGTGGCGGAGCTGCTCTCGTCGATCGACTGGGGCCACCTCGACTACCTGCTGATCGATCTGCCACCCGGTGCCGAACGGACCCTGCAGTTCGCCGAGTTCCTCGGCTCGTCGACCGCGTTCATGCTGGTCACCGTGCCGTCCGATCTGGCGCGCGGCGTGGTTGCACGGTCGGTCGCCGCGCTGCGGGGCACGCCCAATCGTCTGCTCGGTTACGTCGAGAACATGCGCGGCTACTGGTGCGAGGATTGCAACGACGTCCGTCCCCTGTTCCCGGAGAGCGAACGGATCGATCTCGGGATCCCCAGGCTGGGCAGCGTCCCGTTCGACCCGGAGCTGGCGGCGGCATGCGACCGTGGAGAGCCGGCCATCGGCACGGACCGGCCCTGGTGGGTCGCGGTCCGGAAACTGGCCGAGGTCGTCGAAGAGACCCTCGAAACGAAAGCGAGTGCGGAGTAACCGATGAAATTCCTCTGTGTCCCCTGCGACAAGCCGATGCAGCTCCTCGAAGCATCTCCACCCGATCGCGGCTCCGTCTCGCTGGTCTACTCGTGCGATGCCTGTGGCTACGAGATGGCCATGCTGACCAACCCGCAGGAGACCCAGGTCGTCACCTCGCTCGGCGTGAAGATCGGTAAGGACGGCGCCGCCGAATCGAAGTGTCCGTTCACCGGGATGCTCGCGGACATGGAGCAGGCGGACGACGCGATCCGCTGGACCCCCGGCGCCCGGGAAAGGCTGTCGAGCGTGCCCGAATTCGTCCGCACGATGGCCAAGAGCGGAATCGAGAAGTACGCCCGCGAGCAGGGTTACGCCGAGGTCGACGAGAAGGTCCTCGACGAGGCGCGCTCGCACTTCGGGATGTAGCGCATGGCCGAACCGTTGCCCATCGCCGAGTTCGCCCGGCCCTACGTCGTCAGCTGGAACCTGACCTACCGCTGCAACCTCGCCTGCGAGCATTGTTACCTCGATGCGGGCGGGTCGCCACTGGTCGAGAGCGAGGCATTCGCGGACCGCAGCGAGCTCGATACGGAGCAGTGCCAGAAGGTCGTCGACGACATCGCCGCGTTTGCGCCCGAGGCGTTGACGATCCTGACCGGCGGCGAGCCGCTGCTTCGGCGCGACATCCTGGCGATCATCCGCTACGCCCACGAGAAGGACCTCTGGGTGGTGGTCGGCACCAACGGCATCAGCATCACGCCGACGCTGGCCGAGCTGTTGAAGAAAGAGGGCGTGCGTGGTCTGGCGCTGTCGCTCGACGCGCTGGACCCCGAAATGCACGACCGCTTCCGCGCCGTCAAGGGGGCGTGGAACAACACGGTGCGCGGGGCCAAGATCCTGCATGAGACAGGACTCCCGTTCATCGTGCAGACGACGGTCGGCCGGCACAATCTCGACGAGATCGAACGGATCGCCGGCTTCGCGCACGACGAGATGGGCGCGAAGGTCTGGAACCTCTACTTTCTGGTGCAGACCGGACGCGGCCAGTTCGTCTCCGATATCGAGCCGCACGAGTACGACGCCGTGCTGCAGATGTTGCACTCGCTTCAGGAGCGCTATCGCAACCGTATGATCGTCAACGCCAAGTGCGCGCCGCACTACGTCAAGACGGTCTTCGAGAAGGACCCCGACTCGCCGTTCCTCAAGACCTACTCGGGCGGCGCCGGCGGTTGCCCCGCGGGCACGCATTACATGGGGATCCGGCCCAACGGCGACGTCACGCCGTGCCCCTACCTGCCGGTCTTCGGCGGCAATCTCAAGCGCGAGACGCTGTCCGATGTCTGGGAGCACTCCGAGCCGTTCAAGGACATGCGGCGACGCTCCGATCTCGGCGGGCGCTGCGGCGCGTGCGAGTTCAACGCGACCTGCGGCGGGTGCCGCGCGCGCGCCTACGGCGTGACCGGGAGCGTTCTCTCCGAGGATCCGTTGTGCTCTTACCAGCCGGGTGCGTTCCCGGACGCGGCCGAGAAGCTCGCGCCGTCCGTCGAGTACGGGGCCGAGGTTCCCGCACAACCTATCGAATGGGAGCCCGCAGCGCGTAAGCGGATGAAGCGCATCCCCGCGTTCGTCCGCGGGATGGTGACGAAACGCGTCGAGTCTCATTGCGCGGAGAAGGGGATCACCGTGGTCACCGAGGCGGAGCTGGAGGAGATCCGCTCGCGCATGCCCACGCCCAAGGTATTCGGCCGCCGCTAGCCTTCCGAGTCAATCCGGCACGGCGGGACGATGTCGAGGATGCTGTCACGCAGATCCTCGACCCATTCCCCGCTCGGGCGAGTTTCGGGATCGCCGAGATCGACACAGACCGGCGGCGGCGGCGAGTCCGGCCGCGTCGGTTTCGGATCCCACAACACCGTGACCGGCAGCTTGTCGGCTCCGCCGGGCCCCAGCGTCATGGAGACCATCGGGACCTTGCGCCAGTAGATGTCGTGCGGGATCAGCTTGCGCTTGCGCGCGCCGCGGAGGATCCTCCGCCGGTCCCTGCGCGTGTCCCAGTGATAGGTCAGATCCTGCATGCGCACGCCCACGGGCCAGGCGTCTCGCCCGCCCGTCACCTCGGTCAGGTGGCGCAGGAAGGTGAGTCCGAGCGGTCGTTCGGGGATCCCGTTCGGAGGCGGTCCGACGACGGCGACATCGGGTAGCAGGATGCGAAAGAAACCGACCAGATCGCGTTGCTCGTCGTAGGCCGGCACCAGCGGCGACACGATGCGCACCTGAGTCGGAGGCGGAAACCAGGTGCCGAGCCGCTCCCACTTGGTGTCGATCAGGTCGAGCAGAAAAACGGCCGTCGTCTCGGGGACGTCGATGTCGAGCACGGCATTCGCGGCCCAACCCTCGAAACCGACCACCAGGTCGTAGGCCGGGATATCGCCGAGCCACTCGGCGAGGTACTGCTGCAGCTGGCCGGAGGTGGGCTCGGGTCGTTGTTCCGCGATCGCCTGTTCCAGTCGAGCTCGCTCCGGCTCGGACAGCGCCCGGATCGCGTTCGAGTGCTCCAGGACCTGCCGCATCTCCTCGCGGTAGGCCTCCTGCGTGCGGCGGTAGGCAAACTCGCGGTAACCCGGGTAAGCGAATAGCCCACGGCCGACGGCCTCGCGGATCTCCAGCATCGTCTGGCCATGGACCCAGTTCTCACCGAGGGATCGGCGAGCGCGCTCGCGCCGCCCGGACGGATCGGGGAACGGCAGGAACGGGACGTCGTCTCCCTGCAACAGGTACAACAGCAAGGACTCGGGGTCCCTCATCGAAGCGCGCATCCAGTCGAACGGCGGCACGTCGATCGTGAAGTCGCGCTTGTGGATGCGCACCTTGCGATCCGCTTCCGAGATGTAACGCTGGCCAAGATGCAACGCGGTCGCCGAATAGAGCGCGCCGCGCTCGCGGTCGAGATCGGCACCGTGCCCGTGCATCGCGTGCTCGCGCAGGTCGAGACTGCCGATCGGGTCTTCGTCCTTCTTCTCGCCCCACCAATCGTCGTAGCGGAGCGTCGTTTCGTTTTCGGCGACGACCGGCGGTTCGGTTCGAAGCTGGGCCTCGACCGCCGGCTCCGCCCGGGTGAGCGGTCCCGCGGAAGTGATCTTGCATTGCTTCGGTCGCAACGAATCGATCTTCACCCGACGCTTACGTTCTTCTCCGGCGACGTCCCTCCTACCCTGCCCGTGGGGCAGCGGCCGGTAAGCGACGTGGCCTTCCATGCGAAGGCGCTCGAAGATCTCGTCGAAGACCATTTCCAGCGCAGCCGTTTCCTTCGTGCGATAGAGGTAGCCGCCGGAGTTGGTCGCCAGCTTCTGCAGCGGCAACACGGGGCCACCGACATATCCCGGCGTTGCCAGGGGGCCGTCGCAGCGCGCCGGCAGGTCGATGCCGATCGGGAAGACCGTCAGGTTGGGCGTCTCGCCCGCCGTCCGCACGACGTCGTCGAGCGAATGCCGCGTCAGGCTCGCGCTGTCGCAGCCATCCGTGATCAGCACGAGGACCTTGCGTTCGGGCCGCGGCGCCAGATAGTTCACCGTGTAGTGGATCGCGTCGTTCAAGGCGGTGTAGGCGCGCGGCTCGATCTTGTTCATCGCGCGCACGAGCATCGCGCGATCGGTCGTCAGTGGTGTGTTGAGGATCAGGTTGTCGCTGAATGTGGCGAGCATCGCGGGCTCGCCGGGAGGCAGCCGTTCGAGGTAGGCGAGCGCGGCTTTCTTGGCCGCGCCGAGGCGCGCATCCATGCTGCCGCTGTTGTCGATCAGGACCGCGTGGATCGTCGGCAACGGGCGCGTCTCGACGCCGTCGACCTGCACCTCGACGCCGTCCTCGCGAACGCGCACGCCGTCGGCCGTCAGATCGTCACAACCACCGGGGACGCGGGACTCGATCGTGACCGGCCACTGGATGCGGCGGACGCGCGTCTCTTCCTGCAAGTCGCTGGGGAGCACGCGAGGCGGTGTTTGCGCGGGGATCGTCGACCCGACGGCCAGCAGCAGGAGACCGATCGCGGAACGCTTCATCGGGTCTATTGTCCGCCCGTTTCGAGGGCCGTGCCGACGAAAACGGTAAAACTGCTGCATCCACGTCGATCCGACGCGCGAGACGCCCCTATTCGCCGCCGCCGTCCCCTCCGGCCCCGGCCGCGGCCTTGATCAGCTGTCCCAGCGGAAGCCTGTTGAGCCAGGTGCGCGAGGGGCGCTTCAGCGTGACGATCAGGTTGGGGCCCTGGCGGTCGATCCAGACGGCTTCCCAGCGCTCGGCGCCCAGCTCGTTGAGCTTCTTCTCCAGCGCGATGTGATTCGGGTTGGACAGGTGCTCGACCTTGTATTCCCAGTCGCCGATCTTGTCGACGTCTTCCCTGGCCCACTCGTAAACATCCTCGGCGGCCGTCTCACCGGCCTCCTTGGCCTGCTCGTACAACGCGACGACCTTGTCCCAGACGGGTTTGTCGTCGGTGGGTCCCGGTTCCTGGGCGCCGGCGGGGACCCCGCCGAGCAGCAGGGTCAGCGCGACGATCGGAATGGCGGGCTTCATCATCGTTGGCCTCCCAAACTCATTCTAGCGGGAGGTAAACGCGAACCGTCGTTTTGTTCGCTCCCGCCGTCAATCCAGGGAGGCGTCAACGTACTCGGCGGACAGCTCGGGAACATCGACGTAACAGGCGGGCAACCGGCTCAGCAGCGCGAGGCTGTAGACGAGAGCCTGGCCGTCGTGGAATCCGGCGCACCAGGTCTCGTTGCTGCGGAATTCCTCCGGCGCCAGCAGGCGGAAGGTGACCGCGGTGGAGCCCACGAGCCGGCCGCAGTCGCGCTCGCGCCATTCGCGCATCATGCGCGCACCCTCGGCAAAACCGGCGAGGTAGATCGGGTTGTTGTCGACCTCGCGGGCGAGCTCGTTGGCCGTGAGCAATGTCCTGTCCAGCTGCGCGTCGATCGCACGGTTGGTTTCCTCGGCGACCCAGACGGCGTGGTGCGCCAGCGTGCGGTCGTAGTCCGGCGGGTAGTCGTCGCCCTCGCGGCCGTTCCAGCCGGAGGAGTCGAGCGCGGCGTCCCGCGTCGCGAAGCGGTGCGCGACGGTGGCGAGCAGGCGGTCCACCTCCTCGACGTCCTTGGACTTGATGATGCTGCGGGGGATGGCCACCTCGAGCTCGATCCGGCAGGTGCGCCGGTCGTAGAGCGTGAACGGCCCGTCCTGCCGCGGTAGCAGGTTCGTTCCGGCGATCGTCACCATCAGCTCGATCTTCTTGCGGTTGACCTGCAGCTTGTCGACCTTGGCCAGCTCGCCCGGTTCGAACGGACGCCCCCCGCGCGACGCGACGAACTGCCCCGAGACATCGTTGTTGAAGTAGTTGCCGGTGCAGGAGGAAAAGGTCTCGATCTCGGTGACGATCCAGGCGCCGCGCCAGCGCGCACGCACCGCGTTCTCGAAGGAGCCCGCATCCACCGGCATCGCGGTCGCCAGCAACCCCAGGGCGAGGATCCAGAGTCCGAAACGTCTGTTCATCGTGCATTCCTCCGGCGATACGCCCCGTGCCAGGGTGCGCCCGGGTCAATGGATAGGTCCCGCCCGGCGAGCAGGCAAATCGGCCGCGTTGGCGCCGGGCTACGGGATGGAGTAGAACAGAAGTCTCCTCTACACGGCCCATCCGCCCTGTCGGCGGATCCGGGCGGAAAGGACCCCTGATGCGACGATTCTTGACGTTGGCCCTGGGCCTGGGGCTGTTTATCTGTTGTGCCCCGGCACCCACGGCCGAAGAAGCCGAATCCGCCGAGCCGGTCAAGCTCGAGACCGAGGACCAGAAGATGCTCTACGCGGTCGGCCAGGCCTTGGCGCGAAACATCGCGACCCTGGAGTTCACCGCCGAGGAGATGGTCTACGTGTCCGCCGGTCTCAACGAGGGGGCCTCCGGGGCCGAGCCGCGGATCGACATGACGCACTACGGCCCGATGCTCGACACCACGATGCGCACGCGTATGACCGAGATCACCGACAAGGAACGGGTGGCGAGCCAGGCCTATTGCGACTCGATGGCCCAGGAAGCGGGTGCCCAGAAGCAGGAGTCCGGGATGGTGTTCCTCCCCATCGCCGAGGGCGACGGGCCGATGCCGACCGCGGCGGATTCGGTCAAGGTGCACTACCACGGGACGCTGCGCGACGGGACCGTGTTTGACTCGACACGCGGCAAGGACCCGGCGCAGTTCAACGTCGGCGGGGTCATCCCGTGCTTCTCGGAGGGGCTGCAGAAACTCAAGCAGGGGGGCAAGGCCAAGTTGACCTGCCCGGCCCAGATCGCCTACGGCGACCGCGGCCGCCCGGGGAGCATCAAGCCGGGTGCCGCGCTGACCTTCGAGATCGAGCTCGTCGAGGTCATTGCCGCCGCGGCGGCGGAGCCCGGAGCCTCGCCGGTCCCCTGACCCCGGCCGACATCCTCCGGTAAAAAGAAACGGCGACCCGCGGGTCGCCGTTTTTCATGTCGATCGAACGCGAACGGGATCAGTTCCAGAAGTCCTCTTCCTCGCCGCCGGTTAGGTAGGACGCTTCCTCGTCCAGCCAGGCCTGATACTCCTCCGGTGTGTGGACCGTCAGGAAGCCGCGCATGCTGTAGTGGCTGTTGCCGCACAGCTGCGCGCAGGCGATCTCGTAGACGAACTCGTCGGCCGTGTCGGCGTAGCGCGGCCGCGCCTTCAATTCCTCGCGCATCTCCGCGGTGGTCTTGGTCGGCACGAACCAGACCGGGATCGACAACCCCGGCACGGCGTCCTGCTTGATACGCATGTTGGGGAGGTTGAAGCTGTGGATCACGTCCTTGCTCGAGATGTGGATGATCGCCGCCTGGCCCTTGGGCAGGTGCAGCTGGTTGATCGTCGTGATGTCGTCCTGGGCCGCCTCGTCGCTGCGATCGAGCCCGATCGGGTTGGTCTCCTCGTCCACCAGGCTCGGATCGGCCTTGCCGAACACGCCGTCGGCGCCGGGGTACCAGATGTTCCAGGCGAACTGCTGCGCGACGACGCGGACGACCACCGACTCACCCTCGTCGGGGAACTCGTCGACACGATCGGCCCACAGCGGGATCGAGAAACCGACCAGCAGGATCACCTCGGCGATGGCCACGCCGACCTCGGCGTACTTGCTGGCCTTACCCTTGGCGCCCTTGTAGTTCGCCGACGGGTTCTTGCTACCGCGGAAACGGGTCACGACGTAGATGAAGTACGCACCCCAGCCGATGAACAGGATCAGCATCAGGATGTGGACCCAATCGACCATGCGATCGATCCCGGCCGCATGAGCCGAGGCACCGGGGGGGAAAAACAAGTCCATCATGGTTCGGACAACTCCCTATTGGGCTGCGCCGCCGGAACGACGCCAGAGGTAAACGAAAAAGCCGATGAAGCCGGCCTGCACGGCGAGCACGAGGCCGAATAGCAGGAACACGCCCGCCCGCGCCGCGTCGATCAGCGGACCCTCCGCCTCGCCGTAACAGGTCGTGCAGGCCTCGGCGGCCGGTTGGCCGAGGAACCAGACCAGCAGGGCCGTGCCGATCATGGCGGCCGCACCCGGTCCCTTGGAGTTGTCCTGCCACGCTCGGATCTTCTTCCAGAACCAGAAGCCGTAGAAGATCAACGCGACCCCGACGACGAACGAGGCGGCGGCAAGAACGCGAAACCCCGTCGACTGGTTCGCATCGGCGTAACGCCAGCACCAGCCGCCGAAACCGAACGACATCAAGGTGGATACCGTGACAAAGAAGATATGGAATGATTTGAGGTTCATTTTAGTTCGAGACCACGTCGAAGGCCGTCATCACCGGCACCAGCAACAGAACCAGAAAGAACAAGAAGGTCAGAGCCAGCAGCCAGTAGATCATCTTGTTCTCGGCGCTCAGGTGCATGAAATACAGCGCGACCAAACTCGCCTTGCAGATGGCGATGGCAAGCGCCAGCCCAATCGCAGCGCCGGCCGACAGGAACTCCAGCTTCCAGGCCCCGACCGTCGCGGCGGTAAGCACAAGCAGAGCGCCGAACACCACCAGGTAAACGCGTATGTGGCGACTAATCTCAGTGTGACTCTTGCCCATGGTGCCTCCTACAACAGGTACAGGATCGGGAACAGGAAGATCCAGACCAGGTCGACGAAGTGCCAGAACAACCCCGAATGCTCGACGCGGTTGGTGAACCACTCCGGATCCTGGTCGTAGTGCTTCTTGCCGAACAACGCGAAGTAGGCGTTGACGACCATCCCGCCCAGGACGTGCAGCCCATGCAGCCCCGTCAAGGTGAAGTAGATCGCCAGGAAGACGTGCTTCGACGGGTAATAGTCGTGGTGGAACTTCTCCGAGTATTCGATGTACTTGATGATCATGAAGACAAAGCCCAGAGCGACGGTGGCCAGCATGTACACCCGAAACATGTTGAAGTTCCGTTTGGCCGACATGGCCCAGGCCATGACCATCGTCACACTCGACGTGATCAGCACGATGGTGTTGATCGCGGCCCACACCGGGTTGAGGTAGGTCGTTCCCACCGGCCAGTCGCTCGCCCCCATGCGCAGCATCAGGTAGGTCGCGAACAGCGCGCCGAACAGCATCACCTCGGAGGCGAGGAACAGCCAGATCCCGAGCTTGCCGTTGTTGAGCCCGGTATCCGGCCGCGGTTTGACGATATGCGGGATCAGCATCGCGGTCAGCCCTCCTGGGTCTGCGGGGTGAAGTCTCTATCCGCACCCGGGACACTGTATTCGTAGGGGTCGCGATAGACGACCGGCTCGGTGGCGAAGTTGCCGTGCGGCGGGGGCGAGGGCGCGGCCCATTCGAGAGTCGTCGCGTCCCACGGGTTGTCGCCGACCTTCTCACCACTGCGCAGGCTCATGAAGAAGTTGATGATAAAGGGAATCTGCGCCAAAGCCAGACCCCATGCAGACCACGACTGCATCCGGTTGAGCGGACCGACCGCGCCGGCGAAGTCGTAGGTCGCGCCGCCGTCGGCGAGCCGCCGGCTGACGCCGTTGAGACCCTGGATCAGCATCGGGAAGAAGACTCCGTTGATGAAGATCAGCGACGGCCAGAAGTGCAGCTTGCCGAGGAACTCGCTCATCTTGCGACCCGTCGCCTTGGGGTACCAATAGTAGACCCCGGCGAACAGCGCGAAGATCGTGCCCGGCGCGACGACGTAGTGGAAGTGCCCGATCACGTAGTAGGTGTCGTGCAGTGCGATGTCGGGCGCCGCCAGCCCCAGCGGCAGGCCGGTCAAGCCACCGATCCCGAACATCGGCAGGAACGCCAGCGCGAACAGCATCGG
>JBFFZZ010000041.1:0-16106 GCA_041568335.1 Candidatus Polarisedimenticolaceae bacterium | reverse complement strand
GCACTTCCCGGACCACCTCGTCCAGGTTGCCGGCGACGACGGCGTCGCCCATGAGCTCGGGTGTCGCCGAGCGGCACGCCGTCTCGATCTGTTCCGAGGTCAGCTCCTCGGGCACGAACTGGGGGAAGCCTTCGAAGTTTTCACCGAGGGGATGGCGCATGCCGTGGCGGGCCATCAGCAGCTGGGAGAAACCCAGGACGCCGCTCAGCGGGTTGTTCAGCTCGTGGGCAACTCCCGAGATCACCTCGCCGATGCTCGAAAGCTTCTTTGCCTGGAGCAGTTGAAGCTGCGCGGACTTGAGCTCGGTGACGTCGCGTCCGACCCACACGGTACCGTAGACGTCTCCGTTGCGATCGGTCAACGCGGCCATGTTCAGCTCGAGGTTGAGCTCGGTCCCGTCGGCCTTGGCCAAGCTGATCGCGTGGTTGGAGATGCGGCCACGGTTACGAATCCGGTCGATCAGGCCGGAGCCGTCCGCCCCGAGGATCGATTCACAGGACCTCCCGACCATCTCCTCACGCGACCTGCCGGTCAGCCGCGCCGCTCCGCGGTTGAACTCGGAGATGCGGCCGTGCATGTCGGTGGTCACGATCAGATCCGGAGACTGGTCGAGCAGCGCGGAGAGCTTCTGACCCGTTTCGCGGTTGATCGAGGCTTGTTCGAGGACCCGTTTGTGCAACAACGCGTTCTTTACGGCGTTCGCCGAGGCCCGTGCGACGACGGTGCAGAAGTTGACCTCGGCCTGGGTGAACGGTTTGTCCACCCGGGCGGTCTTCAGACACAGCGTCCCGAGCACGTCGTTGGCGAACGTCATCGGGACGACCATGATCGATTGGAACCGCAGCTGCTCGAGCAAGGCGCGGACATCGGCCATCATCGGATCCATCTTGACGTCGCGGATCAGCACCCGGTCCCGAGTCTCGATGGCGCAGCGGATCTCCGGGTACTTCCTCAGATCGATCTCGAGCATGTCGATGTTCGGATCGTCGTGGGACGCCATCACGTGGCAACGCGTCTTGTCCTCGTTGATCAGCAACATTGAACAGCGCATCGCCGGGATCACCTCGTTGATCTTGTTCACGATCGTCCGCGCCACCCGCTGAACGTCGAGCGAAGAGGTGACCGCGTCGAGGATCTCGACCAGCGTCGAGAGCTCCTTGCGCTTCAGATCGGAGTGTTCGTCGCGGCGCAGCGATTTGTGGATCTCCGAAGCGAGGCTGCCGTAATACAGCGCAACCGAGCAAAGGAACAACATCTGTAGCGCGAGTTGCCAGGCGACCTCGCTACCGCGACCCTGGCCGAGAACGAGCCACGAATGCACCGCCCCGATCGCCGCCGCCCCGGCGACGGTATGTGCACGGTGGCTGCCCAGCGCCACGACGAGGACCATCAGCGCCACCGAGATCGGCAACGCGGTCGCCGTCATACCCGACAGGTGCAATCCCAGCCCGACCAGCAGCAGGTCGGCCGCGCCGACGATGAGCTCGAAACGCAGAGATTGGGCCAGCCGGTCGGGCGCCAAGAACAGGGCGATGTTGCTGACCGCGTATCCGATGATGAGGGTGAGCGCCGCGACGCCGCCTTCCCGGCCACCGGGCTGAGCCAGCAACGCACCGACCGCGACGAGGAGGAGTCCCCGCAACAGCGAGACCCGCTGCTTCTTGGCCTGCCGAAACGCGTGACCGGCGTGTTTCAGCGCGGGCTGGGTGGCTTCGCCCACAATCTCTCCCTCGTTGAAAGAACTTAGGGTTCAGGAGACGCCGCGCAAGACGTGCCGGGAGCGGCCAAAAAGGTCCGGAACCGGGCTAATTGTCGCCCGTCGCGTCGTCCGCCGCAGCGCGTGCCCGGGCTTCGACCTGGGAGATCACGTCCCCGAAGGCGGCCCGGGATTTGACCAGCACCCCGCCGTTGGCGTGCCATTCGGCGGGGCTCTCCCCCTCCGTGTTCACGACGTAGACGCTCGACAGGCCCTTGCGCGATGCCAGCTCGCCGATCTCCGCCGTCCGGAACCGGATGTTCTGGACGGAGAGGTTGTCCCAATCGGTGACCCGGACGTAGAGCATCGGTCCGATGGGCTTGGCATCGATCACCGACAGCGACGGTTGAAACTCCTTCAGCGACACACCGACGGGGTCGGGAACCGCTCCGGGTACGGCGAGCTGGAGGGTCGCGGCGACAACGGCCAGCGCGAGGACCGTCCCGGCCAGGATCCAGCGCCTGCGCCGGATGCGGCGTTTGCGGAGCTCCCGCGGATGCAGCCGCAGTTCGCCACCGGAGGCGCGGTCGGAGCGCAGGCTCGTGAGCGCGTCGAGGTAGAGCTCCTCCTTGCGTTGTTTCAACGAGACCGCTTCGCCGTCGGCCACCTCGGCCTCGGCCAGCGTTTCCGAAATGGACTTGGACTCGGAACCGCCGTCGAACTCGACGGCCTCGGGCTGGCGCATCAACGGTTGGGCCTTGACGTACGTATCGAACAGCTTGCTCTTCGCGCTGTGAATGTCCACCGCGAAATCCTGGAGGTTCGCTGCCATCGCGTCGCTAAGCTGTTTTTCGAGCTGTTCGCTGACGACACGGTAGGCCGTTTCCGCATCGGCGAGCTGTTCGCGCACGCTGTCCTGCAGCTGTTCGATCAGCTCCGCGTCATCGAGGTAGCCGCTGCGTTCCCAGACCGCGAGGTACTCGTCGAAGATCGTCCTCAACGCGACCGCCTCGAGGTAGACGCGGGCCGGTCCCTCCTTGTCGTCCTCGAGGTGGACCGCCTGGTTGAACATGTCGATCTCGCGGTTGTCCAACCCGGGGAGCGTCTCACCGACGTTCCCGGTCGTGATCAGCTTGGAGATGAACTCCAGCCGCGGAACGAGAACCGCCGCCGCCTGAAGCCGGTGCTTGGGCAGCGCCATCACGTCCAGGACATAGCGCAGGAACTTGCGCTCGTCCTCGCTCAGCAGGGTCGCCACCTCGGGGTTCGTGCGCAGGTCGGTCCGGGCCTGCTCACTCGCCGCCAGCAGCTCTTCGATCAGTCCCGTGGCCTGGGCCAGCTTGTCGGGCGACAACCGCCGCTCGTTCCAGTGATCGCCGAGCTCGCGTTCGGCCATCACGCGCAGCGATAGCAGCTGTCGGGGGAACTCGTAACAGAACACCGAGGTGCTGGTGAAGTCGGCAATCTTGACGATCGCCTGGAGCTCTTCCGGCCGCGGCTCGAACTGCATCTCACGCGTGATCATGCGGCGGGCCTCGAGCAAGCTCGTGGGAACCGAGGAGAGGATCGCATCCACCTCGGACCGCGTGGCGCGAAACAGCTCCATGAAGCCGGGCCGCGTCATCACTTCGTTTCCTTGACCGGGATGAGACCGCCGGCCGTCACGTAGTAGACGCCGGCGTACCACTCGCCGCGATCGATCGGGAGATCGTTGGTGTGAGCGATGAGCAGGACGAATCCCGGCTCACGCGCCGAATTGATCGTGGCCCAGAACTGGGTGTCCGCCCCGCCGATGTTGGGCGAGTCGTAGTTCTGGATCTCGGTGTTGAACAGCTTGTGCCTGAACGACTCGACGTTCCGGAAGTAGCCGTCGCTGGAGAGTGGGGTGAGCGTGTGCAAGTTGAACGACGCGACCGACGGGAAGACACCCTGGTCCACGTTGTAGCGCATGAAGGCGCGGTGCAGCTCGCCAGCGTCGTGGACCAGCGTCGAGCGATGGCTCTTGTCGATGAGCCCCGTGTAGAGCGGGACCACGATCGCCGCGACCAGACCGATGATCGCCACGACCATCAGCAGCTCGACCATCGTGTACCCGGCGCCGGAGCGGCCTGCGGCGGGAGGATTCATGCGCCATCGCTTCCTTTTAAGTACGGACCCACGTCGCTCGTGGCGAATCTAGTTCCGCGACCACAGAGGTCAAGTAACCGGTCAACCGAGCGGTTTTCCGGGTAGACTCTGCTGGCCCGCCGGGGCAAAACAAGGGGCGGACGCAGTGACACGCAGTGTTCGATGGGGAGTTGCCCTTCTCGTGCTGGCCGCGCTGGCAACGGTCGGCCTGCTGGTGCTGGGCGTCCGGCAGTCGATGAGCGTGGGGTGCGAGGTGTGCGTGACCTTCCAGGGCCGCACGGAGTGCCGCCGGGCCATCGGCGCCGACGAGCGAGAAGCCACGACGACCGCGATCCAGAATGCCTGCGCCTTTCTCGCCGCCGGCATGACGCAGACGGTGCAGTGCCAGAACCGGGCGCCCGATTCGGTCGTCTGCGACTGATCCGGAAGGCGCGCGGCTAACGTCGGGACGCGATCAACCGCAGGAGGTGATGCCGTGCCTGGCGCTTCCACCAGCTCCACTCGTGGGACACGTCGTGGCCCCACAGATCGCACTCGTGGCTGATGCCCTTGGCCTGCAGCAGCGCGGCGAGGTTGCGCGTGTCCTCGATGTTGCCGTCTTCCCACTTGCCTTGTCCGCAGACCAGGACGAGGTGTGCGAGTTGTTGCAGCTCCTCCAGCCGGGGTCCGGAGAGATTCGGGACGAAGGCCATCGGGTTGTTGAAGTAGACGTCGGTGCTGTTGAACCCGTCGGTCAACCACGAGGTGTCGTAGCGGCCGCTCATGCAGAGGGCCCAGCGGAAGATCGCGGGATGCTTCAAGCAGAAGTTGGCCGAGTAGTAGGCTCCCAGGCTGGTGCCGGTCACCGCGATCGGGATCGATTCCGAACGGCAGTCCACGCGGATGTGCGGCGCCAGCTCGTTCACGACGTAGCGCTCGTACGCCTGATGTCTCTGGATCCGCCACTGCGCCGGGTTCTCGCGACGCGTCCACGCCTCGGCGACGTTGCTCTCGGTGCAATAGAGCTTCAACTTGCCGGAGTCGACCAGATCCGCGAGCGCGTCGAGCATGCCGTGCGCGTCCCACTCGTGCGCCATCCCGGCGGCCGAAGGAAAAACGAGCACCGGCAGACCGAACGTCCCGTAGCGCCACAGGTGCATGGAGCGGTCCATCTCGCGGCTGGGGACCAGCTCGTGCTTCTTGAACATCGCGGCAAGCTAGCGCGTCCTCCCGCGACGGGCAAGCCCGGAGACGGGTCGCCGGTCTAGACTGAAATCGGAAATGACCGGGCTTCTCATCACTTTGGCTTGCGCTCTCGCCGCTACGGCCGAGCCTCCGCCGGACACGGCGGTCGCGGCGGTGGAGCTGGAGGTCTACTTCGAGGCAAAGCTGCTGGTCCGCCGGCGCGCCTGGGGACGCCGCTGGGAAGTCGATCAGTGGAACGGCGGACGCGTGCGGATGCGCGGGGAGCCCGACGGAGCAGCGACCGTCTACCGTATCTCCGAGGTCCTCGAAGCCCCCTGGACCTTCCGCTGGTACCCGTCGAGAGACGAGGTCAAGCTCGGTGCGGCGGTCTGGGTCGAAAAACCCTCCGGCGATCCGTACGGTTCGCTCGCGCCGCGACTCGAGCCCTTGGCGCGCGAGAAGCACGCGCTGTGGTGGGACGCCGATCCGGCGGCCGCCGGACCGGAGTGGGCGGCGCAAAGCGGTCGGTTCTGGGCTCGACGTCACCGTCGGGAACAGGCGGAAAAGGACGCGCTACCGGAGCACCCGACCTACCCGTTTCACGTGCTCGGCCCGATCGACGACCGTTTCGGGTTCACCGTGCGCGACGGTGCGGTCGGCGACGTCGTCGAGACGATGACGCAGCCGTGGCTGCGCGACGGATGGGATGCCGCTCTGTCCGGCGAGGATGTCCTCGGTTACGGTTTTTGGGACAGCGAGCGGCCGCGCTGGGAACCCCGGACGTACGAGACGTTCGCCGCGGCGCTCGGTCTGCTGAGGGAAACGGATTCGGAGGAAGCGCTCCAGGGAGCGTGGAGCGTGATCACGGCAATGCAGCCGTGGGCGGGGAGGTTCGGCGGGGACAGACTCGTGCAGCCGCGACAGTGGCGGAACCGGGGCGCCGGAACCGACGAGGTGCAGTTGCTCCTGACTGACGGCGGTGACGAGACATTCAAGTTCTGGGTGCGGGTAGGTTACCGGGAAGCCCCTCGACGTAAGCCCTGATCTCGTCGCGCACGCGGCGGTACACCGACAACGCCTCGGTCTCGGTCGCCGTCTCCTCGACCAGCGCCGGCGGGTCGTCGAACCCGACGTGGATGAGCGCCGTCTTCGCGGGGAACACCGGACAGGTTTCCCTGGCGTGATCGCAGACCGTGATCACGTAATCGAACGACGGGTCGTCCAGCTCCTCGACCCGGGTCGAACGTTGGCGCGAGATATCGACGCCGGCCTCGCGCATCACGGCGACCGCGCGCCGATCGAGACCGCGCGCCTCGATCCCGGCGGAGCGGGCCTCGATCTCCTCGCCCTTCAGATGATGCGCCCAGCCCTCGGCCATCTGGCTGCGGCACGAATTGCCCGTACACAGGAACAGGAGCTTGATTCTGTTCAACGCTGCCCCCGACAGTCGGCTTTGCCGATTAGGTTAGCGCACTTGCCGACGCGGCGCGGCACCCAGGCCCGGATTCGGCGGACCCGGACTCGGTGGAATGTGATAGAAAGGGCAACCTACGGGATGCAGGACAAATCGCTAGCGCACTACCGGATCGGCGAGAAGCTCGGTGAGGGCGGGATGGGCGAGGTCTACGCCGCCGAGGACACCAAGCTCGGTCGCCGGGTGGCGCTGAAGATCCTCCCCGAGAAGATGGCCGAGACCCCGGAGCGGCTCGAGCGTTTCGAACGGGAGGCCAAGGCGGTCGCCGCGCTCAACCACCCCAACATCGTCACGATCCATTCCGTGGAGAAAGCCGGTGGGCACCACTTCATCACGATGGAGCTGGTCGAGGGCAAGACGCTGGCCGAGCTCCTGTTGAAGGGCGCGCTTCCTCTCGACTCGTTCCTCGACATCGCGCTCAGTCTCACCGATGCGCTCAACGCGGCGCACGGTCGCGGGATCACGCACCGCGATCTGAAACCGGCGAACGTCATGGTCGGCGGGGAAGACGGCCGGATCAAGGTCCTCGATTTCGGACTATCCAAGATCCGCGGCCTCGAGCAGCCGCAGGAAAACACCGTGACCGCCGCGGCCACCCTGACCCAGCAGGGCGTGATCCTCGGCACGGTGCCCTACATGTCCCCGGAGCAGCTCCAGGGAAAGCCGGTCGACCACCGCTCGGACATCTTTTCGCTGGGAATCATGCTCTACGAGATGGCCACCGGTCGACGCCCGTTCCAGGGAGAGACGTCGGTGGATTTGATCTCGTCGATCCTCCGGGACACTCCCCGCCCCGTGACCGAAGTCAAGGTCGACCTCCCACGGGATCTGGGCCGCATCGTCCGCCGCTGCCTGGAAAAGGACCCGCAGCGGCGCTACCAGTCGGTACAGGACATCCGCACCGAGCTCGAGGACCTCGGCCGGGAGTCGGTCGGAGCAACGACGACCACACCGTCGATCGCGGTGCTGCCGTTCGTCGACATGAGCCCCGAGGGCGACCAGCAGTACTTCTGCGACGGGATCGCCGAGGAGTTGATCAACGCCCTGATCAAGACCGGCGGCCTTCGCGTCCCCTCGCGCACCTCGGCGTTCGGCTTCAAGGGCAAGGACCTGAACATCCAGCAGATCGGCAAGGAGCTCAACGTCGAGACCGTGCTCGAGGGCAGCGTGCGCAAGGCCGGGAACCGGCTGCGCATCAACGCGCGGCTGGGCAAGGTCGCCGACGGTTACCAGCTTTGGGCCGAGACCTTCGACCGCGAGATGGAGGACGTGTTCGCGATCCAGGACGAGATCGCGCGCAACATCAGCCGTGCGTTGAAGGGCGTGCTGACCGAGCAGGACGAGCCGACGGCGCCGAAAGCCCCGACGGAAAACGTCAAGGCCTACGAGTTCTACCTGCGTGGGCGCCAGCTCTTCCACAACCTCAGCCGCCCGAGCCTCGAGCGGGCGCGGCGGCTGTTCAAGCGCGCCTGCGAGCTCGACCCGAACTACGCGAACGCGTGGGCCGGTATCGCCGACTGCTGCTCGCTGATGTACATGTACTGGGACGCCACCGAGGCGCAGCTCAAGGAAGCCGAGCAGGCCAGCCAAAAGGCGCTCGAGCTGGATCCCGATGCCGCCGAGTCCCACGTCGCCCGCGGGCTCGCCGTCTCGCTGAACCAGCGCTACGACGAGGCGACCCGCGAGTTCGAGCACGCGATCAAGCTCAACTCGGAGCTGTTCGAGGCGCTCTATTTCTACGCACGGACGTGCGTCGCCCACGGCAAGCGCGAGCAGGCGGCGACGCTGTTCGAACAGGCCTGCCGGCAACGCCCGGAGGACTACGTCGCTCCGAACTTCCTCGGAGCGCTCAACGCGACGCTGGGCCGGAAAAACGAGTCCGAGGCGGCCTACCGCCGCTCCCTCGAAGCCGCCGAGAGACATCTCGAGCTGTTCCCCGAGGAACCGCGCGCGCTCTACATGGGCGCCAATGCCCTCGCCATCCTCAAGGAGGACGACCGGGCGCGTGATTGGGCCGAGCGGGCGACGCTGGCGGACCCGGAGGAGCCGGTCGTGCTTTACAACGTCGCCTGCACGTTCGCCAAACTCGGAGATCTGGACAAAGCGATCGACTGTCTCGACGAGGCGATCACGTTCGGGATGGGGCAAAAGGACTGGTTCGAGCACGACTCCGATCTGGATGTCCTGCGGAACAACCCGCGCTTCGAAGCCCTGCTCGAGCGTCTGTAAAGCAACCGAGGCCACCGACCGCGGCCTCAAGTCGCCGTCCGGCGAGCCGAAAGGGTCCTGAAGCCCCCGGTTCCCCGGGGGGAGCGGGAGTGGGAATGAAGCCAGCGCGCATCCCGGCCAACGAAGCCAAGCGCATCGAGAAGCTGAAGGAATACGGGATCCTCGACACCCTACCGGAGCAGGCCTACGACGACATCACTTACCTGGCCTCGCACATCTGCGCAACTCCGATCGCGCTCGTCAGTCTCGTCGACACCGACCGGCAGTGGTTCAAGTCGCGGGTCGGCCTCGACGCCGAGGAAACCTCGCGCGACGTGGCCTTTTGCGCCCACGCGATCCACCAGCCGGACGAGCTGCTGATCGTGCCTAACGCCGTCGAAGACTCCCGCTTTGCCGACAACCCGCTCGTGACCTCGGATCCGGCGATTCGCTTTTACGCCGGTGCCCCGCTGACCACCAGCGAGGGACTCGCTCTCGGGACGCTCTGCGTGATCGACCGTGAGCCCCGCGATCTCGAAGACGAACAGAGGAAAGCGCTGGCCGCGCTTTCACGTCAGGTCATCGCCCAGCTCGAGCTGCGCCACTCGGTCATCAAGCTCGAGGGTTACCAGGAGCGGCTGGAGCGCTACCATGAGCGACTCGAGGAGGCCAACGAGCGGTTGCGGTCGGAGAGCCTGACCGACGAGCTGACCGGTCTGGCCAACCGCGCGGCGTTCGATCGCCGGCTCGACGAAGAAGTCCACCGGTCGAAACGTCAGAACACGCCGTTTTCGCTGATGTTGATCGATGCGGACCGGTTCAAGCCCTACAACGACACCTACGGGCATGTCGCCGGGGACGAGGCGCTCGAGCGGCTCGCGGCGGTGCTGCAGCAGAGGCGGCGCGCGCACGACCTGGTCGCGCGGTACGGCGGCGAGGAGTTTGCGATCATCCTGTCCAACACGGGAGTGGACGGGGCGACCATCCTCGCCGAGCGCATCCGGCGAGCCGTCGAATCGACGCCGATGCCGCGTCGCGAACTGACCGTCAGCATCGGCGCCGCCGAGTGGAACGCGGACATGGCGACCCCGCTTACCCTGATCGAGCAAGCGGACAAGGCGCTTTATCTGGCCAAGTCGGAAGGGCGCAACCGTGTGGTCGGGGCCGAGCCGTACGCACCTTCCGAAAAAGAAAATCGGGACGACTCGCGCCAGAGGTGATCGCGATGAATGCGGCCGGAAGGGAGACCTAGGCCGAGGCCGGTCGCGAGTCGCCTACCGGACACGGTACTAGCGGTCGAACGTCAACGAGGCCCAGAAGCTTCGCCAGTCCACGCCGGTGTCCCGGGCCGCTTGCACCATGTGAACCGTCGACAGCAGCCAGGCGCCGGAACGATCCAGGCTCAGGGTCACGCGGCCGTTTCCGTCGGTGCGAGCCGAGCGGACGATCCGCGAGTCTTCCGACGACGTGGCGATCACGAGTGCGTTCTCGAGCGGCGCGTCCTCGTAGAACACGTCGAACGACAGATCGTCTCCGATCGCGGGTGTCGTGGAACGCGGGCCGGTCAGGACGATCTCTAGGGTGAGTCCCAGCGATCGATCGGAGCCCGGTTCGCCGCCGGACGTCGTCAGAAGGGACTTCGCGTGCCGGGAGTACAGCTCGCGGGCGCGTGAGGTGTGCTCGGCGTGTCGCTTGCGCTCGGCGAGGATCGACGTCAATCCCTTTTCGTGCAGGTAGGCGTCGAACGTCGCGGAATCCAATTCGACATACTGCGGGCGGCTCGTGTAGGCGATCGCATGAGCGGTCCGTTCGCCGATCCGGAACGCACCGGCCGGATCCCGACCGGGCAGCCCGGGGACGGCATGCCTCCCCTCCGGGCCGTCGATGAAGAACCGCTCGAGGTGCGTCGGATCGCGCGGGAATGCCTCTCCGCGAAATCCGTCGCCGACACGCAGCGTCACGTCGACCCTATCGCCGGGTCCAGGCCGATAGTTGCTGGGCTCGATCCAGAAGTCATGCGCCCGGATCGGTGAAGCCGTGATCGCGATCCCGACCGCGCAGACGACGGGCAACGCGGAGCGAATCACGACGAACCTCCCGGGCCCACGACGAACTCCAGCACCGACGCGTTTCGCTCGACCGATTGGATGAACGCATCGACCTCCGTATCCAGCAGGTAGAAGACGAGCGGATCGGCCGTCATCGGCGTCCCGATCCGGTTCGGGTCGGTCGAATCGACGTAGGCCTCCTGCACGGTCGTGAAGGAGCTGGGGTCGGGAGAGGTGGAGCTGGTCAGGATCACGCACAGCGTCTCGTCGTCCCTGCTGAATGGAACGTGCAGGAAGGGGAAGGACACGTACCGTGTGGGGTCGGTATCGGCACCGTCGGTCGCATCGAATGGACCGGGCTCACCGATCAGGACGCCCTGGAGGTATTTCAGCTCGATGTCGACGACGTCGTCCCCGGGGCGCCGCCCGTTGGGAAACCCGGCCGGATCGGGCGGACTGCCGAGCAGCCCCAACCGGTCCTGCTGCGCGGGCGGCGTCGGTGGCACGTTGGTATCGATCCGCAGCATGTCCCCGACGCCACCGTTCTGATTCACGCCGGGCAGACCGTGGAGCCGAAGGTCGACCAGGTCCTGGCGATTTGCGCTGGGCCAGCCCCAGAACTCCGCGAGGGCGGACCACTCGAGGGCGGCGGCGATCTCGGCCGGGTCCGTGGACGGGTGTCTCGCGTTGAAGAGATCCTTCGAGCGGAGGCCGATGTGGAGCCGGTTCGTGTTGGGCATCCCGAGTCGCGAGACCTGGACCCAGGGATCGGTCGGCGCGGGCGGCTCGGTCATGGTCTCCGGGCCCGTCGGCGACTCGTTCAGGACCCGGGTCTTTCTCATGCTGGTCGATGCCCACACGCCGAGCACGGGATTCGCTCAGTCTCCCGTGAGGACGTTGATCGGCAGCTCGAGCGCGAGCGAGAGCACGTTGTGGCCGCCGAAGATGTTGCTCTCCGGAAGCGTGGGTGACTCGAAACGGGAGACTGCGGCGCTCTCGACGTAGGGGTCTCGTCGTGCGCCGAAGAAAACGCGGCCGAGCAGTCCCGAGCCGAACGACTCGTCGAAGTCGGAGACGTGCGAGTCCGAGTAGAACGGGTAATCGGGAAAGACGTCCGTTCCGATGTTGTCGAACGGCTTGAAGAAGGCGGTGGAGGAGTGCGTCACGTTGACGGCCGGATTCGTACCGGCCGCGCTCGTGATGCTCAAGGTGTAGGGCTGGAGCACGGCGTTGTTCGAGTCGAACACCCCGGTGATCTGGTTGGGATGGTTGTACGTCAGCGGCGACTCGACCTCGGTGCCGTCGTCGGTCGTCACCGTGTGCGACGAAAAGGACGGCATGAACTCCACCGTGAACGTGAAATCGGCGAGGCCGTTTCCGCTGGCGTCGATGTGGATCTCGTAACGCGTCCCCGCGGCCGACGGGTAGTAGATGGGCCCACCGTACGGTTCCTCCAGCGGGTTGAAGTTGGCGATGGCGACGAGAAAGTCCTCCCGCCCCGGCTCGAAGCTGCGAAACGCGTAGGCATCCGTGTTGTCCGCCTGGGGCCTCTGCGTGATGAAGGGCGCCTCCCGGTGGCTCGACGCAAGGACGGCCGGGCCCGAACCGCTGACCAGGACGAGGAACAGCGCGGCGAGGCGGCCGGACCGGTGGGAAAGTCGATGAAAGCGGTGCATGCTCAGGTCCTCCTGACCCGTTTTCACCGGGCGGAGGCCTTTTTTCCCGCGGGGGGAGTTTTTTCTGAGTCTCGAGGGCCTGGGAGTGAGCGGCGACGCCGTTGACCACTTTGCCGGCGGCGACTTTCACCGGCTTCTCCTCGATCAGGCGATCAGTTGGCCGCCATCGACGCGCAGAACCTGCCCGGTCACGTGGCGGCTCGCGGGCGAGCAGAGAAACACCACCGCCCTCGCGACGTCCTCCGGACGGCCCGTCGTGCCCAGGACGGAGTCGTCGATCGCCTTTTGCCGGTCCTCCGCCGGCATCCCGGCGGTCATCGGCGTGTCGATCAGGCCCGGCGAGACGACGTTGACGCGAATCCCGAAGCGGCCGGTCTCGCGTGCCAGAGACCGTCCGAAACCGATCAACCCGGCCTTGCTCGCGGCATAGTTGGTCTGGCCGAACTTGCCCCGCTCGCCGTTGATCGAGGAGATCAAGACGATCGCGCCTCCCCCGCCGGTCCGCATCCGCGGCACGACCCGGCGCGACAGGTGGAACGCCGAGTCCAGGTTGACCCCCAACACCGTGCGCCAGCTCTCCTCGCTCATTTTCCAAATCACGCCGTCCCGTGTCGTCCCGGCGGCGTGGACGAGCACGTCCAGCCGGTCGAATTCGGCCTCGAAGGCACGAAACATCGAGGCGACGGCGTCCCCGTCGGAAAGATCGCAGTCGAGCGAGGTCGCTCCGTGCGCCGGAGGCCGTCCCGGAAGATCGACCGCCACGACCCGCGCGCCGCAACACACCAACATCTCGGTCACGGCACGCCCGATCCCACCTGCGGCGCCGGTGACCATGGCGACCTTGCCCTGGAGTAACGAGGCCTCGAAGCCGGCGCTCACGCGCGCGCCTCCAGGCTCGTTCCCAGGGGCATGCCCCGCCGTGCCAGCTTGCGGGCCCGGAACCCGCCCCAGAGGGCGGCACCGTAGGCGCCGGCCAGGACCGATTGCCGGTGAGCGCGAATCTCGGGTGGCTTGGAGCTCTTGCACTTGGCCTCGCAGGCTTCGCGCATCGCCGCCAGCAGCCCCACGTCGGCGGCCAGGCCGCCGGTCACCAGCACGACCTCCGGCGAGCCGATCGCATGGATCAAGCGGACGTAGCGGCCGGCCATCGACTGGTGGATTCCCTTGACGATGTTCGAGGTGGAGATCCCGCGCGAGACCATGTTGATCACATCCGTCTCCGCAAGCACCGCGCAGATCGACGAACACGTCTCCGGGTTGTCCGCTTCGAGCGACAGCGGGCCGATCTCGTCGATCGTGATTCCCAGATAGCGCGAGATGTTCTCGAGGAACTGGCCGGACCCCGACGCGCACTGGCTCGTCATGCGATACCCGAGCACTTTGGCGCGTTCATCCATCAAGACGGCACGAGCGTGCAACGCACCGATGTCGATGACGGCGCGGGCGTCGGGATCGAGGAACAGCCCGCCGCGTGCGTGCGTGGTCATCCCGTAAAAATGACCGGTGCGAAATTCGACCATCTCGCCCTCGCCCGTGGTGGCGATGTAGTCCAGATCGTCCTGTCCGAGGCCCGCATCCTGAAGACACGCGGCAAACAGCGAATGGGTCACGCTGACGGGGTCCCGCCGCCGGACGCGTTCGCGACGGGCCACGAGCAGGTTCGGTTCGCGATCCTCCTCGTCTTCCAGGATCACGATCTTGATCGCCGACGAGCCGACATCGACTCCGGCAACGAGCAGCGGTTTGCTCATGACGCCTCCCTGGCCGGCGACAGCCATTCCCTGCGCGCGAACAGGGCGGCCCCCAGGGCGCCCGTGTAGATCGAGTCCGGTGAGATATTGATCGCCACCTCGCCGTAGTTCTCGTGGACCAGGTCACGAAGCGCGCGTACGGCGGCCTCGTTACGGGCCACCCCGCCGGTGAAGGTGAACTCGTTTTTGACGCCGCCGGACCGGGCGATCAGGGACATCGCCCGCAGGATGATCGCCCGGTGCAGGCCGGCCAAGATGTCCTCGCGTTTTTCTCCGAGTGAGAGTCTCTCCCGCAGCTCCGCCCCGGCGAAGACCGTGCAGGTCGAGTTGATGCGCACGGGTCGATCGGATTCACAGGCCATCGGTCCCAGCTCGTGAACGCCGACGTTCATCTCATCGGCGATGTATCCCAGGTAGCGACCGCAACCGGCCGCGCACCGGTCGTTCATCTGGAACGAGGTCACGATCCCGTTCTCATCCACCTGAATGGCCTTGGTGTCCTGCCCGCCGATGTCCAGCACGGTTCGCGTCGAGGGGAACATCGCGTGTGCCCCGAGGCCGTGGCACAGGATCTCGGAACGGATCTCGTCCTTGGCGAACGGCAAGGTTCGCCGTCCGTAGCCGGTGCCCACGCTGGCCGCTTTTTCCAGCGGGATGGACGCCGCGTTGCCGACGACGCGGGCCAGCGCCGGGTCCTCGACCGCGTCGGACCCAAGTGCGGCGACGGCACGGCTCTCGAAGTCGTCCTCGTCGGGTGGACGATTTTCAACCTCGAGAATCGCCTTGTCGAACAATCCCGCAAGACGATCGAAGCTGAGTTCCTTCTGCGCGGCCACATCCTCGGCAAGGCTCAGGTAGCGGCTGCCCGCGAGGTCCCTGAAGAAATCGCTCTTGCGTTCCGCCCCGACGGCGTACAGCTCCGGCACCTCGGCCCTCATGCGATCGAGGATGTCGGTCGCCGCCTCACGCACGGGTGGGTCCGGCCCGGCCGCGGCGCCGACCAGCCGCAGATCCGACTCCCGGCCCCGGGGGGCGAGGAACCCCAGAATCGTCTCGCTCAGGGTCCGCAGCTGCGAGAGGTACTGCTGCGCGCGGAATCCGAGCTCGATGCGTTGGAGCACGCGCTCCCGGTGCTCGCCCTCGATGCCGGCCGCCTCGAGGTTGCCTCCGAGCAGCGTGAAACGTGCGTTGAGCAGCGCCTCGCCCAGCGCCACGTCGCAGGCCACCTCGTAGTTGCTCCTGCTGTTCGTGATGCCACGCCCCAGCATGTCGCCGTTCTCGCCGAGGATCACCGCCTTTGTGGTGGTCGATCCCAGATCGATCCCGACGGAGTACTTCATGCCGTCCTCCCGACGCGTTTCTGCTCGATCATCTGGAAATACGATTCCAGACGATTGCGGATGTTGGCACCCGAGAAGTAGCGCGGATCGACGAGATCGCTCTCGATGAACCCTCCGGGGCGGCCGGTCCTGTTCTCGACCTCCCGCAGGATCATCAGTTGACCGGCGCTGAACGAATTGCAGCTCTTGATCGAGTTGATCAGCAGCCCGTCGGCGTCGTAGTCGCGGACGTAGCGTGAGAGCATCTCGACGCGTGAGGGGAGGTTCAGGTTCGTGTAGCAGCCCATGCAGTATTCGGCCAGCGTTTCGAGCGGGCGATCGGGATCGTGTCGGAAGCCGTTGTCGTAGACACCGCCGACCTTGGTGTAGGTCGAGGCCACGACCACGGCGCCCTCGTCGGCGAACATCTTCCAGAATTCACGAAAGTGGGTCCAGTTCGGCGGGCCCTCGACGACGAGCCGGAAGCGTTCCTCATCGATCGGACCCTCGGGCGTGACCGGTCCGAGACCGTCGGCCAGCCGTTGCTCGAC
Organism: Candidatus Polarisedimenticolaceae bacterium; assembly: GCA_041568335.1. GTDB lineage: Bacteria > Acidobacteriota > Polarisedimenticolia > Polarisedimenticolales > Polarisedimenticolaceae > WVWW01. Next base: position 92 of record JBFFZZ010000041.1, on the reverse strand, counting down.
CTGCGAGCGCAGGCTGGTGTAGTAGTCGATCGCGTCCTCGGTTCCACGAAAGGCCGAGAAGATCGGACCCAGGTAGTAGACGCCGCCGAAGT
>JBFFZZ010000040.1:0-16182 GCA_041568335.1 Candidatus Polarisedimenticolaceae bacterium | reverse complement strand
CTGAGCATGTCCACGGTCTGGCGCAATATCCACCTGTACTCCGGGATTGCCGCGCTGGGTGCGACCCTTCCGCACCTGCTGATCCCCCTGCGACGTGTGCTGCGCAAAAACGAGGGGCGTGCGGCCAAGATCCTGACCGTCGTCTCGGCCACCGTGACCGCCGCCGGCTGTCTGGCTGCGGTGGGGTTGTCGGCGTTCTACTCGGGCACCAAGTACGTGAACGAGTTCCCGGAAGACTACGCGTACCTGTACGGCGAAGACCGGCCGTTCGCACCGAGTCTGGCCCGCACCGAGACCGGGGGCGCGTTCGACGAACGCGTCCTCGCCGGGTCCGACACCTGTGGCACGAGCGGATGCCACGACCAGATCCTCGACGAGTGGAGGCCGAGCGCACACGGCTACGCCGCCAAGGACGCGGCGTTCCAGAAGATTCAGAGCATCATGGCCGAACAGAACGGGGCCGAGTCGACGCGCTACTGCGGTGGTTGTCACGACCCGATCTCTCTGTTCTCGGGTGCCAAGAACATCTTCGTCGAAGATCTGACCGGTCTGCACGGGTACAACGAAGGTGTGTCGTGCCTGTCCTGTCACGCGATCCGCGAAACCGACCTGCAAGGCAACGCCAACTACGTCATGGCCCAGCCGTCGGAGTACCTCTACCAGTGGGAGACGAAGGGCTTCAAGGGGCTCCTGCGTGACTTCCTGATCCGGACGTACCCGGACGAGCACAACAAGCTCAGCAAGCGCATGTACAAGGCTCCCGAGTATTGTGCGGCGTGCCACAAACAGTTCATCGACGAGGAGGTCAACAAGGTCGGCTGGGTACAGTTGCAAAACCAATACGACAACTGGGCCGCGAGCCACTGGAATCAAGAGGGGGACCCTCGGCGCACCGTCGAATGCCGCGAATGCCACATGCCATTGATCGAATCTCGAGATCCAGCCTCCGGCGACGCCGCCGACTACAACAGAAGCCCGGACGACGGCATGCATCGAAGTCACCGCTTTATCGCCTCGAACAACGTGATGCCGGAGTTGCTCCAAATCGAGGGCTGGGAAGAACAGGTGCGATTGACCGAGATGTGGCTTCAGGGGCGATACGAGATCCCGGAGATCAGCGACAAGTGGGGCGCCGGGCCGATCATCGGGATCGAGCTGGAGGTGCCCGAGACGATTGCGCCCGGGGAATCGATTCCTCTGCGCGTCGTGCTCAGCTCGAACAAGGTGGGTCACGATTTTCCGACCGGGCCGTTGGACATCATCCAGAGCTGGGTCGAGATCCGGGTCACGGACGACCACGGAGAGCTCGTTTACAGTTCCGGGCGCCGGGACGAGCGGAACTACCTGGAGCCGGGGACGTTCCTCTTCAAGGTCGAGCCCGTCGATCAGTACGGCAACCTGATCGATCGCCACAACCTGTGGGAAATGGTCGGTGTCCGTTTCCGGCGCGCGCTGTTCCCGGGGTTTACCGATACCGTCGAGTTCGACATCGGTTGCCCCTCCAACATCCCGCGCCCGAGCGTCGAGGCCGAAGTGGAATCCGATAGCTCGGTGGCCGGGCACTCGATTCCGTCCGTTCCGGCGACGACCGCGTACCACATCGAGGCCAAGCTCAACTATCGCAAGTTCGATCAGTTCCTGCTGGACTACATGTTCGGCGAGGATGCGGGACTCACCGCTCCTCCGGTCGAGATTTCCAGCGCCACCGCGACCGTGCGCGTCGCGACGACAGCGTCCCGAACCGGAGGATGATCGGTTGGTCGCAACGCGTCGCAGACCGGGAAAGCGCCGCCGGAAGCTGTATCGGACCGCCGCAATCGTCTTCGTGGTGGCGGCGATCGGTGGGCTGGTGGTCCTGTACGCCTTTCATGCCGCTCGCACCGAGACATACACGACCGGTGAGCAACATACCGAGATCACGCGCAAGCTCAGCCGCGAAATCCCCGACGGCGCACCCTTGCCTCGGTTCGTCGACGTCACGGAATCCGCGGGACTGGCCGGCTTCCGCACGCTCGTCGGCCAGCGCACGTCGCAGTTACCCGAGGACATGGGGCCGGGAGCGGCGTGGGGTGATTACGACGACGACGGAGACGATGATCTGTTCCTCGTCAGCGCCGGCGGCCCGCTGACCGCCGCGGAAAAGGACCGCGCGGCCTCGGAACTGTACGAGAATCTCGGCGATGGGACGTTCGTTCGTGACGAGGCGTTCCCCGAGACGCGTATCGTCGGGATGGGCGCCGCCTGGGGCGACCACGACGGAGACGGAGATCTCGACCTGGTCGTCACCGGTTACGACACGATCCGCCTGTTCCGCAACGACGAGGGGCGCCTCGTTCGCGACGAAGCGCTCGGGTCGCCGCAGGGATTCTGGGCGGGCGCCTCGTGGTCGGACTTCGACCGGGATGGCGATCTGGACCTCTATGTCTGCGGCTACGTCCAGTATGTGCCCGATACCGCCGGCAAGGACCGTATCTCATCGCAGTACGGGCGTCAGATCCCGTACACCCTGAATCCGTCTTCCTACCGGCCGCAACGCAACCTGTTGTTCGTCAACCGCGGGGGCGGCCGCTTCGACGAAGAGGCGGAAGCCCGCGGCGTCTCGAACCCCGAAGGCCGCAGCCTCGTCGCGCTCTGGCACGACCTGAACGACGACGGCTGGCCCGACCTCTACATCGCCAACGATATCTCGGACAACGCGTTGTACATCAATCGCGAAGGACGGCTGGTCGACAGCAGCCACGAGGCCTGGGTCGCCGACTACCGTGGGGCGATGGGTCTCGCGGCCGGCGACTGGAATCGCGATGGTGACGACGACCTGTTCGTGACGCACTGGGTCGCCCAGGAGAACGCGCTCTACGATTCGAGGTTCGTCGACGATGCGGGCCTCGAGCTCGAAGAGGGGGCCCCGCTTCGCTTCGTCGACTTCGCCGATCAACGAGGTCTCGGCCAAATCGCCCTGCGCAGCGTCGGGTGGGGCACCGAGTTCTTCGACTTCGATTCGGACGGTTGGCTGGACCTCGTCGTGGCCAACGGCAGTACCTTCGAGAAGGATGGGTTGCCGAGGCGGTTGAAACCGGAGCTACCGTTTCTTTTCTGGAACGATCACGGGAGGTTCTTTCACGATCTGGCGCCGCTCAGCGACCCGCTCGCGGTTCCGCGGGTGGCCCGCGGGCTCGCCGTCGCGGACTACGATCGCGACGGAGATATCGACGTCTTGATCGTCGATGCCGACGGCGGGGGTGTGCGGTTACTCCGCAACGAGACCCCGCAGGGCAACTGGGTGCAGCTCAGCCTGCGCGCCCGGCTCGGCTCGGGGTACGGGCCGGCGGAGGGGGCACGCGTGATCGCGACGGCGGGCGGTGTCCCGCATCGGCGCACCGTCTCCGGTGTCTCGTACCTCTCGCAGAGCAGCCGGCGGATCCACATCGGGCTCGGCGACGAGTCGAGCCTGGAATCGCTGGAGATCCACTGGCCCGGCGGCCACGTGGAGCGTGTCGCGGGCGTTTACGCGATGGGTATCTGGGAGATCCGCGAGGGCGACCCGAGTCCGCGGCGGCTGGCCGCGGCGCGGCCGGCGCTGACACGCGAACAGCAGACCGAGTTCTGGAGTCTGCAGCGATCGGCCATGCGGGCCCTGAAGGTCGATCGAGATCTGGCGGCGGCAACCGATCTGTTCCGCCGGGCCCTCGCCCTCGATCCGTCGCACGAGGACTCGCTTTACTACCTGGGCAACTGCCACGCCGAACTCGGGGATGTCGACTCCGCGCTCGCACGGTTCGCGGATCTGATGCACGTGAATCCGAGCAGCCACCGCGCGTTCAAACGCTGGGGCACGGTGCAGGCGATGAACGCCGAGTCCCGGGAGCAGATGGAGCGCGCCCGGAGCGCGTTGGAGCGCGCGGTCTCGATCAATCCGGAAGCCACGGGTGCGCGGATGGTGCTGGCGGAGACGAAGATCGTGAGCGGAGACCTCGAGGCCGCCCGCGAGACCCTGGGCTGGATCCATGGGACGAATCCCGCCGCCGGTGACGCGTTGTTCCTACTCGGCTACATCGCCTGGAAGCGCGGCGACATGGAGACGGCGCGAGCACGGCTGCAACACGCGGCCGAGACGGGGGAGGCCTGGCGTCCGGAGGGCGTCGTCGCGGAAGGCGACGTCAAGCGCACGATGCATCGCGAAGCTACCCTTTTTGGAGTCGTCTACCGGGCCTGGGACCGGACGAACGACCCGGATCCCGTGTTCGCCGAGCTCGATGACGTGGTGAAAGAGTACCGCCGCTTCTGAGATCGATCCCCGATCGCAATACGCGGTTGCCGAACAAGGCTCACGGGGAGTCATAATGGCCCCTCTCGTGGACGCCCGGTAGATTCCGCGGAGAATCGAAAGGAGGGATGCCGTGGGACGGAGAACCCTCGGGTTCGCCTGTGTTTTCTACTTCCTCGCGTCGCCGGCGCTCGTCGGAGTCGCGCCTGCGGCCGAGTCGAGTGACGATTGGGTCCTCGACGCGGCCGTGAACGCGCGCTTACGGTACGAGCACGTCGATGACGATGCCGCGACCGACCAGGCGAACGCCACGACGCTGAGCACACGGCTGGCCCTCGAGGCGAAGCGCTCGCGCTGGGGTCTCGGGCTCGAGCTCGAGGACGTCAGCGCGATCGGCAGCGCCCGCTTCAACGATACGGCCAACGGGCGGACGAGGTTCGCGACGGTCGCCGATCCCGAGGCGACGGAGATCAACCGCGCCTGGGTGAGCTACCTGGCGCCGAAGGCGATCGCGGTCACGCTCGGCCGGCAGCGCATCGACCGCGACCGCGGCCGCATCCTCGGCGACGTCGGGTGGCGTCAGAATCAGCAGACGTTCGACGCGATCACCGCCGAACGAAAGTCCCGGCGCTACCGCTTTTTTGCGGGTTACCTGGCACAGGCCAACCGGATCTTCGGCGATCAGCATCCCAATCCGGTCCAGCGCCAGTTCGAGCTCGACGGCTGGGTGGGCGAGGGATCGGCCGCCTTCGGGCCGGGTACGGTGACGGCCATCCTGCACTACCTCGAGTTCGAGAACGATCCGTCGCGCTCGCATCGCAACGTGGGCCTGCGCTGGGTCGGCAAGCACGAGCTCGAGGACAACCGCCGCATCGAGTATCGCGCCGAGTGGATCGACCAGGAGCCGCACTCGAACGGCGCGACGATCAACGAGGCCGAGTACCTCGCCCTCGAGCTGGGCTTCGAAGCCCCCCGTTGGGGCGCCGGCGCGAACCTCGAACGACTCGGCGGCGATGGGGTATACGGGTTTCAACGGCCGCTGGCCACGCTTCACGCCTACAACGGCTGGGCCGACCGTTTCCTCAGCACCCCGGCCGACGGGCTGGTCGACGTCTTCCTGGACGGCCACGTCAAGTTCGAGAAGTTCGTCCTGACGGCCCAGTACCACAGCTTCGAGGCCGACAACGGCAACGCCGACTACGGCGATGAGTTCGGCCTCGCGTTGTCACGAAAGCTCTGTGAGCGCATCGATGCCATGTTCAAATACGCCCATCACGACGCGGACGGCACGGCGCCCGACGTCCAGAAGGTGTGGCTGTCGGTTCGCGTTCTGGAGACGTTCAAGCTGCGACGGAACTAGGGGGTCACGCCTCCGAGTGGGCCGGCCCGTCCGCACCGCCCTGATCAGGCATCCGATTCAATGCGGTCGTCGGCCTGCGCATGGTTAAGGAACCGCCGCAGCAACGGAGTGGCGATGCGGATGAGATCGCGTTCCGTCAAAATCCCGACCAGCTCACCTTGATCGTTGACGACCGGCAGGCAGCTGATCTCGTTCTTGTGCAACAGCTCGATCGCCTCCAGCGTCGGGGTGTCCGGCGTGACCGCAACGACATCGGTCGTCATGATGTCGCGCGCGCGCATCGAGGAGGATTCGCCCGCGGTGGCCTGACGGGCCAGCACGCGCAGCAGTACGCGGTGCGAGATCAGCCCGACGAGATGTTGCTGCTCGTCCTCCACCGGGACATGGCGTACGTGTTTCCAGTCCATCACGTGAGCCGCGAGATGAATCAGCTCGTCGGGGTGGATCGTGAACAGGTCGGTGGTCATGATCTGGTCGACGGTCGCGCAGTAGTTGCCGGTCGGGCGGGAGGGCTCGAGCGTGGGCCACTCGTGCACGGGTTTCCCGCTTTGCTGGTGCGCGTGCATCTCCTGCACCAGACCGGCCGCCCGTCCTGCGACCGTGTCGACCTCGCTCAACATGTCGTGCGAGCGAACGAGCCAGTTGGACCCGGTCGTTCGGTTGGCGACCCGCGCTTCGATGATTCCGAGATAACGGTCGATGTCGCCCGCGGTGCACCCGTGGTCCCGCAGTCCTTTCCGCGCCAACGGGATGAGCTCGTCGAGCAGCAACCGTTGCGCCGTGACCTGCTTGCCCTCGAGCCACAGGAACTGCGCCGCCAGACCGGAGCGCGCGGCACGCAGAAAATTTCTGCGGACGGCGCCGAAGGGCAGTAACTCGGCGGGGTTACCGCACCGCTTGGTGATCCCGGCCATCAGGCCCAGCCAGAGCGCCGCGTTGGCGACCTCGTCGACAATGCTGGGCCCCGACGGTATGTAGCGACACTCGATGCGCAGGTGCGGCCGTCCGTCGGAGACGCCATAACAAGGCCGGTTCCAGCGGTACACGGTTCCGTTGTGCTGACGCAGGGCGAGCAGCTGGGGCACACGACCGGCCGCCAGCTCCTCGATCGAGTTCTCGCCGAGGCCGCCTCCGAACAGCGTCCTGAATCGCGCGATGTCCTCCTCGAAGACCTCGACGGCCGAACGCTCGAGCCAGCGCGCGCCGAAGCTGACCCGCGGCGGTTTCGAACGGAACTGCGCCAGGTGACGCGACCTGTCGTCGATTCCCTGCTGGAACAGGGCGATTCGCGTCTCCGACCAAAGCTGGCGATCAAACAGCACAGGGGAGTTGGTCGTCGCGGCGAGCACCGGCCCCGAGATCAACTGGGCCACGTTGTAGCATCGGACAAAGTCGTGGCCCGCGACCTGCAGGTGGATCTGGAAGCTCGTGTTGCAGGCTTCCAACATCACGTTGTCGTGATGCAGCATCATCTCGTCACGGCCCTTGATCCGCAGGTCGTAGGGGCCTCCACGAAGCCGCGTCATCGTCTCGTTGAGCTTTCGGTAACGATCTTTCGGCGTCATGTACTCCAGCGTGACGTGTCGCCGCGACAACGTGGGGAGGATCCCCGCGAGAATGATCGAACCGTCGTGGTTCCGGGCAGCCTTTGCTGCCCTTGCGATGGCGTCGCGCAGCTGGGTCTCGAGGCTTGTCAGGCAATCGTCGCGCAGAACGAGCGGGTCGAGGTTGACCTCCATGTTGTAGCGCGCCAGTTCCGTCGTAAAGCGCGGGTCGTCGATCTCTTCAAGGAGCTCCGACGACAACGGAGCAGGCATCCAGTCGCGGTCGACGATGAACAACTCCTGTTCGGCGCCGACGCGGCAGACGTCGGATTCGATCTGATTCGCAACGACCATGCGCTCAAGCGCCTGCAGGTCGCGCAACAGCTCCCGTGTGAATTCGCGATGATCCCCCGAGCCGGGCACCTTGTGATCCGCGGCCCGGGACCGCGGTCGATTCGGCGTGGTTCGATCCGTCATCCGCAACCCCCCACAAAAGCTACGCGTCGGCGTCCGCGACGAAAATCGGGGAAACCCGAAACCCCGTCCAGGCGCCGGTTTCGAGGAAAAATGATGCGCTCGCATCATGCGGCAGCGGGCAGGCGAAGGCTAGCGTGATTTCACTCGGGATCGATCGAGCCAAAGGAGGAAGCCTCATGCCCACGAAGACGATGCGGGATACCGAAAACCAGATGATCGGGACGCAGTTCCCGTTCATGAAACTCAACGAGCCGGGCACCTACCTGAGCAACTGGAGCGGGCACCTGATCCGAATCCCCCAGGATGCCGTCAGACAGGGCCGCTCGCCGGTCATCGAGATTCTCGGGACCGAGCCGCTGTACGTGACCAAGCTGAGCGATGACCCCTTCATCCCGCTGACGAAGGCGCGCATGATCGCAGCCGATCTCGACCACGCGGTGAACTTCTAGGTCGCGAGAGACCAGGCGGAGCTCGGCACGCGCCGGGGGGTCCGAATGCCACTGCGGGGCCCCACGGCGCGCTTTTTTTTCGCTTCGGGATTCCACCATGACGCACGGCTCGGCGGCGCGGCTACCCTGGGACGCAGAGGTCTGGAAAGTTGAGCGGTGGACAGGAGACGAGCGCTCGCGGGCTGCGGCCGGCCTGGCTGCCTGCGTGGATCAAGGGCCTCGGCACACCCGTCTGGATCACCAAGTCGGACGGCACGGTCGGCTATCTCAACAAGCGTGCGGAGACCCTGTTGGGACGGCCGGCGTCGGAGTGCATCGGGCGGCCCTGCCACAGGATCATCGCCGGGTCGGATTCCTCCGGACGTCGGTGGTGCACGCCGAATTGCTCCGTCTTCCGGCTCGCCCGCGGGAACAGCGAGATCGAGCCGGTCAGCATGCGCATCACGAGCGCGAGCGGCGAGTTCCACTGGGTGGATGTCCTGCACATCACACTTGTGTCACCCGAGCCGACCGGCGTCTGGCTGGTGCATTGCGCGCTGGGCGCCGATCGGGCCCACCGCATCGAGGAGTACTTGGCACGGGTGGCGTCGCGCTCCCCCGGTCACGTCGAGATGAACGAACCCTCCAGCCGGCTGGGGCTGACTCCGCGCGAAAGCGAGATCCTGGAGCTACTGGCCCGCGACGAGAGCTTGCACGCGATCGCCGATAAAACACACGTGAGCTACGTCACGGTGCGCAACCACGTGCAGCACATCCTGGCCAAGCTGGGGGTTCACTCGATCATGGAAGCCGTCGCGTGCTACCTGCTGGTCAGGGACTAACCCAGCGCGACGTCCAGCGTCATCATGACCGTGAACCCGGTGACCGCGGAGAGCGTGGCCAGATCGGCGTTGCCCCCACGTTGAGCCTCGGGGATCACTTCCTCGACGACGACGAAGAACATCGCCCCCGCGGCGAACGCAAGCGCATAAGGTAGCAACGGGCGCGCCATCAACACGACCGCGGCCCCGACGACCGCGGCAACCGGTTCGACCACCGCGGATAGCTGACCATAGAAGAAGCTCCTCGAGCGTGACAGTCCCTCGTTGCGCAGGGGCACCGACACCGCCATGCCCTCCGGGAAGTTCTGCAGACCGATCCCGAACGTGAGCGCCATCGCCGCTCCCAGCCCACCCTCGCCGATGCCGGCCGATGCGGCCCCGAAAGCGACGCCTACGGCGAGACCCTCGGGGATGTTGTGCAGCGTGATGGCGAGCACGAGCAGGACGCTGCGCCGCCAGCGGGTCGGCAGCCCCTCGGCCTCGCTCAGCGGCGCGAAGACATGCACATGAGGGAGCACACGGTCGACCAGCCGCAGGCAGCCCGCACCCGCGAGGAATCCCACCACCGCGGGGAGCCATTCGAGCATCCCCATCCTACCGGCCAGCTCGATCGCCGGCGCCAGCAGCGACCAGAAGCTCGCCGCGATCATCACGCCGGCCGTGAACCCGAGCGCGGCGTCCAGGCCGCGCCGGCTGATCCGCCGGGAAAGGAAGACCACCGCCGCGCCCAGCGCGGTCAGCCCCCAGGTAAACGTGCCCGCGAGCAAGGCTTGCACGACTGGGTGCTCGACGGCGAGGTCCGCACTCATCGGGGTTCCAGTTTGGCGCTGAAGTGCCGCAGATGCTTGGCCTGCTCGACGATACGCATCCCGCGAAGCGAATCCTTTCTCCCGGCGACCGCGCAGGCGACGTCGATCACGTAGTCGATCTGCGTCTGCGTGTAGACGCGGCGCGGGATCGCCAACCGCAACAGCTCGAGCGGCGCGAAGCGTTCTTGCTGGGTCCGCGGGTCGATACCACCGAACATCAACGTCCCGATCTCCACGCCCCGCACGCCGCCCTCGAGATAGAACGCGCAGGCCAGCGCCTGCGCCGGAAGCTCGGCCGGTGGGATGTGCGGCAAGAAAGCGCCCGCGTCGATGTAGACCGCGTGACCTCCCGGTGGACGCACGATGGGGATGTCCAGCTCGGTCAGTTGGTTGCCCAGGTAACGCGTCGCCGCGAGCCGGTACCGCAGGTAGTCCTCGTCGAGGACCTCCTTCAGCCCGACGCTGATCGCATCGAGGTCCCGGCCGGCCATGCCGCCGTAGGTCGGGAATCCCTCCGTGAGGATCAGGAGCTCTTCTTCTTTGGTCGCCAGCGCATCGTCGTTGGTGGCCAGGAATCCCCCGATGTTGGCCAGGCCGTCCTTCTTCGCGCTGAACGTGGCGCCGTCCGCATGCGAGAACATCTCCTTGGCGATCCCGAAGACGCTGCGATCGGCTTGGCCGCGCTCACGCAACTTGATGAAGTAGGCGTTCTCGGCGAAGCGGCAAGCGTCGAGGTAGAACGGCACGCCACGAGCGCGGCACAGCTCCGAGGCCGCGCGGATGTTGGCCAGCGAGGCCGGCTGGCCGCCGCCGGAGTTGTTGGTCACGGTGTGGATCACACAGGCGACGTCGCCCGACGTGTCACCGAGCAACCGCTCGAGCGCGACGAGATCGATGTTGCCCTTGAACGGATGCTCCTCGGCGGGCACCAGGGCCTCGGCGATCGGGATGTCGACGGCGCGCCCGCCCAGGAACTCGACGTTTGCGCGCGTTGTATCGAAGTGCGTGTTGCTGATGACGACGCGGTCTCGCACCCCGAGACAGGTGAACAGGATCCGCTCCGCCGCACGGCCCTGGTGGGTCGGGATGATCTGCCGGAAACCGGTGATCTCCCGCACACGATCGCGAAAGCGGTACCATGACCTGGCCCCCGCGTACGACTCGTCGCCGCGCATCATCGCGGCCCACTGCTCCGAGGACATCGCTCCCGTCCCGGAATCGGTCAGCAGATCGATGAGGATCTCTTCGGCGGGGATGCGGAAGAGGTTCCAGTGGGCACGGCGGAGGATCGTCTCGCGCTCCTCGCGCGTCGTCATGCGGAGCTGCTCGACGACCTTGATGCGGAAGGGCTCGATGATGCGGGTCACGACTCTCTCCGTTCGCGGTCAGCCGACCGCCAGCATGCGTTCGATCGCGCGCGCGGCGCGCGTGCGCACCGGCTCCGGCACGTCGATCTCGTAGCGATTCTGCTCGAGGGAGGCGAGCGTTTGCTCGAGTGTGATCTCGTTCATGTGCGGGCAGCGCACGCTGCAGATGCGGACCATCTTCTTGCGCGGGTTCTCGGCGATGATGTTGTCCCCCATCGAGCACTCGGTCAGCAGAAGGTAGCTCGAGGCCTCGGTGTCTCTTACGCAACGGATCATCGCCGCGGTGCTGCCCGAGAAGTCGGCGGCATCGATGACGTCGGGACGACACTCGGGGTGCGCCAGAACGAGCACCTCCGGGAACTGCTTGCGCGCGTTCTCGACATCGGCGACGCTGAACTTCTCGTGCACCTCACAGCGGCCGGACCAACCGATCAGCGTCCGCTTCCCGTTGCTGCCTCCAAGACGCTCCTCGGCGGACGACCGGTGAAAACGCATGCCGGTTTCGCGGGCCACGTTGGCCGCGAGATACTCGTCGGGGACGAAAATCACGGTGTCGGCCTCGATCGAACGCACCACGTTCGCGGCATTCCCCGAGGTACAGCAATAGTCCGCCTCGGCTTTCACCCCGGCGTACGTGTTGATGTAGACGACGACCGGAACGCCGGGGAAGCGGTGTTTCAGCTCGCGTAGGTCCTGTACGTCGATGCTCTCCGCCAGCGAGCACCCGGCAACGGGGGAGGGTAGGAGGACCGTCTTGCCCGGGTTGAGGATCTTGGCCGTTTCCGCCATGAAGCGGACGCCGCAAAAGACGATCGTTTCGGCGGAGGTCCGAGCCGCGGCGCGGCACAGCTCCAGCGAATCTCCGGTGTAATCCGGGACGGAGTGGAACAGCGCGGGCTCCATGTAGTTGTGACCCAGGATGACGGCGTTGCACTCGCGTTTGAGGCGTAGGACCGCCTCGGCGAGCTCCGCCTTGATTCGCAACTCCGCTTCAGGGACGACGTCCCGCAGCTTATCCTTCAGATCGTCGAAGATCGCCTGGACGGACATCGGCCGCAGCCTTATTCGGCGGGCACCTCCAACTGGGCCAACCAGGCGGAGATCGCCTGCAGCTCTTCCTCGGTACCCTTGTACTCCTTCTTGTGGTTCTGGCCGTCGAGCTGGATCTCGCGCTTGAGGAACTGCGAGATCCACTCGGTGTCGCGGGCAACCGCGGGCAGATCCGGTCCTTTCATCTTCTCGGACTTGACCTTCGCCACGATCTCGGCCTGCGCCACGGAGTGACACATGTCGCATTTCTGTGCGACGAACGCCGCCTGGCCGCCCGGGACATCGCCGGCGGCAACCGGAGGAGCGGTGAGAGTGACACCCAGCAGCAGCGCCACCGGAACGACGGTCAACGATTTCCAGATTGCCCTGAACATGACGAACCTCCGATCAGGTCTCAGCGGACGGGCGTTTGATTGCTTCGGAATGGGCTCTGGCGGCAAGGAAGTCCTTCTCGAGATCGGCCTCCTCGAGCGCCTCTTCGATGCCCGGAACCGCGCGCATCAAATCGATTGCGGACACGGTCCCGAGGACTCTGCCCGCGGTGTCGACGACGACGAGCCGGTGGATCCGACGCGCGAGCAGTCGCGCAGCCGCGAGGGCGATCGATTGATCGGGACAGATGCAGTAAACCACGGGCGACATGACCTCGGCCACCCTGGCCGAGCGGATATCCGTCAGCCGCAGCTCCCCGTACTCTTCCTTCTCCGGCATCGAATGATCGGTCCGGTAGAACGACGAGCTGTCGATCCCGCTGAAGTAGTGCCAGGCGATCAGGTCGGTCTGGCTGACCACCCCGACCAAGGTCCCGTCGGCGTCGACCACGGGCATGCCGTGGATGCCGTCCCGCAGCAGTTTTTGCTCCAGCTCGTGGACGTCGGCGTCGGATCGAATCACCGCGACGTCTCGAACCATCACGTCTTCGACTGTGCTCACACTCATCTGTCTTCCTTTGGATGCGGACGTTAAACCGGCACCGCCGGCGTCAATCTTCGAGCGAGTCGTCGCGGACCGTGAGGACCGGACAGGGCGACCGGCGGACGACTCGCTCGGTCGTCGAGCCGAGGATCGCGTGCGAGAAGAACCCGCGCCCGTGCGTGGCCATCACGACCATGTCGATCGCGTTGTCCTCGGCGAACTTCACGATTTCGACGTGCGGGATCCCGCAGGTCACGGACGTCTCGATGCCTTGCCCGAGGTGGTCGGCGAAAGCAGCGGCCCGGGCCTTGGCTCGCTCCACGCGCTGCTGCTCGAACTCACCGGCGCTGACCCCGCTGGGCTCGAACACCAGCGGCGGGAGATGCGCATCGAGCACGTGAAGGAGGACGATCTCGGCGCCGAACTTGTCGGCCATCTCCTGAACGAGGGGGAAGGCCGTCCGGGAGGTCTCGGAGAAGTCCGTGGTGACCAGGATTCTCTTGATCTCTCTCATCTTGGTGCCTCCTTCCTTCTATTTATTTTGTAACGTCATGGAGTCACCGGCGCAGTCGTGAATTACCCCGCGGCCATTTCGGTTTTCACGTACGGAAAAAACGCCCCAATTCAGCAGGAAATTCAATGCGCGCGCGCCCGGACTAGTCGTCGCCGAACCAGCGCTTCAGGAGGGCGGTCGTACGCGCGAGCGGTTCGGTGCGGATGCGCCGCTCCTCCTCGGCAAGCGTATCGAACAGGCCGTTCAGGGCGCGATCGGTGACGTAAGACGTCAAGTCGAAGACCGGTTTGTCGACGAGCGGTAAGGTCTCGATACGCCGCATCAAATCGTCGAAGTCACGCGTCGCACCGACCACCGCGAGCTTGTCTTCGACAATCGGCAAGAAACGGCGCTCGAGCTCGGGTCCGGCCGTCCGTCGAAAAAAATCCGTCGCGGCGGTGTCGTGTCCTTGAAGGATGGCACGGGCGTCCTCGAAGGTCATCCGCCGAATGGACTGGACGAATACGTCGCGGGCAACGGGTGCGGCAGCCTCCGCCGCCCGGTTCATTCCGAGCTTGAAGTCCTCGACCAGATCGTCGCGTCCGAGGACACGAAGCGCGCGTGCCGCCGCGTCGAACTCGTCGGGCACCGCGATCTCGACGAGCCGATCGCCAAGGTAGCCGCCTTGCCGCCCGCGACGATCGACGGCACGCGTCGTACCCACCGCCAGAGCTTCGCGTAGCCCATCCGTCGGCGTACTCGCATCGGCCGTCTCTAGCGACCGCTCGATATCTTCAATCAGAGAAGCACAACCGGGTAGCGTGAGGCAGCCGACCACTACGATCACCCGCAAAACCGCGCATCGCATGTTTCGAGTATACGGGGAATGATCGTCGGGTGAAAACCTTAATCGACGATGCGTGCCTCGGCCTCCATCTCCACCAGGTACTCCTCACCGACGAGCGACGCCTGAACGAGCGTGCTGGCGGGAAGCACGTCGCGAAACCGTTCGCCGTGAACACGCGCGACGGCTTCCCGGTCGTCGATCCGGCTGACGTAGATCCGCGTGCGGACGATGTCCTCGAAGCGGCCGCCCAGCGAACGGACGGCTGCCGCGATCTTGTCGATCACGAAATGGGCTTGCGCGACCGCGTCGCGGCCACCGATCGCTCGCTCGCCGTGTGTCGCCGTGGTGCCGGAAACGAGGATCCTCGAGCCGCACCGTATCGCGCGACAGTAGGCGCCGATCTCTTCCCACTCGGTGCCGCTCAGTGCGCGTTGCCGTCCGTCCTTGCCCGCGTGTACGTCGAACGGCACTGGGGCCGCCTCGACGTGGTGGCTGAGATCACCGGACGCCGTGAGGAGGGCGCGCGGCGGTACTCGTCCCCGCTATCGCCCGGGATCGCGTCCAGATCGGAAACGGCGTCGTCGACCTCGCGGCGGCTCGCATCGTCGAATGCGAACTCGAGCAAGGCGAGATTGTCGTCGAGGTGATCGCTTTGACCGGGACGCGCGCCGACGATGACACCCCCCACGGCCGGCTGCTCGAGCACGTAACGCGTCGCGACGTTGGCGATCGACACGCCGAGCCGGCGGGCCACTCCATCAAGCGCACTCAGCACTTTTTGAAACCGTTCCCAACCGCCCGCCGCCTCGATGAACCGCCGGTACTTCATCAGCGACCAGGTCGGAAGGTCCTGCTGTCCCGGGTCGGCGGCGCCGAGGAAACGCGAGGTCAGGAAACCACCGGCGAGCGTCCCGTAGGCCAGTAGCCGGATGCCTTTCTCGACGCAGAACGGGGACAGGCCGGCGACCGGCCGCCGGTCAAGCAGCGAGAAGCTGACCTGGTTGGAGACGATCTCGATCCCGCTATGGACGACGAGGCGTAGGTGCGCCGTGTCGAAGTTGGTCAACCCGAGGTGGCGGATCAACCCCTCGCGCCGGAGCTCGTCGAGGTAGAACAGGCCATCCAGGTAACGCGGATCGTCGTAGTTCCAGGCGTGGAACTGCAACAGGTCGAGCCGCTCGACGCCGATCCGCTCGAGCGCGCGTTGCACCGCCGTACGGGTGTCGTCACGAGTGATCGGACCGGGAGGCGGCACCCACTTCGTGAGTAGCTGAAGCTGCTCCGGACCGGGAAAACGGGCGCGCAAGGCACCGGCGACGAGCTCCGCCGAACCGTAGTGATCGGCCATGTCGAACGTCGTGAAGCCCGCGTCGACATGAGGCACGAGCGCGTCCGCCGCCGCGTCGGCGTCCAGCGTCTTGCCGTCGCGCTCCATGTCCGCGATTTGCCACAAGCCCGTAACGACCCGCGAGATACCGAGATCCGGCGCCAGCTCGCTCCGTTTCTTCATCGCGGTCCCGCCCCTTGCATCGTCCGTCCGATCACCGGTATTCGAAGCATATCGTCCCACGGAGAACCCCGGTCGACGATCACGTTCGTCGGCATCTTCAAGCAGTTCGAATCCAGCGAGAACGCGGTCACCGAATTCCTCCGCGGAATCCACCACTCGCGCCCCGGATCTTGCTGATTCGTCGCGAACGACAGACCGTCTTGTTGAGTGGGACTTGCCGAGCGGGCGCGCGAAGCGCGCCCCTCACCAAGCACGTCGGTGACGCCAATGACCGAG